>JBJHBG010000050.1:13575-34386 GCA_050485385.1 Geminicoccaceae bacterium | reverse complement strand
GCTCGGCGCCGTCCTCGACGACCTCCTGGCGGTCACGACGCCCGACGGCGCCCGCGAACTCCGCGCCGCCATCGCGGCGCGAGCCGCGGCGCATCCGGCCCCGCGGACGTTCGCCCTGGACGTGCTGGAGCGACTGCTTCGCGGCGAGCCGGTCGACCTCGACACCCCCGATCCGACCGACGCGCTCTACCATCGGATCGTCGCGGGCGACCTGCCCGCTGGAGCGCTCGACGTGGCGACCGCACGGCTGCGGCGGGAAGCGCCCGAGCGCCTGCGCCACCTGTGGGACCACCTCCGCCGCAACCGTCGAGCCCTCACGACTCTGGCCGAGGGCCGCGACGCTGCCGAGCTCGGCGCCGTCCTCGACGACCTCCTGGCGGTCACGACGCCCGACGGCGCCCGCGAACTCCGCGCCGCCATCGCGGCGCGAGCCGCGGCGCATCCGGCCCCGCGGACGTTCGCCCTGGACGCGCTGGAGCGACTGCTTCGCGGCGAGCCGGTCGACCTCGACGCGGCGTCGGACGTCGCGGTTGCAGCACCGGAACCGACCGACGCGCTCTACCGCAGGCTCGTCGCGGGCGACCTGCCCGCTGGAGCGCTCGGCGCGGCGACCGGACGTCTCCGCCGCGAGGCGCCGGAACGGCTGCACCGACTCGTCGACGACCTGCGCCAGGCCCGGCCCACATTGGCGACCTTGGTGGACGGCCGCGGCGCCGAAGAACTCCGCGCCGTCGTCGACGATTTCCTGGCGGTTGCCGCCCCGGACGGTGCGGTCGAACTGCGGGCCGCCATCGCCGCCCGCGCCGCCAGCCACGACCGGCCCGAAACGCTGCTCGTCGACGTCCTCCGCGCAGTGCTGGCGAGAACCCCCATCGATCCGGACGCGCCGCGCACCGCGGTCCGCCCGCCACCCGCATCGGTGGACAGGGTCTACGCGCTCTATCGCGAGATCGTCGCGGGCCGCATGGCGCCTGGCGACCTGACGGCGGCGGCGAGCCGCCTGGAGCGGGCCGCACCCGGCCTGCTCGTGCGCCTGCGTGGCGATCTTCGCGATGGGGCGGTATGGCTCGAGACCCTGGTTCACGGCCGCACCGCGACGGAGCTTCGGACGTTGCACGAGGCTTGGCGCCGCGTGCTGCCGGATGGTGCGACGGTCCCGCCGATATCGGCGTCGGGCGAGACGGACCCGAGACCTGCGCTCGTCGAAGCGCTCCGTTCGCTGGTCCAAGACGGCCCGGCCGACGCACCGTCCGAGGACGTGGATGCAGCGCTCGTGCGGTGGCTCCACGGCCAGGGCGAGCCCGGCCGGGCCCTCGGCGCCCATGCGGCGACGCTGCTGAGGATGGCGCCCGAGCGCTTGGTCGACCTGCTGCGCCGCGCGCCCGCGACCACGGTCGCGGGACGGCTGCCACGGCTACTCGCGGCGGACGACCTCGCCAGCATCGTCGAGAGGTTGCGCGGCGAGGAGGCGGCGGCCCTGCTCGACGCACGCGAACTGGCGGCAGCACATGCGGCGCGCGGCGAGATCGACCTCTGGCAGCGGGCCCTCGAAGCGGCACTCGTGGCGGCACGCGGCGACGCCGCTCGCACGTTCGAGGGGGCGCTCGCCGACGCGAACGCAAGCACGGCAACGCCGCCTCTCGCCATGCCCCACCGAGCGCAGGCGTCGCACGCCGTAGCGTGGTGGACGGACGATGCCGGAGCGGTGCTGCTGGCCGCCTACCTGCCACGCCTGTTCGACCGTGCCGGCCTCCTTTTTGAGCGGGGCTTCGTCGACGACGCGGCACAGCGTCGTGCCTTCGATCTCGTCGTCCATGCCGTCTGGGGCGGCGTGCCGCGTCCGCCCGAGACGCGACCCGACCGGATCGCCGCCGTTCTCGTGGGCCTCGAACCGGAGGCGCCGCCGATGCCCGCCACGCCGCTCGAGAGCGAAGCGGACCGCACCCTGGTGGACGGGCTGCTCGCCGCGATGATCGCGCATTGGTCGGCGATCGGCCGGACCTCCGTCGCCGGGCTGCGCGAAGCGTTCCTGCAACGGCCGGGCGTCGTCCGCCGGCGCGACGAGGGCCTGCACCTGCGCGTCGAAGCCCGTGCCTACGACATGCTCCTGGACCGTCTGCCCTGGACCTATCGCGTCGTTCGCCACCCCTGGATGCCGGCGCCCCTGACCGCGGACTGGCGACCATGACCAATGCACCGCACACGCGCCTGCTCGACGCCGAACTCGAGTGGCTCGCGGCCGTGCTCGACGCCCGGTTGCGGTCGCATTTCGGCGAGACGGTGCCAGCGCCGCCGGCGCCGCCGCTTGCCGGGGAGACCGGCGCCTATGCCCGGACGGTCGCCGATGGCGGGCTCGACGCGGCCGAGCGGTTGGTCCTGATCCTGGCGCTGGCACCGCACCTCCGCCCGCAACTCCTCGATCCGCTGTTCGTGCAGAACACCGGCCTCGGCCGCGGCTTCGCGGAGTTCGGCGGCTGGCGCGGCAGCCATCACACGGGCTTCCTGCCGACCGGCGAGACGGCCGCTTTCGTCGTCGCCGGCAGCGACCTCGAGCGGCGGGTGCGGGTGCAGGCGATGCTGCGCGGCGACCACGTCTTCCGCCGCCTCGACCTCGTCCGCCTGGAGCCGGTCGGCGCCTTCGAGCCGGAACTGAGCGGGGCGCTGACCGTGCCGGCGGACTGGGTCGAGCGGCTGACCACCGGCCATCGCCCCAAGCCCGACTTCAGCCCCGACTTCCCGGCGACGCACCTCACGACACGCCTCGGCTGGAGCGATCTGGTCCTGCCGGCCGACGCCCGCGTCGAACTGGCGCAGATCGAAGGCTGGATGCGGCACGAACGGCGGATCATGGACGACTGGGGCTTCGGCCGCACGCTCAAGCCCGGCTATCGCTGCCTCTTCTACGGCCCGCCCGGCACCGGCAAGACGCTGACGGCCGTCCTGCTCGGCCAGGCCCTCGGTCTCGACGTCTACCGCGTCGACCTCTCGCTGATGGTGTCCAAATACGTCGGCGAGACCGAGAAGAACCTGGCGCGGGTGTTCGATCGCGCCCGTCACCGCGACTGGCTTCTGTTCTTCGACGAGGCGGACGCCCTGTTCGGCAAGCGCACGCAGGCGACGACCTCGCTCGACCGCCACGGCAACCAGGAGATCGCCTATCTCCTGCAACGGGTCGAGGACACGCCGGGGCTGGTGGTGCTCGCCACCAACCTCAAGAGCAACATCGACGAGGCCTTCGCCCGGCGCTTTCAGTCGCTGGTCCATTTCCCCATGCCCGACGCCGACGAGCGCCTCCGGCTCTGGCGGGGTGCCCTCGGCGGCGAGACTAGGCTCGCCGCCGACGTCGACCTCGCGGCGCTTGCCGAGCGGGTGGAGATGGCGGGCGGCGCCATCGTCAACGTCGTCCGCCACGCCGCCATCGCCGCGCTGAACGACGGCCGCGAGGCCATCGCCCAGATGGACCTCCAAGCCGGGATCGCCAAGGAAATGCGCAAGCAGGGACGCACGCTGTGAGGGGGCCGATGCTTCTTGCGGCCGCCGCTGTCGTCGCCTTCGGTCTCGCGCCCACGGCGGCCCATGCCCAGCAAGCGGCCGACTGCGCCATCTTCGATGGCCTCCGGGGCGAAGCACCCGACCTGGTACGGCGCATCCAGGGCGGACCGCGGGCGATCTACACCCCGGCGGAGGCCAATGCCCGTGGCATCCGGAACTGGCCCTCGTATCTCGCCGACGGCATCGTCGGTCGGGAGACGCTGCGCGCCTTGGAGATGTTCTGCCGCGACTTCCCGGTTCGCACCGACGCCAGCCGCCGGGCCGCCATGGTCGATGCGGCCGTTCACTACGCTGCCATCCACGACGGCGGTAGCGGCTGGACAGGGCCGGGCTTGGCCGATTGGCGGAGCCGGCTGACGGCGGACGGCTTCGGCGATTTTCTCGATGCGGGAACGCTCGCGGACGGACGCAACCTCAGGCGCCTGCGCCTTGCCGGCACCGCGCCGATGGTGGTGCGGCTCTTGGAGGAATGGCGCGGCAACGCACGGCCGGAGACCGAGCCCGGTGCCTGCACCGATGCGGTGGCCACGGCAGCGCTCGGCGCGCTCGCGAGCGATCGCCGCCAGGCCCTCGCCACCCTCGACGGCCTGCTGGGCGACGCACCGGGCACGGCCGCCGCCGATGACGCGAGCGCGGTTCGCCGCTTCTGCACCATCTTCCCGACCGTGCCGCCGGCCGGCGGGCTGGCCCCGGCGGTAGCCGAGGCGATCGACCACTTCACCGCGATCGAGACGGGCGAGCCGCGTGGCCTCGCGACCCTGTCGTCCAGTGCCTTCGGCGCCTGGGTCGTGAGCGACCACGACACCGATCTTCCCGGCCATCGGCTGATGCGCCTCGCCGGCACCGCGCCGAACGTGCTCGCCCTGCTGGATGGCTACCGGCCACCGTCCAGTCCGGTTCGGCCGATGCCCGCGGCCTGCCGGCCGGGCGACGACTGGGCCTACTACATGCTCGATGCAGACGGGCTGGAGGCGCTGCACGCGCGGCCGCAACGCGCCCAGGCCCTGACCGGCCTCGTCGGCGAGGACTACGCCGACGGTGCGGCGCTCCTGCGGGCGGTGGGCGACACCGTTGGGCCGCTGGATGCGTGCAACGAGGCCTTGGCCGAGCCGATGGTCGCGGGCGCGCCGTCGCGAACCAGCTGGGGGTTGGCGCCCGATGCCACGGCAGCGCTCGTCTTGGACCTGCCGCAGGACGTGCGGAGCGTCGTCCAGCCCTATGCCGAGTTGAGGAGCGCCAGCCGTGCCGAGCTGGAGGCCGCCATCGCCCGCGACCTGGAAGCGCAGCTCCGCCAGATGCAGCGGAGCGAGGCCGAGCGCTACGCCGGGCTCGTCGCCGCGCGCGCCGAAACCGTCCGCCGCCCGCGCCCGCCACGGCTCGACGAGTTCGTCCTCGGCGTCGAGCCGAGCGACCCGCCCGACGAGGCGACGGACCTGATCGCGGTCCCGGACGCCGCCCGACCCGAGCTGGCGGCGGCCCTACCGGACGAGGTGTTCGATGCCGTCGAGCCCCTGTTCGCGCGGCCGTTCCCCTCGTTGGGCGCGTTGCAGGACTGGGCGCGGGTACGAATCGAACCGGCCCTGGCGGCCACGGTCGACGAGCGCGCCGACGACTACCTGCAAAAGATCGCCGGCCTGATCGAACCGAGGGCCACGGTGCGGCTCACCCGCGAGATCGCCGACGAACTCGCCACGCTGCCGGCGCTCCGCCCAGTCGGCGAAGGCACGCTGCGCCGTGTCGAGCCGCTGGCAGACGTGGCCTTCGTCGACCGGCACCTGTTCGAGCAGGCGGTCCAGCACCCGGGCAATCTGCACCTGACGCCGGTGACCACGGCCGAGCTTTCGATCCTCGCCGACGCGGCGCGGCGCACGGACGCCCCTCCCGAACAGCCGTTGGTGCCGTTCGTCGCCGATTGCGGCTGCGTGCGCCCGCTTGCCGGCGAGGTCTACGGCTTCTATCCGTTCTGGCTGCAAGGCAACGGCGACGCGGCGGCGCTCGGCCGGATCGACTTGAGCCTCGTCTCCAGGCTTGCCTATTTCGGCGTGCGCCTCGCCGGCACGACCGACCTGGACGTCACACGCAAGCACTGGCAGCCGGCGCTCGGCGGCCGGGAATTCCTGACCTCGACGAACCGCCACTACACCAAGGCCGATCTCGCCATCCAGCTCGACGGCTGGCTCGACTGGTCGGCAGCGGTCGTCGAGCAGGCGGCCGCCGTGGTCGCCGCGACGGCGGGCGAGCCCTTCGACCGCGGCCGTCCGACCCTCGCCAACCTGTTCAGCACGAGTGTGTTCGACCGCCTCCTGCCGCACCGGGTCGACGGCGTGACCCTCTACTTCACCGGCTTCGCTGCCGCCGCCGCGGACGATGACGGCACCGCGACGAAGCGGATTGCCGAGATCGTCAGGGCGGTCGCCGCCGGACTGCCGCGCCAGGTGAACCTCAACGTGGCCTTCGACATGCCGGGGGTCGGCGAGGATGACGGGCCCGGCGATACGGCTTCGGTCGGCGAGGTGTTCCTTGGCCTCGCGGACCTTTTGGGCGTGCGCGTCGACCCGCACACCGGCACCTCGCCACAGCCGCGCGTGGTCGACCTCGTCCTCGTTTTCCTCGAGCGGCCCACCCGCGACAGCAAGCGGCGGCTGCACCGCGGCATCGAAGCGGCCTTCGCCGGCGAGCGGCGCGAGGACGTGCTGCGGATGGTGGTGCCCGTGGTACCGCCCAACGGCCATCAGGCGATCTACCACCTCGTCCCGCGCCTCGACGACGGCGGCCGCGTCGCGCCGCAACTTCAGGAAACGCCCTACAGTCAGTTCCGCGACGACCTGAGTTTCTTCAAGGACAACTTCGCGGGCGTCGGCTTCTGGCCGCCGCCGCTCGACGATCAGGCGGGCTATGCCGAGGTGATCGACGCGGTGGAAGACGCCTTTTGGATCCGCGACACCGATGACCTGTTGACCGACTGGGCGCAGGCGGTGCCGATGGTGTGCGACGTGGTCTGCCCCGACCGGATGCCGTTCCGCGCCCTGCTCGCGGCCTTGCTGCTCGCTGCCTTCGTGATCGGCGTCGTGGCGCGGCTGTCGTGCCGCTTTTGCACCGACGTCGCGCAGCGGCTGTTCCTGCTGCCGATCATCGCCACGCTCTTCTTCTCCCTCTTCTTCGTCGTCGCGGTGTGCGACCCGTGGCTGAGGACCGAGGCGTTCGAGCTGTTGGCGCTGATGTCCGTGGGCCTGTTCGTCTATATCGTCGTCGCATCGATCGCCCGTCTGCGCCGGGAGGAGGACCCGTAGCCGACGGTCGCCGCACCTCACGCCCGGTCGGGCACCTCGCTCACCAGCGTCCCTTCCTGGAGGTAGAAGGGAAAGACCACGTTGGCGCGATTGTTGGTGGCGATGATGCGGTAGACGATCTCGACGCGCAGCCGGCCACCGAGCGGATCGGCGATGTCGACGCGCACGTCCTCCAGCACCACCCGCGGCTCGAAGAACAGGATCGCCTGGGCGATGGCATCGCGCAGGTCGGCGACGACGTTGGCGTCGAGCCGGTCGAACACGAAGCGGTAGATGTCGCAGCCGTAGCGCGGCTGCATCACGCGCTCGCCCGGCCGCGTGCGCAGGAGGATTTCGAGGCTCTGGCGCACGTCCTCTTCGTCCGAGGCCATCGCCACACCCTTGGTCGCCGCGTCGAACGCGACCGGAAAGGCCCAGCCGGTGCCGAGAAACGAGCCCTTGCCCTCGTCCGTGCTCACGCCGCCGAATCCCCTGCCACTACCGAATCCGCGCCTAGGGTACACGTTCCAGCGGCGTCGCTACACCGCCCGATCATCGCGCCGTCGCAGCAGCGCGGCGGCGGAGATAGGCGCGCAACGGCCGCACCAGGGACCACAGCAGCAACAGTGCCGTCAGCCCCAGCAGTGCGCCGCTGACCGGGTTGGTCACGAACGTGCCGTAGTCGCCGCGCGAGAACAGCATCGCCCGGCGGAAATTTTCCTCCAGCATCGGTCCCAGCACGAAGCCGATCAACAGCGGCGCCGGCTCGAAGTGCAACAGGCGCATGCCGTAGCCGAACATCCCGAATATCAGCGCCAGCGCAACGTCGAAAATACTGTTGTTGACACTGTAAACGCCGATGCAGATCAACACGATGATCGTCGGATATAAATATTGATACGGTATCTGGAGGATACGCACCCAGATGCCGATGAGCGGGATGTTCAAGAGCACGAGGATAACGTTGCCGATCCAAAAGCTGGCGACGAGACCCCAGAACATCTCGGGGTGCTGCGTCATGAATTGCGGACCAGGATTGATGCCGTGGATCATCAAGGCGCCAAGCATCAGCGCCATCGTGGCACTGCCGGGAATGGCGAGCGACAGGGTGGGGATGAAGGCGGTCTGGGCGGCGGCGTTGTTGGCGGCCTCCGGCGCCGAGATGCCCTCGATGGCGCCCTTGCCGAAGCGCGAGGGGTCACGCGCGGTGCGCTTCTCGGTGGCGTAGGCCATGAACGAGGCGATGGTCTGGCCGGTGCCGGGCAACGTGCCGAAGAAGGCGCCGATCCCGGTGCCGCGTAGAATGGGCAAGGTGGCCTGCCTGACGTCGGCGCGCGTCGGCAGCATCGCCTTGAGGCTGAAACGCGACTGCAGGAC
The DNA here is from genome assembly GCA_050485385.1 of Geminicoccaceae bacterium. Lineage (GTDB taxonomy): Bacteria > Pseudomonadota > Alphaproteobacteria > Geminicoccales > Geminicoccaceae > RECO01. The sequence goes on along the minus strand of JBJHBG010000050.1, from coordinate 26,188 downwards.
GCCGCCGCTCCGGCTATCGATCGAGGCGATGATTTCGGAGATGCCGAACAGGCCCATCGCCAGGGCAACGAGGTTGACGCCGTCGAGCAGATTGGGGTTGCCGAAGGTGTAGCGCGGGATGCCGGTGTTGATGTCGGTACCGATGCAGCCGATCAGGACGCCGAGACCGACCATGGCGAGGCCTTTGACCGCCGAGCCCTGGGTGATGGCGGCGGCAGCGATCAGCCCCAGCACCATGACCGAGAAATACTCGGTCGGGCCGAAGGCGAGCGCCACCTCGGCGAGCAAGGGCGCGAACGCCGTCAGCACGAGGATGCCGGCGGTGGCGCCGCAGAACGAGGCGACCGTGGTCATGAAGAGGGCGACGCCCGCCCGGCCCTGCTTGGCCATGGGATAGCCGTCGAGGCAGGTGACGGCGGCCGACGGCGTGCCGGGGAGGTTCAACAGGATCGAGGCGATGGAGCCGCCGTACTCGGCGCCGTAGTAGACGCCCGCCAGCATGACCAGCGCTGCCGTCGGCTCGATGTAGAAGGTCACCGGCAGGAGCATCGAAACGGCGGCAAGTGCTCCGATGCCCGGCAGCACGCCGATGAAGGTGCCGAGGAACACGCCGACGAAGCAGTACAGCAGGTTGACGGGCGTGAACGCCGTCTCGAAGCCGAGCGCCAGATTGGCGACGAGCTCCATCAAAAAGGCATCCGGTACGGCCGCATCGGCAGGCCGAGAACGACGAGGAATACGACCCAGACCATCGCCGCGACGCCGAAGGCAAGGACCAGTGCGGCAAGGATACGCGACTTGCGGTCGCCCATCGCCGCCACCAGCACGGTCACCACAACCGAGGGCAACAGACCGACCAAGGGCATGGCGACGACGAAGGCGGCAATGGCGGCACCGACCGCGAGGAACGGCCGCAACGACGGCCGCTCGATCGCACCGGTGCGCGCCAGCGCCGGCCCGACGACGAAGAGCGACGCCGCCATGACGAACACGCCGCCCAGCATCGGAAAGTAGCCGGCCCCCATCCGCCGCGTGGTGCCGATGCCGAGTTCCACCGCATAGAACGTGAAGAAGGCGCCGATCGCGAACAGCGCGAGCCCGCCGACGAGGTCGCGGTGGTCGACCTTCAGAGCCGGCACCCCATGACGCGGGCGGAGGGCACAGGGTGTTCTTGGCCCCCGGTGCCCCCCAGGCGACGGCGTTGCCGCCGCCGCTCGGCGCTGGCGCCAGCCGTCGCCTGGCGAGGCCCGGGGGGAACCATCGGGTGCCCCTAGCTGGCGGCGACCATCCGGTGAACCTGCTCGCCGAGCCCGGCGATGCGCAACCGCACCTCCTGACCGGCCTTCAGGAACACGGGCTCCGGCTTCTGGCCGAGGCCGACGCCCGGCGGCGTGCCGGTGGCGATGACGTCGCCCGGATGGAGGACGAAGCAGAAGCTCACATAGGCGATGAGCTGCTTGACGCCGAAGACCATGGTCTTGGTCGAGCCGTCCTGCATCCGCTTGCCGTCGACGTCGGTCTGCATGGCGAGGTCCTGCGGGTCGGGCACCTCGTCCTTGGTGACCAGCCAGGGGCCGAGCGGGCCGAAGGTCTCGAAGCCCTTGCCCTTGTCCCAGGCCCCGCCGCGCTCGGCCTGCCACTCCCGCTCGGAGACGTCGTTGCAGAGGGTATAGCCGGCGACGTAGTCGAGCGCGTCGGCCTCGCTCACCCGGCGCGCGGTGCGGCCGATGACGATGGCGAGTTCGCACTCCCAGTCGGTCTTGAGTGAGTTCGGCGGGATGATCGTGTCGTCGTTCGGGCCGCAGAGCGCGCTGAGCGACTTCATGAAGACGATCGGCTCGGTCGGCACCGCGGCGCCGGTCTCGGCGGCGTGGTCGGCGTAGTTGAGGCCGATGCAGACGAAGTTCTTCTTCGGCACCACCGGCGGACCGAGCCGCGGGTTGCCGGAGACGAGCGGCAGGGATGCGGGATCGAGCGCCTCGAGGCGGGCGAGGCCCTCCGGCGAGAGCACGTCGCCCGCAAGGTCGGGAACGACGCCGCTGAGGTCGCGGATCTTGCCGTCTGCGTCGAGCATGCCGGGCTTTTCGGCGCCGTCGGGGCCGTAGCGTAGAAGCTTCATCTGGGTTTCCGTCGGTTCTGGCGGCACGGCCGCCTTGGTGGTCGAACGAAGCGACCGAAAGCGGGACGCCTACCGACGCGCCGCCTTCGGCCGGGTGGAGCGATTACTGTCCGGCGAGTTGCTGGACCAGAGGCCGCATGGCGGCGACCTGCTCCTGCAGCACCTCCTCGAACTCCTCGGGCGTCGATGCCCAGGGCACGGCACCCATGTCGGCCATGCGCTGCCGCACGGCGTCGTCCTCGGCGGCAGCGACGGTCGCGGCGCGGATCTGATCGATGACGTCGCGCGGCGTCCCGGCAGGCGCAATGAAGCCGTTGAAGCCCCGCAAATTGAGGCTGTCGAAGCCGAGTTCGACCACCGACGGCACGTCCGGCAGCGCGTCCCAGCGCTCGCCGGCCATCACCGCAAGGCCGGTCAGGCGGCCGCTCCGCGCGTGCTCCAGCGAGGTCGAAAGCTGGTCGCCGCCGAAGTCGAGGCGCCCGGCGACGAGGTCCGCGACCATGGGTGCCGCACCGGGGAACGGCACGTGATCCATGTCGATATCGGCCTCCAACTTGATCGTCTCGCCCACCAGATTCATGATCGAGCCGGGTCCGGTGGAGCCGTAGAAGAGGGGATCGCCGCCCTCGGCACGCTCGCGCGCGAGTTCCACCAGCTCGTTCAGATCGTTCACCTCCAGGCTCGGATGGGCGAGCAGCAGCATCGGCACCGTCACCGCGACCGAAACCGGGGCGAAGTCGTCCATGGAGTGCAGCGCCCGGCCTTCTTCCTCCATCATCGTGGTGGTGGCCGAGAAGGTGATGTTGTGGAACAGCAGCGTGTGGCCGTCGGCCTCGGCACGGGCGACCACGTCGGCCCCCACCGAGCCGCCGCCGCCGGCGCGATTCTCGACCACCACCGGCTGGCCCAGCGTGCCCGCCATGTGCTCGGCAAAGACCCGCGCCACCACGTCGGTGGTACCGCCCGCCGGGAAGGGCACGATCACCTGGATCGGCCGCTCGGGAAAGGCGCTCGCGGTGCCGGGCATGCCCACGAGCAAGGCCACCGCCGCGGCGGCACCCATCGCCCAGGCGCGTCGCGTTCCTATGGTCATCGGCTGGTTCCTCCGCTGCTCGGAGCCCGCGACATCGGCAGCGGACCCGCGTCGTTACTTGGTCTCGACCGGCGGAACGTAGTCGTGCCCGCCGGGGCGACTTGGCGGCCGGCCGCAGGACCGATCCCGTGGTGCAAGATCGAAGTCCTAGCAAACACCCCGCGCGGACGGTATTTGCAGGGGATGCCAGGGTCAAGGCCGACGCCGCGCCTGGACAGCCGTCTCTGGATACGGTCAGGTCGACGACTACGGCGCCGGGCGTCGAACGAAGGGGCGACATGACGATACGGCACGGCAAGGACGCGGCGACGGCCGAAGCGACGGCCGTCGCCACCGCCTACGCAGGTCTCCGGCGCGACATCATCGCCGGGATACGCCGGCCCGGCGAGCGCATGCGGATCGAGCGCGTGCGCCTCCTCTACGAGGTGGGGCCGACACCGATGCGCGAGGCCCTGCAGCGGCTCACCGCCGAGGGGCTGGTGGTCGCGCATGGCGGCCGCGGCTTTCAGGTCGCGCCGCTCTCCGCCGCCGAATTCGTCGACCTCAACGTCGCGCGGACCGAGGTCGAACTCGCCGCACTCCGGCTCTCGCTCGCCCACGGCGACGAGCGCTGGGAAGCGAACGTCGTCGCGGCCGGCTACCTTTTGGAACGCGCCGACAGGCTCTTGGCGGGCAACGATTCCGCCGCCGCCATCGACCGCTGGGAGGAAGCCAACCGGGCCTTTCACACGGCGCTGGTGGCCGCCTGTCCGTCGCGGACGCTGCTCGAGGTGCGGGCCGCCATCAACGACAAGTGCGAGCGCTACCGCCGCGCCACGCTGCTCCAGGTGGGCGCGCGCCGCGACATCCACGACGAGCATCGGTCGATCATGCAGTCGGTCCTCGACCGCGATCTGCCCGTCGCCTGCGAGCGCCTGCGGACCCACTTCCAGAACACCGTCTCCCAGCTGCAAGAATGGCTTGCCGACGAGGCGATCCGCCCGGCACGACGCTCGAGGGCGCGACCGCCCGCGGCGGCCATCGCCGCGAGCACGCGCTGAGCGAACCGCCCGTTTCGCCGTTCGTGCGCAATTTCATCGATGAAACAGGAGCTGTCAACGCGAGGACGCGGCCTCAGAGCCAGCCGAGCAGTCCCCACCAGACGTAGGCGGCGACCAGCATCGGGGGTGTGGTCGTCACGGCCAGCCACAAGAGCGTACGGGTCATCGCCGCGGCGGGGATGCCGGCCATCGCCATCGCCACGACGAAGGGCGGCACCTGATAGGGAAAGAGCGGCGTCGCGTAGCCGAGCACCTGCGCCATGCCGATGGCCTCGATCGACCATCCCGTCAACGCGGCAATCTCCGGGAACGACGGCACTGCCACGGCGGGGGCGCCCGGCATGGTGGCGACGAGGCCGCTGAAGGCGCCCAGAGCCGCGAGCCAGACGAGTACGGCCGCGTCGCTGGCACCCTGGAGCGGCACGACGGCGAGCAGGTGACGGCCAAGGGCCGCACCCAGCCCCGTCGCGGTCATCACCGACGCCACCCCGAGCACCGCGCCGACGTAGAGCAGGAGCGGCAGATAGGGGCCGGTCGCGAGTTGCTGGAACGGCAGGATGCGCGTGCGCGGCAGCAGGCACACGATGGCGGCGGCCATGCCGATCCAGCCGGCGGCGACGCCGTGGACGACGTCGGTCGCCCACAAGGCGAGCGTCGCCGCCAGCACCACCGCGAGCCGCCGCGCATCTTCGCCGAGCACCGGCGCCGCAGCCGCGTCGTCCGGCCCTTCGCCGACGGGCGTCGGCACGTCGCGGAACAGGACCGTGACGATGACGACGAGGGCGACGCCCTTGATTGCGGCGACGACCGGGTAGTGCAGCGCCAGATAGGCACCGTAGGTCAAGGTGACGCCGTGCAGCGCTTCCAGCGAGCCGGCCAGCACGACGTTCGGCAGGTTGGCCGGCAGCACGGCGATGGGGATGACGAAGGTGCCGACGGCGCCGGCGACGACGAGGCCGATGCGGCCTCGGCTGCCGGCGGCGTAGCCGGCCCGCTCGGCCAGCGCGAGGACGAGCGGCACGAGCAGCACCACGCGACCCGAGGTTGCCGGCAGCAGGAAGCCGAGCCCACCGGCGAAGGCGACGACCACCCCGACCAGCGTGCCGTAGCCGACGCCGCGGCCGGCCTGCCGCAGACGGGCCGGCAGCGTGCGGGCCAACAGCCAGTCCGCGAGGCCGGTCCGGGTGACGGCGGTGCCCAGGAGCAGGCCCGCGAAGATCAGCCAGAACGCGCCCGTGGTGAAGCCGGCGAGCACCGCCGCCGGCGGCGCCACCCCGACGATCACGGCCCCGACGAGGAAGACGAGGCCGGTCAGCGCTTCCGGCAGCAGAGCCAGCGCCCAAAATCCGATGGCGAAGACGAGCAGTCCGGCCCCGGTCGCGGCGGCGCCGTCGCCGCCGCCGGCCCGTACCGCGACCGCCAGTACCAGCGCCGCAATCAGGACCGCCGCACCGCGCCAAGTCGGCGACGACGTCATCGGCCACATCCTTCGATCGGCGCCCTCACCCGCGAGCGGGGCGTGGTCTCGGTCGTCATGTCCTGTCCGATTCGGATCGGGTCCGGGGGCGCGCGGCGCGGCGGCGCGCAGGCCGTCGATGGTCGCGAGGATCATCGACGGCTTGGGCGACGTCAACGGCCGCTCCCGCATGGCGCCCATTGCCCGATGGCCGGCTTGGGCGTAACAGCGGCGTCATCGCTTGGTCAGGTCGGGTTCCGGCGCATGGACGTGGAGGTCGAGGCGTGGTTGCGCGGGCTCGGGCTGGAGGAGCACGCCCCGGCCTTCCGCGAGCATGCGGTGACGGCGGATCTCCTGCCGACGCTCACCGGGGAGGATTTGCGCGAGTTGGGCATCGTCAAGGTCGGCGACCGTCGCCGCGTGCTCAACGCCATCGCCCGGCTGGCCGAGGCGCCCGAGGCCCTGGCGGTGCCACCGCCCGTGCCGACCGGCTTCGACCGGCCGGAGCGGCGCCAGCTCACCATCCTCGTCTGCGACATCGCCGGCTCCACCGCCCTCGCGACGCGCCTCGACCCGGAGGATTTGAGAAGTCTCGTCGGCCGCTTCCAGCAAGCCTGCGCCGACGCCGTCCGCCAGTTCGGCGGCTTCGTCGGCCCGTTTCTCGGCGACGCGGTGATGGCCTATTTCGGCTTTCCCCAAGCCCTCGAGAACGACGCCGAGTCCGCACTCAGGGCCGGGCTCGCCATCGTCCGCCGCATCGCCGAACCGGGTGCGTTTCCCGACGGCTTCGAGGTCCGCATCGGCGTCGCGACCGGCCGGGTGGTGGTCGGCCGGCTGCACGACGGCGACCGCGCCGACGCCTTCACCGTGGTCGGCGACACGCCGAACCTCGCCGTCCGGCTGCAATCGCTGGCCGGCGCCAACCGCTTGGTCTGCGGTGCGGTGACCCGCGCGCTCGCCGGCGAACTCTTCGCCTATCGGTCGCTGGGCAAGATGGCCGTGAAGGGGTTCGACGCGCCGGTCCAGCTGTTCGAGGTCGAGCGCGAGGCAGACGTGGAGAGCCGCTTCGTCGCGACGCGCGGCCGGATCCTGCACCGGCTGGTCGGCCGCGCGCAGGAGCGCGAGCTGTTGCGCGATCGCTGGGCGACGGCGCTGCGTGGCGAGGGACAGGCGGTGGTGCTCACCGGGCAGCCGGGCATCGGCAAGTCGCGCTTGGTCCGCAGCCTCGTCGACGACTTGGACCGGCGCACGATCCGCGTCATCAGCCTGCAATGCTCGCCCCTGTTCGCGCAAAGCCCGCTCTATCCGGTCTTCCGGCACCTCGACGCGGCGGCGGGCGTGACGCCGGCCGATCTCCCGGAGGCGCGGCTCGCCAAGATCCACCGCTTGCTGGAGGTCCAGCGACCGGGTGCCGGCCTGGCCGAGGCGCTGGCCCCGCTCCTCGTCGATCCCAGTCACCATGCCACGCTCGCGGGCCCCGAACGCCTGCGGGCGGAGGGTCTGCGGGCGCTGGTGCGGCTGATCCTCGGTGAGCGGGGCGACCGGCCGACGCTCGTCGTGCTGGAAGACGTCCACTGGATCGATCCGTCCACCCGCGAGTTGGGCCAGCACCTCCTCGCGGCCCTCGGCGACAAGCCGGCCCTGCTGCTGGTCACCGCGCGGCCGGAGGCCGATCTCCGCTGGACCCAGGCGGCGGACCCCACGCTCCTCCCCCTCGGCAAGCTCAACCGCACGCAGGCGGCCGAACTGCTCCAGGAGATCTTCGAGGACCGGGCGATCTCGATCCCGGTGGCACGGCGGATCATCGACCGCACCGACGGCGTGCCGCTGTTCATCGAGGAGGTCTGCCGCAGCCTGCTGGAGGGCGGCGCCCTGCAGCCCGACGCCGACGCGCGGATCAGCCCGGACACCGTGCTGGGTGCCGTGCCCGTCAGCCTCAACGACGTGCTGCTCTCGCGCCTGGACCGCGACCCGCTCGCCCGCAGCGTTGCCCAGGTCGCGTCGGTGATCGGGCGCGAGTTCCGCCTGGAGCTGCTGCGCGCCATCCACACCGGTTCGGCGGCCGAACTCGACGCCGGCCTGGAGGCGCTCGTCGCGGCCGACCTCGTCCATCCCGTGGCCGACGCCAGTGCCGGCATCTTCGCGTTCAAGCACGGCCTGATGCATCAGGCGACCTACGAGACACTCCTGTTGCGCGACCGCCAGCAGCTTCACCTCCGCATCGTCGAGACCTTGCCCGACGTCCTGCCGACGTTCGTGCGCGCCCGGCCGGAGATCCTGGCGCGGCACCTGAGCCTCGCCGGCGAGCATCGCCGGGCCGCGGCGCAATGGCTCCTCGCCGGACGGCAGGCCCAGGCCCGAGGCGCCTACGAGGAGACCTCGGAGCACCTCCGCGCAGGGCTCGCGGCGGTGGCGCAACTGCCGCCTTCCGACGCGCGGGACGAGCAGGAACTGGCGCTCAGGATCGCCCTGGCCCAGGCGCTCCGCGCCGCCCGTTTCACCAGCGGCGACGAAGCGCTCGACGCCTGCCGCGAGGCAAGGCGGCTGGCGGAACGGCTGGAGCGGAGCGAGGACCTGCTGCTCGTGCTCAGGCTCGAGTTCGGCATCCTCTTCAACCGGCCGGACGTCGCCGCCGCCGAGGCCACCGCGCGCACCTTCACCACGGCACCGCTGCTCGCCTGCCTGCCCGAGGCGGCGGCGCTGGGCTACCAGGCGCTGGGCAAGGTGGAGTTCTTCAAGGGCGAGTTCGCCACTGCCTATGTCACCATGGAGCGGGCCATGGAGGGCGCCGATCGCCTGCGCGCACCGCATCTCCTGACCCACTACCAGTACCCGGTCTCGGCGATGGTCTATCGCGCGTTCGCCGCCCACTGCTTGGGCCGGCGCGCCGAGGCCGACGACTTGGCCGAGGCGGCACTCGCCATCTCGCGCGACGGCTCGGCCTTCACCCACTCGCTCACCCTCGCCAACCTGCTGATCAGGGAGCTGATGGCCGGCGGTTCGGCGCGGACGGCCGCCATGCTGGAGGAACTCCGGGGCATCGCACTCGCCCGCGGCGCACCCTTCTGGGTCGATCTGGTGGGCTTTCACGACGGCTGGGCGCTGACCCGAGCCGGTGCGGCCGACAGCCAGCGCGGCCTCGACCTGATGCGGCGAGCGCTCGCCACCTTCGCCGCCAACGCCGTCGAGGTCGAGGTGCCGTTCTATCAGGCGGTGCTGGCCCAACGCCTGATCGCCCACGACGCGGTCGACGAGGCGGACGGCCGGCTCGCCGACGCCGAAGCGCGGATCGAGCGAACTGGCGAGGCTTGGCCGCTCGCCTTCGTCCTGGCGCTGCGCGCCGAGGTCGCCGCCCGCCGGGGCGACGCCGTCGCCGCCGGGCGGCTGCGCGACGCGGCCTACGCGGTCTGCAACCGCCAGGATGCGGCGGTCTGGCGCGAACGTCTCGACGCCGCTGGCCGCGCGGCGGCGATCCCGGCGCAATGACCACTCAGTAGGGCTTGATCCCGTCCATGGTGGAGACGTGGGCGGCGACCACCTTCCAGCCGAGATCGGGGAACTTCACCCAGGTCTGGCTCTGCCGACCGACCACGTCGTGGCCGCGGACCTGGAACTCCAGGTTGACCGTGGCGAAGCAGCGACCGAGCGTCAGGATTTCGAGCCGCAGCCGCTCGCCCTTGATGCCCGTGCCCTTCTTGCGACGGACGCGGTGGGCGTGGATCTCGTCGAAGCCGTAGCCGTTCTCGTAGAGCGCGTAGCGGATGGTGTGCGGGCTGTTCCAGAAGGTGCCGTCCAGCACCTCCACGTCCTTCGTCTCCAGTGCCGTCTCGTAACGCTCGAAGGCGGCGGTGACCTCGGCCACCACGTCGGGAAGGTTCGGGGTGAAATCGTCCATCGCTCGGCTGTCGTCCTCGCAGGGTGGGTCGAGGCGCCATCGTCGCATCTTTCGCCGCCGGCCGCATCAGCGAAGGGCGAAGCGGGCGATGGCGCGGGCGAGCAGGTTGGCCGCGCGCTCGACGTCGGCCCACTCGGTCCACTCCGCCGGCGCATGGCTGATGCCGCCGACCGAGGGGCAGAACATCAGCCCCGAGGGGACGACGCGCGCGAAGGTCTGGGCGTCGTGGCCGGCACCGGACACCATGCGCCGGTAACGCAGCCCGAGTGCCGCCGCCTCCCCTTCGAGGACGCCCGCGACGCCCGCATCCAGGCGTTGCGGATCCAGCCAGCTCGCCTCGACGACCTCGAGGCCGAGGCCATGCGCGTGGGCGGCGCGCTCCAAGGTGTCCCGACAAGCGTCGGCGACGGCGCACATGACCGCCCGGTCGGGGTCGCGACCGATCAACGAGAAGGTGGCCCTACCGGCGATGCTGTGCGGGAAGTTCGGCTCCAGCGCCACGCGCCCGACGGTGAGTCGCGTCGCCGCGCCGCCGGCGGCAGCGATCACGTCGTCGAGGCCGTGGGCAAAGGCGGCGAGGCCCCGCAGCGCATCCCGGCGCCGGTCCATGGGCGTGGTGCCCGAATGATTGGCGACACCGTCGAGGGTGATCGTCCAGTTGAAGCAGCCGGACGCCCCGGTGGCGATGGCGACGTGGTCGCCCGCCGCCTCCAACACTGGCCCCTGCTCCACGTGCAGCTCGAGAAAGACGGCGATATCGGCGGGGTCTCGGGCCGCGCTCGCGGCCTCGCCGGGTCGCAGCCCGCGGGCGGTCATCGCGTCCCAAAGGCGGATGCCGTCATCGGCAACCGCCCGTTCGATCCAGCCCGGCGCGAGTAGGCCGCACAGTGCCTCCGAACCGAGCATGCCGCCGAAGCGCCCCTCCTCGTCGGCCGTGCAGACGACCTCGACGGGGCGGGCCGGCGCAAGACCCGCGTCCTGCATCGCGCGCACGGCTTCCAGGGCCGCGCAGACGCCGAGCGTGCCGTCGAACGGGCCACCGTCGGGCACGGTGTCGAGGTGCGAGCCCGCCAGCACGGCCGGCCCGCTGCCCACCTCCCAGCGACCCGTCACGTTGCCGACGGCGTCCATGCGCGCGCGCAGGCCCGCCGCCTCCAGCCGCCCCATCAGCCAGCGGCGCCCAGCCATGTCGGCAGCGGAGAAGCTGATGCGGTTGATGCCCGGCCGCCCCGCCTCGCGGCCGAGCGCGTTCACCGCCTCGATGTCGCGTTGCAACCGCCCGAGATCGATCCGCATGCGTCCTCCTTTCGGGCCATTCGGCACGGGTGAGCCTTGCCGCCCTCGCCCGCGACGTGTCTCCTGCCAAGCCGACGCTCAGGACCAACGGGAGAGACCCCATGCTCTGGCCCCTGCGCCTCTTGGCGCTGGCGATCGCCCTGGCCTTCGTCGCCCCGAGCCAAGCGCAAACCCCACCCGGCGTGCTCGTCGTGGCGCAGATCGCGGAGCCGCAGTCGCTCGACCCGCACGCCGTCACCGCGGTGAACGACTTTCGCATCCTGATGAACCTCTACGATGGGCTGGTGCGCTACGCGCCCGGCACCCTGGAGGTCGAGCCGGCGCTCGCCGAGAGCTGGGAGATCGGCGACGACGGCACCGTCTACACCTTCACGCTCCGGGAAGGCGTGAGGTTCCACGACGGCAGCGCGCTCGACGCGGAGGCCGTGGTGTTCAACTTCGAGCGCATGCTCGACGAGGACCACCCCCATCACGATACCGGGCCGTTCCCCTTGAGCTTCTTCTTCGCCGCCATCGAGACGGTGGAAGCGGTGGACGAGCGCACGGTTCGCTTCACCCTGGATGCGCCCTACGCACCGTTTCTCTCCAATCTCGCCTATCCGACCGGCCTGATCGTCTCGCCCACGGCGGTCGAGCAGCATGGCCAGGACTTCGGCCGCAACCCGTCCGGCACCGGCCCCTTCCGCTTCGCCGAGTGGCAAGGCGGCACGCGCGTCGTGGTCGAGGCGAACGCGGAGCATTGGGACGGCGCCCCCGGCCTTCAGGCCGTCGTCTTCCGGCCCATCGGCGACGCCAACACGCGGGTCGCCGAGATGCTGTCGGGCGGCGTCGACGTCATGGTCGAGGTGCCGCCGGACAACGTCGCCATGTTCCAGGACGATCCCATGTTCACCGTCCACGAGCAGGCGGGCCCGCACCTCTGGTTCCTCATCCTCAACGTCAAGGAAGGGCCGTTCGCCGACCGCCGCGTGCGTCAGGCGGTGAACTACGCCATCGACAAGGAAAGCCTCGTCGACGACGTGCTCCAGGGCACCGCCACGGTCGCCGCCGGCCCCACGCCGCCGGCCTTCGCCTGGGCCTACAACGAGGAGTTGGAGCCCTACCCCTATGATCCCGACCGCGCCCGCGAGCTTCTGACCGAGGCCGGCGCCGAGGGAGCGAGCCTGACCTTCTACGTCACCGAGGGCGGCTCCGGCATGCTCGACCCCATCGCCATGGGGGCTGCCATCCAGGCCGACCTCGCCCGCGTCGGGCTCGACGTGCGGATCGAGACCTACGAGTGGAACACCTTTCTCGGCCGCGTCAATCCGGGCCTCGAAGGGCAGGCCGACATGGCGCAGATGGCCTGGATGACCAACGACCCGGACACCCTGCCCTATCTGGCGCTGCGCACCGACGCGATGCCCGACCAGGGCGGCTTCAACTCCGGCTACTACTCCAACCCGGAGGTCGACGAGCTCCTCGAGGCGGCGCGCCGCGCGACCGACCAGGAGGAGCGGGCACGGCTCTACCGGGAAATGCAGGCCATCGTCCACGAGGACGCGCCCTGGGCCTTCGTCGCCAACTGGCAGCAGAACGCCGTGACCAACGATCGCGTCGAAGGCTTCCGGCTGGAGCCGTCGTTCTTCCTGCTGTTGAAGGACGTGGTGAAGAACTGAGGGTGGGCGGGGGGACTTGATGGTCCCCCCGCACCCCCCAGGCGACGGCCCTGCCG
>JBJHBG010000050.1:0-13565 GCA_050485385.1 Geminicoccaceae bacterium | reverse complement strand
TTTTGGGGTTGGGGGTTGCCCCTTTCTTTCTCCCTTTTTTTGCTGCTGGCTTTCTTTTCGGGGGGGGGGGGGGGTTTTCTGGCCCCCCCCCCCCCCCCCCCCCGGCCGCGCCCCCGCCCCCCCCACTTCCAGGCGGAGGGCCGGGCGCGGTGGGGCGCTACGTCGTCAAACGGCTGCTGTTGACGGTGCCGATCCTCTTCGGGCTCTCGGTCGTCGTCTTCTCGATGATGGCGTTGATCCCGGGTGATCCGGCGACCGCCATCCTGGGGGCCTATGCCACGCCCGAGAACGTCGAGCGGCTGAACCGGCAACTCGGCCTCGATCAGCCGCTGGTGGCGCAGTACTTCACGTGGCTGGGCAACCTGCTCCAAGGTGACATGGGGCGCAGCTTCGCCCTCAACCGCCCGGTCGCCGACGAGGTGTTCGAGCGCTTCGGCGCGACGCTGATCCTGGCCGGTACCGCACTGCTCCTGTGCTCGGTGTTCGGGCTCCTGGCCGGCATCGCCGCCGCCGTGCGGCAGTTCGGCTGGACCGACCGCATCGTCACCTTTCTCGTTCTGGTCGGCATCTCCACCCCGGCCTTCTGGCTGGGGCTCCTCATGATCATGCTGTTCGCGGTGCAGCTCCGCTGGCTGCCGGCGTCGGGGATGTACGCGGCCTATGGCGGCGGCGACCTCGCCGACCTCCTGCGGCACCTCGTCATGCCGGCGGTCACCCTCGCCGTGGTCGCGACCGGCGTCATCGCCCGGCTGACGCGCACCGCCATGCTGGAGGTGCTGCGCCAGGACTACGTCCGCACCGCCCGCGCCAAGGGCGTGGCCGAACGGCGGGTGATCTACGTCCACGCCTTCAAGGCGGCGCTGGTCGGTGTCATCCCCGTCATCGGCGTCCAGGCGGGCTTCGTGCTCGGCGGCGCGGTCTACGTCGAGACCGTGTTCCAGTGGCCCGGCATCGGCCGCATGCTGGTCGATGCGATCTCGCGGCGCGACATCCTGCTGGTGCAGGGTGGCGTGCTGGTGGTCGCCGCCAGCTACGTGCTGTTCAACCTCCTCGCCGACGTCGCCCAGACCGTGCTCGACCCGAGGCTCCGATGAGCGCCGCCACGGCCGTAGCGCACAGTCGCCCCTCCACCTTCGCCCTCCTGGTCCGCAACCGGCTCGCCGCGCTCGGCCTCGTCGTGCTCGCGACGATCCTGCTGGTGGTGCTCGCCGCCCCGCTCCTGCCGCTGCTCGACCCGAACGCGACCAACACGGCGGGCCGCCTCCAACCGCCGGGCTCGCCGGGCCACCTGCTCGGCACCGACCACCTCGGCCGCGACCTGCTTTCGCGGCTGATCTGGGGGGCGCGCGTCTCCATCGCCGTCGGCCTCTCGGCGACGCTGATCGCCGCCAGCGTCGGCTCCCTGATCGGGCTCGTCGCCGGCTATGCCGGCGGGCGGGTCGACGACCTCTTGATGCGCGCGATCGACCTCGTCATGGCCTTTCCCTACATCCTCCTGGCGCTCGCCATCGTCGCCGTGCTGGGGCCGGGGCTCTTGAACGCGCTCTACGCCATCGCCATCGTCAACATTCCCTTCTTCGCCCGCAACATCAGGGGCGTGACGGTCGGCCTCGCCCGGCGCGAGTTCGTCGATGCGGCGCGGCTCTCCGGCGCCTCGCACGCCACCATCCTGTTCCGCGAGGTGGCGCCCAACGTGCTGCCGGTGATCGTCGTCACCATGTCGACCACGGTCGGCTGGATGATCCTGGAAACGGCCGGGCTCTCGTTCCTGGGCCTCGGCGCGCAGCCGCCCCAGGCCGACCTCGGCTCGATGCTGGGCGAAGGCCGGCGCCTCCTGTTCAACGCCCCGCACGTGTCGATCATCCCGGGCCTCGCCATCTTCCTCCTGGTCATGAGCATCAACCTCGTCGGCGACGGCGTGCGCGACGCGCTCGACCCACGGCTGCGCTCGGGTGCTTTGGTGGCACCGGCGCCCGCCACTGCCGTCGACCTCGGCGGCCGCCCCGCCGTCGAGACGACCGACGCAGCGCTCTCCATCCGCGGCCTTCGTACCCAGTTCCGCACCGGGTCCCGCACCTTCGAGGCGGTCGGCGGCGTCGATCTCGACATCGCCCCCGGCGAACGCATCGGCCTCGTCGGCGAAAGCGGCTCCGGCAAGTCGGTCACCGCTCTGTCGCTGCTGCGCCTCGTCCCGACGCCACCGGGCGTAATCGCAGGCGGCAGCGTCCGCTTCCAGGGCCAAGACCTGCTCGGCGCCTCGCTCGACGAGCTCCGCACCTTGCGCGGCGGCCGGGTCGCCTACGTCTTTCAGGACCCGTTGACCACGCTGCACCCCCTGTTCCCCATGGGCCAGCAGGTGGCGGAAGCGGTGCGGGCGCATCGTGCGGTCTCGCGGGCCGAGGCCGAACGGCGGGCGTTGGCCCTGTTGGAGCAGGTGCGCATTCCCAACGCCAAGGCCCGCTTCGACGCCTTTCCGCACGAGCTTTCGGGCGGCATGCGGCAACGGGTGTGCATCGCCATGGCGCTCGCCAACGACCCCGAGCTGATCGTCGCCGACGAGCCCACCACCGCCCTCGACGTCACCGTCCAGGCGCAGGTGCTGCAACTGCTGCACGATCTCGCCGAGGCCAGGGGGGCCGCCGTCCTCTTCATCACCCACGACTTCGGCGTGGTCTCGGCCTTCTGCGACCGGGTGGCGGTGATGTATGCCGGGCGCATCGTCGAACTCGGCCCCACGGCCGACGTGTTGGCCAACCCGGCGCACCCCTATGCGCGAAAGCTGATCGACTGCGTACCGGTGCTCGGCGAACCGGAGCGGCGGCTCGACGCCATCGAGGGCCTGCCGCCACCGGTCGACGACCTGCCGCCCGGCTGCGCCTTCGCCCCGCGCTGCCCCATCGCCGAAGCCCGTTGTCGTGTGGGCACCATCGAGTTGGTGCCGGTAGCTCCGGGCCGCGAGGCGCGCTGCATCCACCCCTTCGGACTGAACCCGTGAGCCGCTCGGTCGAGGCGACGGGGCTGGGGCGCCGCTTCGGCGGCGGCCGCAGCCTGCTCGGCGGCACCAAGCCCGCCGTCCATGCGCTGCAAGGGGTCGACCTGGACGTCGCCACGGGCGAGACGCTCGGTATCGTCGGCGAGAGCGGCTGCGGCAAATCCACCCTCGCCCGGCTGCTGGTCGGCCTCGACCGGCCGAGCGAGGGGACGATCCGCCTGGAGGGCAGCGATGCGTCCGCACTCGACTGGGCCGCCCGCGCCCGCACCGTCCAGTACGTGTTCCAGGACCCGGTCGCCTCGCTCAACCCGCGCAAGACCATCCGCCAAGCGCTGGAAGCGCCGATGCACCGCCTGCTCGGGCTCGACGCCGCGGCGCGGCGCGCGAAGCTCGCGGCGCTGATGGAAGCGGTGAGCCTCCGCGCGGAGTTCCTCGACCGCTATCCGCACGAGTTCTCGGGCGGGCAGGCACAACGCATCGGCATCGCGCGGACGCTGGCTGCCGAGGCGCGCATCGTCGTGCTCGACGAGCCGGTCTCGGCCCTCGACGTGTCGGTCCAGGCCCAGGTGCTGAACCTGCTGGCGCGTCTGAAGACCGAGTTCGGCCTCACCTATCTGTTCATCAGCCACGATCTGGGCGTGGTGGAGAGTTCGGCCGATCGGGTGGCGGTGATGTATTTCGGGCGCATCGTCGAGATGGGCCGGGCCCGCGACCTCTTCCACCGCCCGCGCCACCCCTATACCGACCTGTTGCTGCGCTCGGCGCCGACCCTCGGCGGCAAGCGCCTGGAGCCCGAGGCGCGGGCGGCCGAATTGCCGGACCCGACGGCACCGCCCGCGGGCTGCGCGTTCGCCTCGCGCTGTCCCCGCGCGCAGGAGCGCTGCCGCGCCGAGCGGCCGGAACTGGAAGGCGTGCCGACGCGGGCCGCCTGCTTCTTTCCGCTGGGCTGAGGGCTTGCAGCCGACCCTTGCGATACCCATCCCATGAGCGAGGGGAACGGCAGCAACGCAGGAGGTGCGTCATGACCGAACTGACCGCCGCCACGGTGGCCCGGATCGCCGGGCCGATCGATACGCCGACGACGGTCGCCATCCTCGCCACCGGAGCCACGGAGGCGGAACTGCGCCAAGCGATCGCCTGGACCGCCGCCGACGACGTGATGATGGACGACATGCGCCCCTTGCCGAGTGGCCGCGTGGCCGAACTCATCGAGATCCTGCAACCGCTGGACGACCTGGACGAGGCCGGTTGACCTGCCTCAAAGGGCGACGCAGAGCCTGAGGGCGTCGTAGATTGCGGCATGGACGTTGCGGCTGGCCACGGCGTCGCCGAGCCGAAAGAGCTGGAAGCGACCGGCCGGGTTGGGTGACAGCCCCTGCGGCCAGACGGCGACCAGGGCACGGTAGTCGACCGCACCCAAATTGCGGCTTTGCGGCTTGAGCGCGAAATAGAGGTCGTCGAGCGGCAGCGTGCCGTGCTCGACGACCACCTGATCGACCTCGCGGACGACGGTAGTCTCGGCGTAGTCGGAGCCGAGGGTAACGGCGAAGCGGTTGCCGGCGCGCTCGATCCGCTGCAGCCGCTTGTTGATGGTGAGGCGCACGCCCCGCTCCTCGAACACGCGGGCGTAGGCGGCGTGGTTGAGCCCGCCGATGTCGGCGGCGAAGAACCGCTCGGGCGTGACGATCTCGACCTCGCTGCCCGCGAGTGCCAGGAACTCGGCGGCGGCCAGACCCGGATGCTGCGCGTTGTCGTCGTAGACCAGGACGCGGCCGCCGGGTGCGATGTCGCCCGCGAGCACGTCCCAACTCGACACCGCGTGCTCGTGACCGTCGACGATGGCCGTGTTCGGCAGGCCTCCGGTGCAGACGAGCACCACGTCGGGTGCGAGGGCGAGCACGTCGGCGGCTTCGGCGTAGACGTTGCAGCGGAGGTCGACGCCCAGCCGCGTCAACTCGTCCACCCGCCAGTCGACGATGCCGATCAGCTCGCGGCGTCGCTCCACGCGGGCGGCCAGGCGAAGCTGCCCACCCGCCTGCGCACCCGCCTCCAGTACCGTTACGTCGTGGCCGCGCTCGGCCGCCACCCGCGCCGCCTCCAGCCCGGCCGGGCCGGCACCCACCACGACCACCCGTCGCGCCAGTCCCGAGGTGCGGCGGACGACGTGCGGCAGGCGCTCCTCGCGGCCAGTCGCGGCGTTGTGGATGCAGAGCGCGTCCTTGCCCTCGTAGATGCGGTCGAGACAGTAGGTGGCGCCGACGCAGGGGCGGATGCGATGTTCCTCGTTGAGCATCGTCTTGCGGACGATGTGCGGCTCGGCGAGGTGCGCGCGCGTCATGCCGACCATGTCGAGTTGGCCCGAGGCGATGGCGTGGCGGGCCGTGGCGACGTCGGCGATGCGCGCCGCGTGGAACACCGGAAAGCGCGTCGCCGCCTTGACCTCGCCGCAGAATTCGAGATGCGGCGCCGACGGCGTACCCTGGATCGGGATGACACGGGCGAGCGCGGCGTCGGTGTCGATGTGACCGCGGATCAGGTTGAGGAAGTCGACTTGGCCGCCGTCGACCAGGCGATGGGCGATCTCCAGCCCGTCGTCGCGGCTGAGGCCCAGCTCCCAGTCCTCGTCGGCGACCATGCGGATGCCGACGAGGAAATGCGGGCCGACCCGCGCCCGGATCGCCTCCAGGACGCGGAAGGTGAAGCGCAGGCGGTTGTCGAGGCTGCCGCCGTAGTCGTCGTCGCGCCGGTTGGTCGCGGGCGACCAGAACTGATCGAGCAGATGCCCGTACGCCTCGATCTCGATGCCGTCGAGCCCGCCCGCCTGCAGGCGCTCGGCGGCGTCGGCGTAGTCCTGCACGATGCGGTCGATGTCCCAGTCCTCGAGCGCCTTGGGAAAAGCGCGGTGGGCCGGCTCGCGCACGGCCGAGGGGGCAACGACCGGCAGCCAGTGGCCCTTGTTCCAAGCGGTGCGACGGCCGAGATGGGTGAGCTGCATCATCACGGCGCAGCCCTGGACATGACAGGCGTCGGCCAGCTCGAGCAGCCAGGGGACGATCTCGTCCTTGTAGGCGTGCAGATTGCCGAAGGCCTCGGGGCTGTCGCGGGCGACGACGGCGGAACCCGCCGTCATGGTCAGCGCCAGTCCACCCTTGGCCTTCTCCTCATGGTAGCGGCGGTAGCGTTCTTTCGGCAGCCCGTCCTCGCCGTAGGCCGGCTCGTGCGCGGTCGACATCACCCGGTTCTTCAAGACCAGGTGCTTGAGGCGGAACGGTTGGAGCAGCGGGTCGCCCGCGTGCTGCGTATCCATCGAGGGGTCGTCCCTTCTGCCAGCGCACACCCTCACCGCCGAGACCGGCTGCGACACGATGCCCTATGCGGCGAACGTCCACGAGCCGTAGGGAGCCTTCTCGCGGCACGCGCGGCTCCTCCTTTGGTGCAATCCTGCCTTCGGCGCAACGCCCCTTGCGGGCTCGTCACCAACGGCCCATCTGCGGCGCGGAACCGGAGGTGTTGCCATGCGCCCGCATCACGACGAAGCGACCCGACACGGCGAGCCGCCGCTCGCCCTTCTGATCGCCGTCTGGGCCTATCGCTGCGTGCGCTGGGTCGAGCGGTTCCTGCCCCGGCCGCCGCAGCGCACCTGAGGCCCGCTCAGCGCAACTGCCCCGGCAAGGCCGCGACGGCCGCGAAGACGAGGCCATGGGCAAGCCGGCCCGTGACCAGGAGATGGGCGAGCGCCCAGAGCGCGATGCCGCTCGGCATCGGATGCCGCGCCAGTCGCCAGCCTTCGCCGCCGAGATGGGCAGTGGCGATCAGGACGACGCCGAGCGCCGTCAGGATCAATGCCAACCAGGCTCGACGCAGTGAAGGCGACGGCATAGGGCCGATCGCCGCCCGCGGCGTCGACCAAGCGAGCGCGCGCCGGTGGAGCGAACGGCAGGGCGTGCACGGCCAAGAACAACGCCGTCGCGGCAACGAGCGCGAACCAGGTCACCGGTGCTGGCGGCGCACCGGGGTCATGCCGGGCGAGTGACCACCAGTTCGACGCGCCGGTTGGCAGCGCGGCCCTCGGCCGTCGCGTTGTCGGCGATCGGCTCGGTCGGCCCACGACCGACGGCGAACAGGTCGTTGGCACGCACGCCGAACGCGATCAGTTCGTTGCGCACCGCGTTGGCCCGCTGCTCGGACAGGCGCTGGTTCAACTCCAGGCTGCCGGTGCTGTCGGTATGGCCGATGATCGAGACCTGCGAGCCCGGATACTGGTTCAACACCCCGGCGATACGGCGCAGCGTATCCCGCATGCTGGGCTGCACGGTGGCGCTACCGGTGGCGAACTGGACGTTGCTGTCGAGGGTGAGGAGCAGCACGTCCTGGCGCACCTGCTCGATCCGAACCTCGTTGCGCGCGCGCTCGGCGGCGAGTTGGTTCTCGAAGTCCTGCTGCTGGCGGTCCATGGCGAAGCCGACGCCGCCACCGAGGGCGGCACCGATCGCCGCGCCGATAGCGGTGCCCTCGGTACGCCGTCCGCGGGCGGCGAGGACGTTGCCGAGCACGCCGCCGACGACGGCGCCGGTGCCGGCGCCCACGGCCGTGCCGGTGCCGGGCTGGGTTTGCTGGGTGCCCGGCGCGCAGGCGGCAAGGCCGAACAACAGCGCGACGACCGGAACGAACGGGCGGGCGGGGGACATCCTGGTCAACATGGCGGGTGCGGTCCGTGGTTGCGACGACGCGCGGCTATGTGCGACGCCGGTTGAACGATAGGTGAATTTGCGTCCGTTCTCTTCAACCCGCAGCCATGGCGTCGAAGATCGCGAGCGCTTTGGCACCGTAGACCCTGGCGGGTCCACCGCCCATTTCGACGGCAACGTCGATCGCACCCGTGACGTCCTCGCGCGCAGCACCCAGCTTGATCAACGCGCGAACGTGGAACACCAGGCAGCCTTCGCAGCGAACGGCGATGGCGATGCCGAGCGCAATCAACTCCTTGGTCTTGTGGTCGAGCACGCCCGAATCGTTGACGCTGCGCACGAGACCGCCGAACGCCTGCGCCACCTCGGGCGAGGCCTTCGACAAGCTCCGCATGTCGGCGGTCAGTTCGCGCTCGCGTTCGAGATAGTCGGTCATCTCTTTCCTCCAGCGTGGGCGGCGCTATCGCTCGATGGTGCCCGAAACGGTTCGGCTGCCTGGGCTCAGCCGCCGAGCGAGGGGGCCGGCCGCGGGCGGGACGTGCGGCGCCTGAAGCGTGCCACCGCCCCGTCGCGCGGGATCACCTCCTCGACCAGATGCTGGAGGTCGGCCGCGATCTCGGCGGCCGGACCGTCGAGCGCAGCGACGTCGACCGGCGGTGCGATGCGGACGCGGTAGCGAAAGCCCTTCTTGTTCAACAGCTCGCGAAACAAGGTCACGTCGCGCAACTCGTCCGACAGCTTCGAGAAGGCGTAGAACAGCGCGGAGTTGCGCCCGTCCATCGCCATCGGCACGACGGGTGCGCCATGCTTCTTGGCGAGGTTGACGGCCGTCGCCTGCCACGGGCGCTCGACCACGCCGCGCATGGTCAGATGCGCGAGCCGGCCGGCGGGGAACAGCACCACGCACCGGCCCTCGCGGAAGGCCCGGCCGGCGGCGACCAGCGTGTCGCGCGAGCGGGCGACGGTCCGCTTGTCGGCCACCCACTCGACCGGAATGACCATCTCCTCGAGGCGCGGAGCCACGCGCAGAGCGTCACGGTTGCAGAAGAACACCATGTCGGGGCGCACCGACTTCAGCGCGTCGTAAACGACGATGCCGTCGGCGATGCCGGTCGGATGATTGGGCGTCACCAGGACCGGCCCTTTGGCCGGCAGGTTGCCGAGACCGTCGGTACGGACGTCCAAGGCGAGGTTGCGGCTGGCGAGATCCAGGATGTCGCGGGCCGGCATCCGATGGATCATTCGCGCCAGTTCGACCGCCGCGTCGTAGTGCAGCACCCGGAACAGGAGCGCGCGCATCAGCGCTCGGCCAAGCGGGTTGCCGAATAGTCCGGGGGCGCGCTCCCGGATCAGTTCGTCGACGATCCGCTTGGCATCGTCATCACTCGACGAAGTGGCCATGTCCTGGGCCTCGTTGCCGTCGTCGTTGCGCCGGCCTTTGCCCGAAAGCCGAGGCGCCTGCAACCGCCGAAATGCGGGGACTGGCCTTCGTCTTCAGGCGGCCTCCTCGGCTTGGAACTGGAGGGCCGCCAAGCGCGCGTAGAGACCGTCGCGGGCGAGCAACTGGTCGTGGGTACCGGAGGCGACGATGCGCCCCTCGTCCAGCACCACGATGCGGTCGGCCTTCAGGACGGTGGCGAGACGATGGGCGATGACGAGCGAGCTGCGCCCGGCGGCGAGCCGCTCCACGGCACGCTGGACGTAGCGCTCGCTTTCGGCATCGAGCGAACTCGTCGCCTCGTCGAGCAGGAGCACGCGCGGGTCGCGCAAGAGCGCCCGCGCGATGGCGATGCGCTGGCGCTGGCCGCCGGAGAGCCGCACGCCCTTCTCGCCAAGGAAGGTCGAGAAGCCGTCGGGCAGTCGCTCGATGAACTCGGTGGCGTAGGCAGCGGCCGCCGCCGCCTCGACCTCCGCGTCGCTGGCGTCGGGCCGGCCGTAGCGGATGTTCTCGCGCGCGTCGGCCGAGAAGATCACCGGCTCTTGCGGCACGAGACCGATGACCGAGCGGAAGGTCTGCGGCTCGAACTGGCGGATGTCGATGCCGTCGAGCGTGATGCGGCCGGCCTCCGGGTCGTAGAAACGCATCAGCAGTTGGAAGACCGTGCTCTTGCCGGAACCGGACGGGCCGACCAGGGCGACCGTCTCGCCCGGCGTGACGGCAAGGTCGAAGCCGTGCAGCACGCGGCGTTCGGGGTGGGACGGGTAGGCGAAGTCGATGCCCTCGAAGCGCACCGCCCCCGCGACGGTCTGCGGCAGGGGGCGTACGACCGCCGGTGCCGCGATGATCGGCTCGGTGTCGAGCAGGTCGAACAGGCGCTCGGTGGCACCGGCCGCCCGCTGCAGATCGCCGAAGATCTCGCTCAGCCCGCCGGTAGCGCTGGCGACGATGGTGGCGAAGAACACGAACGCCGAAAGCTCGCCCGCCGTCATCCGCCCGGCGAGCACGTCGTGCCCACCCAGATAGAGGACGAAGACGATGGCGCCGAAGACGAGGGAGATGACGCAGGCACCGAGCAGGGCGCGCGCCCGGATGTAGCCGGCGGCGGCATGAAACGCGTCCTCGGCCGCCGCACCGAAGCGGTCGATCTCGCGCGTCTCTTGGGCGCAGCCCTGGACGGTGCGAACGGCGTTCAGGCTCTCCTCGGCGCGGCCCGAGACGTCGGCAACGCGATCCTGGGCGAGCCTGGAGCGGCGGCGCACCTGCCGGCCGATCACCACCAGCGGCACGACGACCAGCGGGACCACGAGCAGGACGACTCCGGTCAGCCGCGGCTGGGTGACGAACAGCAGCACGAGCCCGCCGAACAGGAGCAGGACGTTGCGCAGCGCCTGGGTGACGCTCGCGCTGATCACGGTCTGGACCACGCTCGTGTCGGTGGTAAGCCGTGAGATGACCTCGCCGGTCCGTGTCACCTCGAAGAAGCCGGGGGAAAGGCGAACCACGTGCGCGAAGACGTCGCGTCGCAAGTCCGTCACCACGCGCTCGCCGAGGAGCGTGACGAAATAGGACCGGGCGAAGGTGGCGACGGCCAGCACCACGATGACGATACTGACGGCGTAGAGCGCGTGGTCGAGGGCGGCGGGCTTGCCGGCCGCGAAGCCGCCGTCGATCAAGAAGCGCAGCCCGATACCCAGCGACAACAGTGCCGCCGAGCCGAAGGCCAAGCCCAAAAGGGCCAGTACGGCCCACGGCCAATGCGGGCGAACGTAGGCCAGAAGCCGGCGCAACTGCTTGACGTCGCGACTTCGCGCACGATCGCCACCCGTTCCCTCGACCTTCACCAGCGCCTCTTTCACCTTCGTTTTGGAACGATCCCAGTTGGGCACGCAGGCGTGCCAGACCGACCCTTGCCCGGCAAGGGGGATGAGGCTATACACCGCGCTCCGCGCCAGGAGACGACCCGTGAAAAAGGACACCCACCCGCCGTACCACGAGATTACCGTGGTGATGACGGACGGCACGACCTTCCAGACCCGCTCGACCTACGGCGAGCCGGGTGCCTCGTTGCAGCTCGACATCGACACCAAGTCGCACCCTGCGTGGACCGGTGGCCAGATGCAGATCATGCAGCGCGGCCAGGTCGACAAGTTCAACAAGAAGTTCGCGAGCTTCCGTCGCAAGAAGGCCTGATCCGATGAAGATTCGTAATTCGCTGCGCAGCGCGAAGGAGCGGCACAAGGACTGTCGCATCATTCGCCGCAAGGGCCGCGTCTACATCATCAACAAGACCAACCCGCGCTTCAAGGCACGGCAGGGCTAGGCCGCGGCGGTCGTCCGACAGCGGTCGATGACCACGCTGCGCCTCCATCACTTCCCGATCTGCCCCTATTGCCGCAAGCTCCGTCTCGCACTGGCCGAAAAGGCCCTGCAGGCGGAGATGGTCGCGCACGAGCCGTGGCGCCGCGAGGACGAGTTGTTGCGGCTCAACGCTGCGGCAGAGGTGCCGGTGCTCGAGGTCGACGGCCTCGCCCTGGCCGAAAGCGTGGCCATTGCCGAGTATCTGGAGGAGCGCTTTCCGGAAGTCCGTCTCGGTGGGCACGACGCGGCTTCGCGCGCCGAGGTGCGGCGCCTCATGCTGTGGTTCGACACCAAGTTCGCCCGCGAGGTGACCGACCTGCTCTGGCGGCCCAAGCTGATCTTCCGCCTCAAGCGGTCGGGAACGCCGACCACCGCCGCCCTTCGCGCCGGCCAGGAGAACGTGCGCGGCCATCTCGACTACATCGCCTATCTGACTTCCTACCGGAACTGGCTCGCCGGCGACGAGTTGAGCCTTGCGGACCTTGCCGCCGCGGCGCACCTGTCGGTTCTCGACTACCTGGGGGATGTCCCCTGGGAGGCGAACGCCGAGGCGAAGGAATGGTATGCGCGGATCAAGTCAAGGCCGAGCTTCCGCCCCCTCCTCAAGGACAAGATCCCCCAGCAGGCGCCCGCCGAGCACTACGCCGACCTCGACTTCTGACGGCGTCGCGCTGAAGGGCCGGCTGGTCGACCGGGCGCGACGGCTCGGCTTCGACGCGGTCGGCATCGCTCCGGCACGGGTGCCCGACGATCGCCAGGCCGCCTACGTGCAGGCCCTCGCCCAGGGCCACCACGGAACCATGGCGTGGCTCGCCCTGACGGCGCGGCGCCGGCACACGCCCGCCGCCATGTGGCCCGACGCGCGCACGGTCGTTGCCCTCGGCCTTTCCTATGCCCCCGACCACGACCCGCTGGCGACGCTGGCGGAACCGACCGCCGCCACCATCTCGGCCTATGCCCAGGGCGACGACTATCACGGTCTGATCAAGGGGCGGCTGAAGGACCTCGCCGGCTGGCTCGCCAGCGCCGCCGCCGCCCAGGTCAAGGTGTTCGTCGACACCGCCCCCCTGATGGAGAAACCCCTGGCCGAGCGGGCGGGGCTCGGCTGGCAGGGCAAGCATACCAACCTCGTCAGCCGCGGCCATGGCAGTTGGCTCTTCCTCGGTGCGATCCTGACGGACGCCCTGCTACCGGCCGACGACGCCGAGACCGACCGCTGCGGCTCCTGCCGGCGCTGCCTGGACGTCTGCCCGACCGATGCGTTTCCCGTCCCCTACCGGCTCGATGCCCGCCGCTGCATCTCCTACCTCACCATCGAGCACGCGGGGCCGATCGCGCACGGCTTCCGCCGGGCCATGGGCAACCGCGTCTACGGCTGCGACGACTGTCTTGCCGTCTGCCCATGGAACAAGTTCGCGCGCACCGGCCACGAGGCCAGACTCCAGGCCAGGGACGAGCTGCGCGCCCCCCCGCTCGCCGAGTTGGCCGGCCTCGACGACGCCGGCTTCCGCGCCCTCTTCCGCAAGTCGCCGATCAAGCGCATCGGCCGCAACCGCTTCCTGCGCAACGTGCTGATAGCACTCGGCAACGGCCGCGCCGAGCCGGCAACGATCCTGCCCCACCTCGACGATCCCGACCCCGTGGTCCGCGGTGCCGCGGTCTGGGCGCTGGGCGAGGCGAGCGATCCCCGGACCTTCGCGGCCCTCGCCGCCGAGCGCTCCCCGGCGGAGCGCGACGTGGCCGTACGCCGCGAATGGGCAGTCGCCAGCGCTCGACAAGGTGCGACGATCCGTGGTGAGGAGTAGGGGGGACTCGATGGTCCCCCCTGTAACCCCCGGGCGCAGGCTTGCCTGCGCCACTTCAATGGCGGCGGCTTGCCGCCGCCTGGGGGTCGGAGGGGGCCAGAAGCCCCCTGCACCTTCCTCGTCACCTTGTCGGTAGGCCCCACCCATGGCCCCCCCTTTTTTCGTGGGCGTGGGCGAAACTCAGGATCGTGCCTTCCTGGTCATTTCCAGTGGTGATCATGTCACCAGTGAAGTGAGGGTGCTGCCGACAGCGGCGCCAGAGCAGGCTGCGCTGTTGATCA
>JBJHBG010000049.1:0-34520 GCA_050485385.1 Geminicoccaceae bacterium | reverse complement strand
GCTACATTCCGGGCGAGGGGCACAATCTTCAGGAGCACTCGGTCGTCATGATCCGCGGCGGTCGCGTGAAGGACCTGCCCGGCGTGCGCTACCACATCATCCGCGGCACGCTCGACACCAAGGGCGTGGACGGACGCAAGCAGCGCCGTTCGAAGTATGGCGTGAAGCGGCCCAAGTGAGCCGTCGGTAGAGTGAGGTAGAGCTATGTCCCGTCGTCACGCCGCCGAAAAGCGCGATGTTCTTCCGGATCCGAAATTTCACGACGCGATCCTTGCCAAGTTCATCAACAACTTGATGGAGCAAGGCAAGAAGTCGGTGGCGGAGCGGATCGTATACGGCGCGTTCGACAAGATGCAGGCGCGCGCGAAAGTCGACCCGTTGCAGACTTTCCACGAGGCCTTGGAGAACGTGAAGCCTGCCCTGGAGGTACGCTCGCGGCGAGTCGGCGGCGCGACCTACCAGGTTCCGGTCGAGGTGCGGCCGGAGCGGCGGCAGGCGCTTGCCATTCGCTGGATGATCCAGGCTGCGGCCAAGCGATCGGAGAAGACGATGACCGACCGGCTGGCGGGCGAGTTGCTCGACGCCGCCAACAGCCGCGGCGCTGCATTCAAGAAGCGCGAGGACACGCTGCGGATGGCCGAGGCCAACCGTGCCTTCTCGCACTACCGTTGGTAATCGTCGGAACGGATCGAGATCATGGCCCGCGACATCCCGCTCGAGCGCTACCGCAACATCGGCATCATGGCGCACATCGACGCCGGCAAGACGACGACGACCGAGCGGATCCTCTACTACACCGGTAAGTCCTACAAGATCGGCGAGGTCCACGAGGGCTCGGCGACCATGGACTGGATGGAGCAGGAGCAGGAGCGCGGTATCACCATCACGTCCGCGGCAACGACGACGTTCTGGCGCGACCATCGTGTCAACATCATCGACACACCCGGTCACGTCGACTTTACCATCGAAGTCGAGCGTTCCCTGCGCGTGCTCGACGGCGCGGTCGCGGTGTTCGATTCCGTCGCCGGTGTGGAGCCGCAGTCGGAGACGGTTTGGCGCCAAGCCGACAAGTATGGCGTCCCGCGCATTTGCTTCGTCAACAAGATGGATCGGATCGGAGCGGACTTCCTGCGCTGCGTATCGATGATCGAGGATCGCCTCGGCGCGGTGCCTCTGGTATTGACGCTGCCGATCGGCGAGGAAGCCGACTATGTCGGCAACGTCGACCTGATCCGGAACGAAGCTGTCATCTGGGATGGCGAGAGCCTCGGTGCCAGCTTCGGCTATGGTGAGATTCCGGCGTCCCATGCCGACGAGGCCGAGTTGTACCGGCAGCGGCTGATCGAGGCCGCCGTCGAGATGGACGACGAGGTGTTGGAGAGGTTTCTCGAGGGCGAAGAGCCCGATGCGGAGACCCTCCGTCGCTGCATCCGTCTCGGCACCACGGGCGGCAAGTTCGTGCCGGTTCTCTGTGGCTCGGCCTTCAAGAACAAGGGCGTGCAGCCGCTGCTCGACGCCGTGGTCGACTTCCTGCCGTCGCCGCTCGAGGTGCCGCCAACGCGCGGCGTGCTGCCGGACAGCGAGACGGAGGTGGTGCGCAAGAGCAGCGACGACGAGCCGTTCGCGGCGTTGGCCTTCAAGATCATGACCGATCCGTTCGTCGGCACCCTGACGTTCGCGCGAATCTACTCGGGGGTGATCGAGAGCGGCTCCTACGCGCAGAACACGGTCAAGGGTAGGCGAGAGCGGATCGGCCGAATCCTGCTGATGCATGCGAACAGCCGTGAAGAGATCAAGGACGCGCGCGCCGGCGATATCGTCGCGTTCGTGGGGCTCAAGGACACGACGACGGGCGATACGCTGTGCGACGGCGCGAAGCCGGTGATCCTGGAGCGGATGGAGTTCCCCGATCCGGTGATCGAGATCGCCGTCGAGCCCAAGTCCAAGGCCGATCAGGAGAAGATGTCGATCGCCCTCAACAAGCTCGCGCAGGAGGATCCGTCCTTCCGCGTCGCCAGCGATCCCGAGAGCGGCCAGACCGTCATCAAGGGCATGGGCGAGTTGCACCTTGAGATCATCGTCGATCGCATGAAGCGTGAGTTCAAGGTCGACGCCAACGTCGGGCAGCCGCAGGTCGCCTATCGCGAGACGATCACTCGCGAGGCGCAAGTCGACTACACCCACAAGAAGCAGACCGGCGGTTCGGGCCAGTTCGCGCGAATCAAGGTGAACTTCGTGCCGGGCGAGAAGGGCACGGGGTTCGCGTTCGAGAGCAAGATCGTCGGCGGTGCCGTGCCGAAGGAGTACATTCCGGGCGTGCAGAAGGGGCTCGAGACCTCGATGACCAGCGGTGTGCTGGCCGGCTTCCCGATGGTGGATCTGCGTTGCGAGCTGGTCGATGGCGCCTACCATGACGTCGACAGTTCGGTGATGGCGTTCGAGATCGCGGCGCGTGCGGCTTTCCGCGAAGGTATCGCCAAGGCGGCGCCGCAACTCCTGGAGCCGGTGATGAAGGTCGAGGTGGTGACGCCCGAGGAGTATATGGGCGACATCATCGGCGATCTGAACAGCCGACGCGGTCACATCACCGGCATGGAGCCGCGCGGCAACGCGCAGGTCGTGAATGCGTTCGTACCGCTGGCCACCATGTTCGGGTACGTCAACACGTTGCGGTCCCTCAGTCAGGGACGAGCCCAGTTCACCATGTTCTTCGACCATTACGAGCCCGTGCCGCAGATGGTCGCCGAGGAAATCAAGGCGAAGTACGCCTGACGCCGCTGTTGGAGACGAGACGATGGGCAAAGAGAAGTTTGCACGCACGAAGCCGCACGCGAACATCGGGACGATTGGTCATGTCGACCATGGCAAGACGACGCTGACGGCGGCGATCACGAAGGTGTTGGCGGAGGCTGGTGGGGCGACGTTCACCAGCTACGACAACATCGACAAGGCGCCGGAGGAGAAGGCGCGTGGGATCACGATCAACACGGCGCACGTCGAGTATCAGACGGAGGCGCGGCACTACGCGCACGTGGATTGCCCGGGGCACGCCGACTACGTGAAGAACATGATCACGGGTGCGGCGCAGATGGACGGTGCCGTGCTGGTGGTGTCGGCGGCGGACGGGCCGATGCCGCAGACGCGGGAGCACATTCTGTTGGCGCGTCAGGTTGGCGTTCCGGCGTTGGTGGTGTTCTTGAACAAGGTGGACCAGGTCGACGACCCTGAGCTTTTGGAGCTGGTCGAGCTGGAGGTGCGGGAACTGCTGTCGCAGTACGAGTTTCCTGGCGACGACATTCCGATCGTTGCGGGTTCGGCGCTGGCGGCGCTGGAGGGTCGGGACGACGCGATCGGCAAGGCGAAGATTCTGGAGCTGATGGCGGCGGTTGACGACTACATTCCGCAGCCGGACCGGCCGAAGGATCAGGCGTTTTTGATGCCGATCGAGGACGTGTTCTCGATTTCGGGTCGCGGCACGGTGGTGACGGGTCGGATCGAGCGCGGGATCGTGAAGGTCGGCGACGAGATCGAGATCGTCGGGATCAAGGCGACGACGAAGACGACGTGCACGGGCGTCGAGATGTTCCGCAAGCTGCTGGACCAGGGCGAGGCCGGGGACAACGTGGGCGTGCTGTTGCGGGGTGTGAAGCGTGACGAGGTGGAGCGCGGTCAGGTGCTGTGCAAGCCGGGCTCGATCACGCCGCACACGAAGTTCAAGTGCGAGACGTACGTGCTGACGAAGGAGGAGGGGGGGCGCCATACGCCGTTCTTCTCGAACTATCGTCCGCAGTTCTACTTCCGGACGACGGACGTGACGGGTTCGATCAAGCTGCCCGAGGGCACGGAGATGGTGATGCCCGGTGACAACGTGACGATGGAGGTGGAACTGATCGCGCCGATCGCGATGGAGCAGGGCCTGCGCTTCGCCGTGCGCGAGGGCGGCCGCACCGTCGGTGCCGGCGTCGTCGCCGAGGTCCTCGCCTGAACCTTCGAAAGAGCGAACGACCATGGACACGCAGAACATTCGCATTCGCCTTCGGGCATTCGATCACCGGGTGCTCGACCAGTCGGTGCAGGAAATCGTCGGCACGGCGAAACGTACCGGTGCGCGTGTTCGCGGGCCGATTCCGCTGCCGACTCGCCTCGAACGGTTCACGGTGCTGCGCTCGCCGCACATCGACAAGAAGAGCCGTGAGCAGTTCGAGGTGCGCACGCACAAGCGTCTGCTCGACATCGTCGATCCGACGCCGCAAACCGTCGACGCCTTGATGAAGCTCGACCTCGCCGCCGGCGTGGACGTCGAGATCAAGGTCTGAGCGTAGAAGGAAGGAAGAGATCCATGCGCACTGGCCTGATGGCGCGCAAGCTGGGGATGACGCGGATTTTCGGCGTCGACGGCAGCCATGTGCCGGTGACGGTGCTGCGCGTCGAGGACAACGAGGTCGTCGCGGTGCGTGTTGCCGAGCGGGATGGTTACATCGCCGTGCAGGTCGGCATGGGCAAGGTCAAGACCAAGAACGTGACCAAACCGCTGCGCGGCCATTTCGCCAAGGCGAAGGTCGAGCCGAAGGCCGAACTCGGTGAGTTCCGTGTCGCGGCGGATGCCGTCGTGGACGTCGGGGCGAAGTTGTCGGCGGCGCATTTCGTTGCGGGGCAGCGGGTCGACGTGTCGGCCACGAGCATCGGCAAGGGTTTCGCGGGGGCGATGAAGCGCCACAATTTCGCGGGCCTGAGGGCGAGCCACGGTGTGTCGATCTCGCATCGCGCGCATGGCTCGACCGGCCAGTGTCAGGATCCCGGCCGCGTGTTCAAGGGCAAGAAGATGGCCGGGCATATGGGCGCCCAACGCGTGACTACGCTGAACCTCGAAGTGGCGGGGGTCGATCCGGATCGCGGGCTCCTGCTGATCAGGGGTGCGGTGCCCGGATCGAAGGGCGCGATCGTGCGGGTGCGCGACGCGGTCAAGCGGGCACGGCCGTCGGAGGCGCCCTACCCAGCCGGTCTTGCCGGCATGGAGGCCGTGGTGGTCGAAGAGGCGGAGGCCTGAGCGATGGAGCTTCCGGTCATCAGCCTGACCTCCGATGCAACGGCGTCGGTCGAGGTCGACGAGGCGATTTTCAACGTCGAGCCGCGGGCGGACATCCTGCATCGGATGGTCGTCTATCAGCTGGCGAAGCGCCGTGCGGGCACCCACAAGGTCAAGAACCGCGGCGAGATCGCCCGTACCGGCGCCAAGATGTACAAGCAGAAGGGCACGGGTCGCGCCCGCCACAGCTCGGCGCGCGTCGCTCAGTTTCGAGGCGGCGGTCGCGCCTTCGGACCTACGCCGCGCGATCATGCGATCGATTTGCCGAAGCGGGTGCGGCGCTTGGCACTCGTCCATGCGCTGGCCTCGAAGGCGCGGGCCGGGCAGCTTTTCGTTCTCGACGAAGCGACGTTGCCGGAGCCGAAGACCAAGGCGCTCGCGGCACGGTTCGAGCAACTCGCCTTCAAGTCGGCCTTCCTGGTCGCGGGCGAGGAGGTCGACGGCAATCTGCGGCTCGCGTCGCGCAACCTGCCGCGTATCGACGTCGTGCCGACGGCGGGGATCAACGTCTACGACATCCTCCGCGCCGACGTGCTGTTGGTGGCGAAGGACAGTCTGGACAGTTTGCAGGAGCGGCTGAAGTGAGCACCGAGGCGCATTACGACGTCATCCGCAAGCCCGTGATCACCGAGAAGTCGACGCGGCTCGCTGAAAACAACGCGGTCGTCTTCAAGGTCAGACTGGACTCGACCAAGGCCGAGATCAAGGCAGCGGTCGAAGCGCTTTTCTCGGTCAAGGTGGAGAAGGTGAACACGCTGGTGGTGAAAGGGAAGGCGAAGCGCTTCCGCGGCACCGCGTTCCGGCGCAGCGACGAGAAGAAGGCGTTCGTGACCCTGGCCGAAGGGCACTCCATCGACGTCACGACGGGTATCTGAGACCATGGCGCTCAAGAGCTACAATCCGACCTCGCCCGGCCGCCGCCAGTTGGTGACCGTCGATCGCAGTGGGCTGCATGCGGGCGGTCCGGTCAAGAAGCTGACCGAAGGCCTGAAGAAGAGCGGCGGTCGCAACAACACCGGTCGGACCACCGTTTGGCAGCGCGGCGGCGGTCACAAGCGGACCTATCGTCTCGTCGATTTCAAGCGGCGGAAGTGGGACGTCTGGGGCACCATCGAGCGGCTGGAATACGATCCGAATCGTACGGCGTTCATCGCGTTGGTGACCTACGAGGACGGTGAGCAGGCGTATATCCTGGCGCCGGCGCGTCTGGCCATCGGCGATCGGGTCGTCGCGGGCCGGAAGGTCGACGTGAAGCCGGGAAATGCCGCGCCGCTGGGCAGCATCCCGGTCGGAACCATCGTGCACAACGTCGAGTTGAAGCCGATGAAGGGCGGTCAGATCGCGCGGTCGGCCGGCGCCTACGCGCAGTTGGTTGGCCGTGACGGCAGCTACAGCCAGTTGCGGCTGATGTCCGGCGAGATCCGCCGGGTCCACTCGGACTGCATGGCGTCCGTCGGGTCGGTGTCGAACGCCGACCATCAGAACGTGAAGATGGGCAAGGCGGGCCGCAGTCGATGGCTCGGCAAGCGGCCGCACGTACGCGGCGTTGCGATGAATCCGGTCGATCACCCGCACGGCGGCGGCGAGGGGCGGACCTCGGGCGGCCGGCATCCGGTGACGCCGTGGGGCAAGCCGACCAAGGGTCGCCGCACGCGGCGCAACAAGAAGACGGGAGTGTTCATCGTTCGCTCGCGTCACGTCTCGAAGAAGCGTGGAGGCTGATCCATGGCACGCAGTGTTTGGAAGGGCCCCTTCGTCGATGGTTACCTGTTCGACAAGGCGGAGCAGGCACGAACCTCAGGCAAGAACGCGATCATCAAGACGTGGTCGAGGCGGTCGACGATCGTCCCTGATTTCATTGGACTGACGTTCGCCGTCTACAACGGCAAGAAGTTTCTGCCGGTGTACGTCACCGAGAACATGGTCGGGCACAAGTTCGGCGAGTTTGCTCCGACCCGTACCTACTATGGGCACGGCGCCGACAAGAAGGCGAAGAGGAAGTAGGATGGGCAAGCCGAAGCGTGAACGCGAGCTGGCGGACACCGAGGCGCAGGCGGTGGCGACCTTCGTGCGCACCAGTCCGCGCAAGCTCGACTTGGTTGCCGGCATGATCCGCAATCAGCCGGTGGGCAAGGCCATCACCTCGCTGGCGTTCAGCAACAAGCGTGTGTCCGAGCACGTCAAGAAGACGCTGGAGAGTGCCGTCGCCAACGCCGAGAACAATCACGGCCTCGACGTCGACCAACTCGTCGTCGCCGAGGCATCGGTCGGCAAGCGCTTGGTGATGAAGCGCCTGCATCCGCGTGCTCGCGGTCGGGCCGGCCGGATCAAGAAGTTCTTCAGCCGACTGCGTATCGTCGTTCGGCAGGTCGAGGGAGGTCCCGCCTGATGGGTCACAAGGTCAATCCCATTGGCATGCGGCTGGGCATCAACCGGACCTGGGACAGCCGTTGGTTCGGTGATGGCGACTATGCGAAGCTCTTGGCCGAGGACTTGAAGATCAGATCCTTTTTGGAGAAGCGTTTGGCTGCTGCCGGTGTCTCGCGCATCGTCATCGAGCGGCCTGCCAAGAAGGCGCGCGTGATGATCCATACGGCGCGGCCGGGCGTGGTCATCGGCAAGAAGGGCCAGGAAATCGAGCAGTTGCGGCGGGAGGTCTCGAAGCTCAGCTCGGCCGGCGACGTGGCGTTGAACATCGTCGAGATTCGCAAGCCGGAGCTCGACGCCAAGCTCGTGGCGGAGAACATCGCACAGCAGCTGCAACGCCGCGTGACCTTCCGGCGAGCGATGAAGCGAGCAGTTCAATCGGCGATGCGGCTCGGTGCCGAGGGCATCAAGGTCGTCTGCGGCGGGCGTTTGGGCGGTGCGGAGATCGCGCGCTCCGAGTGGTATCGGGAAGGCCGTGTCCCGTTGCACACGCTGCGGGCCAACATCGATTTCGGCCGGGCCACGGCGTTCACGCCTTACGGCACGTGCGGAATCAAGGTTTGGGTCTTCCGCGGCGAGATCATGGAACACGATCCGATGGCATCGGAGCGGCGGATTACCGAAGGCGTGCCGCAGCGCAGCTGAGCCCGGAGGTTGGAGTACGTTAGATGTTGCAACCGAAGCGGACCAAGTTCCGCAAGATGCACAAGGGTCGGATCACCGGGCTCGCCAAGGGCGGGACGGACCTGAACTTCGGCGCGTACGGCATGAAGGCAACGGAGCCTGGTCGGGTCACTGCGCGGCAGATCGAGGCGGCGCGTCGCGCCATGACCCGGCACCTCAAGCGGCAGGGCCGCGTCTGGATCCGCATCTTCCCGGACAAGCCCGTGTCGGAGAAGCCGGCCGAGGTGCGCATGGGCAAGGGCAAAGGTTCGGTCGAGTACTGGGTGGCCGTCGTTCGACCCGGACGTATCATGTTCGAGATCGACGGCGTGCAGCCGGCGCTCGCCGAGGAGGCGATCCGGCGCGCGTCGGCGAAGTTGCCGCTGAAGACGCGGTTCATCCAGCGGGTGCAGGAGGAGCTGGCGGCATGAAGGCCGAGGAAGTTCGCGCGAAGACCGACGACGAGTTGTCGACGGCGCTGCTGGCGCTGAAGAAGGAACAGTTCAACCTGCGCTTCCAACAGGCCACCGGTCAGTTGGAGAACAGCGTGCGGTTTCGGTTCGTGCGCCGTGACATTGCGCGCATCAAGACGGTGATCAACGAGCGCCGCGTGCAGAAGGGTGGGGCCTGATGCCCAAGCGTATTCTCCAGGGCGTAGTCGTGAGCGACAAGGGCGACAAGACGATCGTGGTCAAGGTCGAGCGGCGCTTCAAGCACCCGCTGTACGGCAAGTACATTCGGCAGACCAAGAAGTACCACGCGCACGACGCCAACAACGAGTGCAAGGTCGGGGAGACCGTGCGCATCGTGGAATGCCGTCCGCTGTCCAAGACCAAGAAGTGGGAGCTGCTCGCGCGTGATCGAGCGGCGCCGGAGGTCGAGCTGTGATTCAGTCGGAAACGAATCTGGACGTCGCGGACAACAGTGGCGCGAAGCGTGTGCAGTGCATCCGTGTCCTCGGCGGATCGCGACGGCGGTGGGCATCGATCGGCGACGTCATCGTCGTCGCGGTCAAGGATGCCATCCCGCGCGGCCGCGTGAAGAAGGGCGATGTGCACAAGGCGGTCATCGTGCGCACGGCGAAGGAGATCAAGCGGCCGGATGGCAGCGCGATCCGCTTCGATCGGAACGCGGCGGTGCTCATCAACAACGCGGGCGAGCCGATCGGCACGCGGATCTTCGGCCCGGTGACCCGCGAGTTGCGGGCGAAGCGGTTCATGAAGATCGTGTCGCTCGCCCCGGAGGTGATCTGATCATGGCTGTTGCGAACCAGGCGGCGCGTCCGCCGAAGCGCAGGATCAAGAAGGGCGATCGCGTGATCGTCTTGACGGGTCGGGACAAGGGGAAGCGGGGCGAGGTGCTCCGGGTCTTTCCGACCGAGCAGCGCGTGCTCGTGCAGGGTGTGATGATGGTGAAGCGTCACAATCGGGCGTCGCCACGTGCGGAGGGTGGCATCACCACCAAGGAGGCACCCATCCATATCTCCAATGTAGCGTTGATCGACCCCTCGTCGGACAAGGCGACGCGCGTTGGCTACAAGGTGCTCGAGGACGGGCGGAAGGTACGGGTCGCGCGGCGATCCGGCGAAGTGATCGACGGATGACGGCGATGGCACGCTTGAAGCAGCACTACGATGCGACCGTGCGCCCCGCTCTGCAGGAGCGTTTCGGCTACAAGAACCCGATGATGGTGCCGCGGCTGGAGAAGGTCGTGGTGAACATGGCGGTGGGCAAGGCCGTCAGCGATCGGAAGAAGCTGGACGCCGCCTTCGGCGAATTGACCAAGATCGCCGGCCAGAAGCCCCTGCTCATTCGCGCGCGCAAGTCCGTTGCGAACTTCAAGTTGCGCGAGGGGATGCCGATCGGCTGCAAGGTGACCTTGCGCCGAGAGCGCATGTACGAGTTCGTCGATCGGCTGATCAATATCGCCATGCCGCGCATCAGGGACTTTCGCGGCGTGAATCCGAAGGCATTCGATGGTCGTGGCAACTATGCGCTTGGGCTGAAGGAGCAGATCATTTTTCCCGAGATCAACTACGACGACGTCGACGAGGTCCGGGGCATGGACGTGATCTTCTGCACCACGGCGCGGACCGACGAGGAGGCACGCGTCCTCCTCGAAGGTTTCCAGATGCCGTTCGTGCGCTAGGGCTGGGGGAACGACGACATGGCAAAGAAGAGTGCGGTCGAGAAGAACGAGCGCCGCCGTGCGATGGTTGCCCGTGACGCGGCGCAGCGCGCAGCGCTCAAGGCGCTGATCCGCGACAAGCAACTCGAGTCGGAAGAGCGGTTCGATGCGGTGCTGAAGCTCGCCAAGATGCCGCGCAACGGCGCGAAGATCCGTATCCGCAACCGGTGCGTCGTCTCCGGTCGGCCGCGGGCCTATTATCGGAAGTTCGGCCTGTCGCGCATCGCGCTCAGGGACCTCGCCTCGGCGGGCCAAGTGCCCGGCGTGGTCAAGTCGAGTTGGTAGGAGAGCCCCGATGGCGATGAGTGATCCGTTGGGGGACATGCTCACCCGTATCCGGAACGGTCAGATGGCCGGTAAGGGCGAGGTGACGAGTCCTGCCTCCAACCTGCGCCGCAACGTGCTGGACGTGCTCCACCGCGAGGGGTACATCCGCGGCTACACGGCGGCGGAGTTGGGTGGCGGCAAGAACGAACTGGCGATCGAGCTGAAGTACCACAACGGCACGCCGGTCATCCGTGAACTGAAGCGGGTATCGAAGCCTGGCCGTCGTGTGTATGCTGGAGTGAAGGATCTTCCGCGCGTCTACAATGGCCTCGGCATTGCGATTCTCTCCACGCCGCGCGGCGTGATGTCGGACGCCGAAGCGCGCGAGGCGCATGTCGGCGGCGAAATCCTCTGCATGGTGTTTTGATCATGTCGCGTATCGGTAAGCATCCGGTGCCGGTACCGTCCGGCGTTCAGGTCTCGATCGAGGCCCAGTCGGTCTCGGTCAAGGGCAAGCTCGGCGAGCTGCGCGAGACGCTGCCCCCCGAGGTCGAAGTGGTGGTCGACGACGGTGCCGTCGTCGTGTCGCCGCGCGATCCGGGCGACCAGCGTTCGCGAGCCATGTGGGGGCTATCGCGCACGCTCGTGGCGAACATGGTCCAGGGTGTGTCGAACGGCTTTACACGAAAGCTGGAGATCAGCGGCGTCGGCTATCGCGCGGCGGTCGATGGCGGCATCCTCAATCTGCAACTCGGCTACAGCCACGACATCAAAGTGGCCATCCCGGCCGACATCGAAGTCAAGGCCGAAACGCCGACGCAGCTCACCATCAGCGGCGCCAACCGGCAGCGGATCGGCCAGCTCGCGGCGGAGATCCGTGGTTTCCGCCCGCCCGAGCCGTACAAGGGCAAGGGTGTCCGTTACGCCGGTGAGCGCATTCTCCGCAAGGAAGGCAAGAAGAAGTAGCCATGGTCGCTGCCAAGGAACGTTTCGTCCGTCGCCGCCGTCGCGTTCGCTACGGTT
This sequence comes from Geminicoccaceae bacterium, assembly GCA_050485385.1. Classification (GTDB taxonomy): domain Bacteria; phylum Pseudomonadota; class Alphaproteobacteria; order Geminicoccales; family Geminicoccaceae; genus RECO01. Next base: position 22,867 of record JBJHBG010000049.1, on the reverse strand, counting down.
TGCGGCAGAACGCCGGTGGACGGCCGCGACTGTCGGTCTTCCGCTCGAACAGGTACATCTACGTGCAGCTCATCGACGATCTCGCCGGCCTCACGCTGGCCGCGGCATCGTCGTTGGAGCCGAGCGTCAAGGGCGAGCTCAGTTCGACCAACGACAAGGCGGCCGCGAAGCGGGTCGGTCTCCTCATCGCGGAGCGGGCGAAGGCCAAGGGAGTCACCGTCGCGGTGTTCGACCGCGGTGGCTATCGCTATCATGGCCGGCTGGCCGCACTGGCGGAGGGCGCCCGCGAGGGTGGCCTCACGCTTTAGAACGAACGAGGACGGAGAGTAGCATGGCGCGAGGACGCTCGGACGAGCGGGGCGACCGGGGTGAGCGCGGCGGCGACGACCTCATCGACAAGTTGGTCGGCATCAACCGGGTCGCCAAGGTGGTGAAGGGCGGTCGCCGCTTCGGGTTCTCGGCGCTCGTCGTCGTCGGCGACGGCAAGGGCCGGGTCGGCTACGGTACCGGCAAGGCGCGCGAGGTGCCGGAGGCGGTGCGGAAGGCAACCGAGCAGGCGAAGCGCTCGATGATTCGCGTGCCGCTGATGCAGGGTCGGACGTTGCACCACGACATCAAAGGGCATTTCGGCGCCGGCCGTATCCTTCTGCGCAGCGCACCGCCCGGAACCGGCGTGATCGCGGGCGGCCCGATGCGTGCCGTGCTCGAAGCGTTGGGCGTGCAGGACGTGGTCGCGAAGTCGCTCGGCACGTCCAATCCGCACAACATGATCAAGGCCACCTTCGAGGCGTTGGGCGAGGTCAGTTCGCCGAAGGCCATCGCGGCGAAGCGCGGCAAGAAGGTCGGCGAGTTGACCCGGCGGCGGGAGACCCCGGCCGAGGCCGCGGCGACGGGGGCCTGACGATGGCGAAACGGTTGCAGGTCACGCAGACGGGCAGTCCGATCGGTCGGCTGCAGGTGCAGCGCGCGACGCTCATCGGCCTCGGTCTGAACAAGATGCATCGCACCAAGGTGTGGCACGATACGCCGGAGGTGCGCGGACGAATTGCCAAGGTCCGCCACCTCGTGACGGTGGTGGAACTCGAGGCTGCGGAGGACTGAACGGTGCGGCTCAACGAGTTGAGGGACAATCCGGGGGCCAAGCGGGCGCGCAAGCGTCTCGGGCGTGGCATCGGGTCCGGCCTGGGCAAGACGTCGGGCAAGGGGCACAAGGGGCAGAAGGCGCGCGCCGGCGGTGCCAAGGCGATCTTCGAGGGCGGGCAGATGCCCATCTACCGCCGCTTGCCGAAGCGGGGTTTCAGCAATCACGCATTTCGCAGCGAGTATCAGCTGGTGAATCTGGACCGGCTGCAGGCTGCGGTGGATGCAGGCAAGCTGGACGCTGGCGGCACGGTGGATACCGCCGTGCTGGTCGGGGCGGGCTTGGTGCGGACCACGAAGGAGCCCGTCAAGCTGCTCGGCCGGGGCCAGCTCTCTGCGGCGCTGACGCTGGAGGTGGCGAAGGCGTCGCCGAAGGCCGTCGCAGCCGTCGAGGCCGCAGGCGGACGCGTGACGGTGTTGGAGGCGGCGACCGAGGGTGGCGAAGCCGAGGCATCGCCTGTAGCGTGACGGTCTCCTTGGCCGGCTCAGCGGAGTAGTGCATGGCATCGGTTGCCGACCAACTGTCGTCCAGCATCAATTGGCGGGCGTTTTCTCGCGCCACCGAGCTGAAGAAGCGGATCTGGTTCGCGCTCGGTGCCCTCGTGGTCTACCGCTTCGGTACCTACGTCCCGCTGCCAGGGATCGACCCGCAGGTGATGGCGGAGTTCTACCAGCAGCAGGCCGGCGGCATCATGGGCATGTTCAACATGTTCGCCGGCGGCGCGCTGGAGCGGATGTCGATTTTCGCGCTCGGCATTTTGCCGTACATCTCCGCAGCCATCATCATGCAGTTGATGACGGCGGTCTCGCCGACGCTGGAGGCCCTCAAGAAGGAGGGTGAGAGCGGAAGGCGGACGATCAATCAGTATACGCGTTACCTGACGGTCGCGTTGGCCACCTTCCAGGCTTACGGCCTGGCCATCGGCCTCGAGGCCATGACCAGCGCGTCGGGTCCCGCAGTCAGCGATCCGGGTTGGTTCTTTCGCGCCTCGACGGTAATTACCATCGTGGGCGGCACGCTGTTCTTGATGTGGTTGGGTGAACAGATCACCTCGCGCGGCATCGGCAACGGCATTTCGTTGATCATCTTCACGGGCATCATCGCGACCCTGCCGGCGGCCCTCGCGAGCACGCTGGAATTGGGCCGAACCGGCGCCCTATCGCCGCTGTTCATCGTGTTTCTGATCGTCATGCTGGTGGCGGTGATTACGTTCGTCGTGTTCATGGAGAGGGCGCAGAGGCGCATTCTGGTTCAGTATCCGAAGCAGCAGCGTGGCAACCGGATGTTCGGCGGCGAGAGTTCGCACCTGCCGCTCAAGCTCAATACTGCGGGCGTCATTCCTGCCATCTTCGCGAGTTCGCTTTTGTTGATGCCGGCGACGCTGGCCTCGTTCTCCGCCGGGCAGGGGCCCGACTGGCTCGCAACGTTGAGCGCTTGGCTGGGTCGTGGCGCGCCATTGTTTTTGTTGATCTATGGTGGCCTGATCGCGTTCTTCACGTTCTTTTACACGTCGATCGTCTTCAATCCGCAGGATACCGCGGACAACCTCAAAAAGCACGGTGGTTTCATTCCGGGTTATCGGCCCGGGCAGCGCACCGCCGAGTATCTGGACTACGTGCTGACCCGACTGACGACGGTCGGCGCGATCTACCTGACGGCGGTGTGTATCCTGCCGGAGATTCTCATCGCGCAGTACGCGGTGCCGTTCTACTTCGGTGGAACGAGCGTGTTGATCGTGGTGTCGGTCACCATGGACACGGTCGCGCAAATCCAGTCGCATCTGATCGCCCATCAATACGAAGGGCTGATCAAGAAGGCGAAATTGCGGGGACGTCGATCGTGAACGTCATTTTCTTCGGCCCGCCCGGTGCGGGGAAGGGTACGCAGGCTGCGATCATCAAGGAAACCTACGGCATCGCACATCTCTCGACGGGCGACATGCTGCGGGCGGCGGTCGCGGCAGGCACCGAGGTGGGGAGGCAGGCGAAGGCGGTGATGGAGGCTGGCAAGCTCGTACCGGACGATCTGATCATCTCGGTCGTGGCCGACCGGATCGAAGAACCGGACTGCGTTCATGGCTTCATCTTGGATGGCTTTCCCCGCACCTTGCGTCAGGCGCAGGCGTTGGACGCCATGCTGGCCAAGAAGGGTCGCGACCTCGATGCGGTGGTCGAGGTGCGGGTTCCGGACGCGGTGCTGGTCGGACGGATCGAGAAGCGGGCGGCCGAGACGGGCGGGGCCAGGGCGGACGACAATCCGGAGACCCTCAGGCGCCGCCTGGCGATTTATCACGAGCAGACGGCGCCGGTCCTGCCGTATTACGAGCAGACGGGGCTATTGAGGGTCATCGACGGCAACCGCGAGATCGCGGAGGTGACCGCAGCGATCAAGGCGGCGTTGGGCTGACCCCGGCGAACGTCACGACGGTGCGCCGTTCGCGTTGCGGGCGGCGTTGACAATCTGGTCTCGGGACCTATAACCGCGGTCTTCGGCGAGCCGATCGCGCTCGCTGTTTTCCGCATGCGAGGAGACGAATCGGTGGCGCGTATCGCCGGTGTCAACATCCCCAGCGACAAGCCCGTCGGCGTCGGGCTTACGTACATCTACGGCATCGGCCGGTTCTCGGCGACGAGGCTGTTGGCCGAGTTGGAGATCCCCTGGGAGCGCCGGGTCAACGCGTTGACCGATGCGGAGCTCTTGATGATCCGTGAGAAGATCGACCGCGATCTCAAGGTCGAGGGCGATCTGCGCCGCGACGTGGCGATGAACATCAAGCGGCTGATGGACCTCGGCTGCTATCGTGGTCTCCGGCACCGCAAGGGCCTGCCGGTGCGCGGCCAGCGCACGCATACCAATGCGCGGACGCGCAAGGGGCCGGCCAAGGCCATCGCCGGCAAGAAGAAGGTCGGGAAGTAAGACGACATGGCAAAGCCGGATCAGACGCGCCTGCGTCGTCGCGAGCGGAAGAACATCACCGCTGGCGTCGCCCACGTCGTGGCGACGTTCAACAACACCATGATTACGATCACGGACGCCCAGGGCAATGCGATCGCTTGGTCGTCGGCCGGTGCGCAGGGCTTCAAGGGCTCGCGCAAGTCGACACCGTTCGCGGCGCAGGTCGCCGCCGAAAATGCCGGGCGGAAGGCCATGGAGCACGGGATGCAGACCCTCGACGTCAACGTGAAGGGCCCGGGCTCCGGTCGCGAATCGGCGCTTCGCGCGCTCCAGGCGGTGGGCTTCCAGATCAATTCGATCAAGGACGTCACGCCGATCCCGCACAACGGATGCCGGCCGCGCAAGCGTCGCCGCGTCTGATCTCGGCGGTCGAACTCGACCGGAAGCCGGCACCCGGTGGGGTGTCGGCGATGACCGTTACCAGCGAGGGTAGAACGTGCTCCAGAAGAATTGGCAGGAGCTGATCAAGCCGCAGAAGCTCGACGTCCAGCCCGGTCGTCGGCCGGATCGGCAGGCGCGGGTGGTGGTGGAGCCGCTCGAGCGCGGCTTCGGGGTGACTCTCGGCAACAGCCTTCGCCGCGTCCTGCTGTCGTCGCTCCAGGGCTCGGCGATCACCGGCGTGCAGATCGACGGCGTGCTGCACGAGTTCTCGTCGATCGGGGGCGTCCGCGAGGACGTCACGGATATCGTCCTCAACCTCAAGTCGCTCGGCATCAAGCTGCACGGCGATCATGCCAAGCGTATGACCTTGAAGGCCACGGGCCCTTGCGTCGTCACGGCGTCGATGATCGAGGCGGGGCACGACGTCGAGATCATGGACCCGGACCACGTCATCTGCCACGTCGACCGCGGAGGGTCGCTGGCGATGGAGTTGACCGTCACCAACGGCAAGGGTTACGTCCCGTCCTCGTTGCTGAAGAGCGAGGACGCGCCGATCGGACTGATTGCGGTCGATGCGGTCTACAGTCCGGTGCGCAAGGTCGCCTATCGGGTCGAGAACGCGCGTGTCGGCCAGCAGACGGACTATGATCGTTTGACGCTCGAGCTGGAGACCGACGGCTCCGTCTCGCCCGAAGATGCGATGGCGCTTGCCGCCCGGATCCTGCAGGACCAGCTCCAGCTCTTCATCAACTTCGACGAGCCGCGTGCCGAGGGCGTTGCCGACCGTCGGCCGGAACTGCCGTTCAATCCGCACCTCCTGCGGAAGGTGGACGAGTTGGAGCTTTCGGTGCGTTCGGCGAACTGCCTCAAGAACGACAACATCATCTACATCGGCGACCTCGTGCAGAAGACCGAGGCGGAGATGCTCCGGACGCCGAATTTCGGCCGCAAGTCCCTCAACGAGATCAAGGAGGTTCTGACCTCCATGGGGCTCGGTCTGGGCATGGAGGTCTCGGGCTGGCCGCCGGAGAACATCGAGGACCTTGCACGCAAGGTCGAAGAGCCCTTCTAGTTTCTGTGGCCGGCTGCGGCCGGCTTAGTGGAGTTGAACCATGCGGCATCGCAATCGGGGTCGGCGGTTCTCGCGGTCGTCCAGCCACCGCGCCGCCATGTTTGCCAATATGGCGCAGGCACTTGTGAAGCACGAGCAGATCACGACGACGCTGCCCAAGGCCAAGGAGCTGCGGCCGATCGTCGAGCGGCTGATCACCCTCGGCAAGCGCGGCGACCTGCACGCCCGGCGGCTGCTGATCGCCCGGACCCGGTCGGAGGCGACGGCCGCCAAGCTGATCGACGTGCTCGGCCCGCGCTACAAGGACCGGGCAGGCGGCTATTGCCGGGTGCTCAGGGCGGGCTTTCGTTACGGCGATGCGGCGCCGATGGCGGTGATCGAGTTGGTCGAGCGGGACGTCGACGCCAAGGGGCAAGACAGTGGCCCGGTGGCGACGGAGGAGATGCAGGAGGCGGCCTGATGCCGTTGGCGCCATGCGCACCGGCCTGACCTTCGTCGGGAGCCTGCTCGTCCTGAGCGGGCTCCTCGCATTTCCGGCCTGCTCGCAGGCGCCGGCCAACCGGACGGTGCCGCAGAGCCAAGCCGAGGTGCAGCTCTCGTTCGCGCCGGTGGTGCGGGAGGCGGCACCGGCGGTCGTCAACATCACGGCGCAACGGACCCAGCGGGGCGTGCCGCGTTCGCCATTGATGGCGGACCCGTTTTTCCGCCGCTTTTTCGATCTGCCGGCCCCGCAGCGGACCCAGACGAGCCTCGGCTCCGGGGTGATCGTCGATCCCGCGGGGCGCATCGTGACCAACACCCACGTCATCGAGGGCGCGGAATCGATCACGGTCGTCCTCGCCGATCGTCGCGAGTTCCCGGCGACGGTCGTCCGCACCGATCCCCGCGCCGACATCGCCCTGCTCCAGATCGACAGCGGCGGGGAGGCCCTGCCGGCACTGCCCTTCGGTGACAGCGACGCGGTCGAGGTGGGCGATCTCGTGCTCGCCATCGGCAATCCGTTCGGGATCGGCCAGTCGGTGACCAGCGGCATCGTGTCGGCGACGGCGCGCAGCGCCCGCGGCATCGACCTCGCCATTCCCCTGGTGCAGACCGATGCGGCGATCAACCCGGGTAACTCGGGTGGCGCGCTCGTCGACCTCCAAGGCCGCCTGATCGGCGTCAACACCGCCATCCTGACCCGTGGCGGCGGCTCGATCGGCGTCGGCTTCGCCATTCCCTCCAGCTACGTACGCGCCTTCGTCGAACGGGGGCTCGACGCCGCGCAGGCGCCTTGGCTCGGGGCACGGCTCCAGCCCGTCGACGTCGATCTCGCCGAAGCGCTCGGTCTCGATCGTCCCCGCGGCGCCTTGGTTCGCGACCTTCACCCGGAGGGCGCTGCCGCCAAGGCGGGTCTCGCCCAGGGTGACGTGCTGCTTGCGGTGGACGGTGTCCCGGTCGACGACGAAGGGGGCGTGCGGCTCCGGCTCGCCGTCGCCGGCGAAGGCGCCGAGGTCGAGTTGTGGCGGGAGGGCGATCTGGCTCGTCGCGAGATCGCGCTCTTGCCACCGCCGTCGAGCCCTCCGCCCGACCTGCATCGTTTCGGTTCGCGCCATCCCTTGGCCGGACTTACGGTGGCCAATCTCTCTCCGGCCTTCGCGCTCGAGAACGGCTTCGATCCGTTCGGGCGTGGCGTCGTCGTCGTCGAGGTCGAGCCACGGAGTCCGGCCAGCCGCATGCGCTTTCGGCGCGGCGACCTCGTCGTCGACGTCGCCGGCCAGGCCGTGCGCGCTCGGTCGGACATCGACGCTGCGTTGCGCCGCGGTCGCCCGCCGGTACGGATGGTCGTGGATCGCGGTGGGCGCCAGCTCCAGGTCGTTTTGTCGTGAGCGGCGATCTCTTCGGCGAGACCGACGCTGCGCCCGCCACGCCGCCGCATGCCGTGCCGCTTGCCGAGCGCCTGCGGCCGCGCAGGCTGGAAGACGTCGTCGGCCAGGACCGGCTGTTCGGCCCGAGCGGCCCGCTCGGTGCGATGGTGGAAGCCGGACGGTTGCGCTCGCTGGTTCTTTGGGGGCCGCCCGGCTGCGGCAAGACGACCATCGCGCGCCTTCTGGTCGAGGCGGTCGGTGCGCGCCTCCTGTTCCTCTCCGCGGTCACCGCCGGCGTCGCCGATTTGCGTCGCACCTTCGACGATGCCGACCGCTGGCGGCGGGCCGGCGAGCAGCCGGTGCTGTTCATCGACGAGGTCCACCGCTTCAATCGGGCGCAGCAGGATGGGCTCCTGGCGCGGGTCGAGGACGGCACGATCACGCTGATCGGGGCAACCACCGAGAACCCGTCCTTCGCGCTGACGAGCGCGCTGTTGTCGCGGCTCGAGGTCGTCGTGTTGGAGCCCCTGGATCGACCGGCCTTGGCGCGCCTGGTCGAGCGGGCGGAAACGCTCCTCGGCGAGCCCTTGCCACTGGAGGCCGAGGCGCGCGCGGCTCTGGTCGATCTTGCCGATGGGGACGGCCGCTATCTCGCCACGCTGATCGAGGCGCTGTTGGAGCGGCGGCCCGACGCGGCGCTCGATCTGCCGGGCCTGAAAGGGCTGCTGGCGCAGCGGCGGCCGCGCTACGACCGGGGCCAGGACCAGCACTTCAACCTGATCAGCGCGCTGCACAAGGCGGTACGGGCGTCGGATCCCGATGCGGCGCTCTACTGGTTGGCCCGCATGCTCGATGCCGGCGAGGACGCGCGCTACGTCGCCCGGCGCCTCGTGCGGATGGCGAGCGAGGACATCGGCCTCGCCGACCCCGGAGCGCTGCCGCTGGCGCTCGCCGCCGCCGAGGCCTTCGAGCGCCTGGGCTCGCCCGAGGGCGAATTGGCGGTGGCGCAGGCGACCGTCCACCTCGCCACGGCACCCAAGTCGAACGCCATCTACGTTGCCTGGAAGGAGGCGCAGGACGCCGCCGGCACCCACGGCTCACTGCCGCCCAAGCCCTTCAGCATGAACGCTCCGACCGCGATGATGCGCGATCTCGGCTACGCCGAGGGCTACGCCTACGACCACGATGCCCCCGAGGGCTGCGCCGGCCAGGACCACTTCCCGGAGGGGCTCGAGCGCCGGGCCTTCTATCGGCCGACCGATCGGGGCGCGGAGGTGGCGATCGGCGAGCGGCTGCGTCGCGTCGCGGCGCTGCGAGTGCGGGAGAGCGGATCGTGAGCGGGGTGCAGGTGATCGAGGTTGGGAAAGGCGAAGGCGAGGTGCGGCTCGACCGGTTCCTCAAGCGGCGCTTTCCCGGGATCGGCCAGGGGCAGCTGCAGAAGCTCCTGCGGACAGGCCAGCTTCGCGTCGACGGCAAGCGGGTCGAGGCATCGCTCAGGTTGCAGCCCGGTCAGATCGTGCGGGTGCCGCCTCTCTCCCCGCCGCCGGTGAAGACGGGCGCCCCTGGGGCGTCCGCGGCGGAAGCGACGGCGATCCGGCAGCTCGTCCTCCACGACGACGGGGCCGTCGTGGCGTTGGCGAAGCCGGCGGGACTCGCCGTCCAGGGCGGGACCAAGACCACGACGCACCTGGATCGCTGGCTTCCGGCGCTGGATCGAGGCGGCGAGCGCTGCCGGCTGGTCCATCGTCTCGACCGCGACACCGCCGGCCTCCTGCTACTCGGCCGCGGCGCCGGTCCCACCGCGAAGCTGACCGAGGCCTTTCGTCGCGGTCAGGTGAAGAAGCTCTACTGGGCGGTCGTCGCCGGCCGTGTCGCGGAACGGCAGGGCATCGTCGACCTCAGGCTCGCCAAGGTCGGCGGTGCGGGTAACGAGCGCGTCGTCGGCGACGACGACGGCAAGGCCGCGAAGACGCTGTTCCGCGTCGTCGCCCGTGCCGGCAAAGTCGCCACTTGGCTGGCTCTCAGGCCGATCACCGGCCGCACCCACCAGCTCCGTGTCCACCTCGCCGCCATCGGCCATCCGATCCTCGGCGACCGCAAGTACGGCGAGGGACAACTGCCGCTGACCGGGCAGCCGGAGGGGCTGATGCTGTTCGCCCGCACCGCGAGTCTGCCGCACCCGAAGGGCGGCAGCCTCGTGCTGACGGCGCCGCTGGCACCGCACGTACGGGCCTGTTTCGATTGGCTCGGGCTCAGCGAGGACATGGCGGCCGAGCACGACCTGGAGGCGTTCGAGCTTTGAGCTATCGCGTGGCGGTGTTCGACTGCGACGGCACGTTGGTGGACAGCGCCGCCTTGATCCTCGCGGCAATGGACCGCGCCTTTCGCGACGCCGGTGCACTGCCGCCAACGGAGCCGGCGGTGCGCAACGTCGTCGGTCTGTCGCTGGTCAACGCGATGGCGACGCTCGCACCCGACGCGAGCGCGCCCGAGCACGAGCGGCTGGCGGGTCACTACAAGGCGGCGTTCGCCAGCCTGCGCGCCGAAGGTGCCCACGACGAGGCGCTGTTTCCGGGGATCGCGGAGCTGCTCGACGAGCTGGGCAGGGCCGGCCGACGGCTCGCGATCGCCACCGGCAAGTCCCGGCGTGGCCTCGACCATCTCGTCGCCAAGCACGGCTGGGAGGGGCGTTTCCTGAGCCTCCAGACCTCCGATTTCCATCCCTCCAAGCCGCACCCGGCCATGCTGCTCCAGGCGATCGCCGAGGCCGGGGGCGAGCCGGCGGAGGCCGTCATGATCGGCGATACGAGCTATGACATGGCCATGGCGCGGGCCGCAGGAGCGACGGCCATCGGCGTCACCTGGGGGCACCACGCCCCACCGCTCCTGCACCAGTCCGGCGCCCACCATGTGGCGAACGACGTCCGAGCACTCCGCGCCTTGCTCCTCGCATGACACGGATCTCGGCATGAAGCGCTTTTGGCGGACGGCAACGGCCGAGCCCGCGGCCGCTGGCTTCGGCGTGCGGCTCGACGGCCGGCCGCTGCGCACGCCGCGCCGCCACGAGCTGGTGCTGCCCACCGCGGCGCTCGCGGAACTCGTCGCCACCGAGTGGGACGTTCAAGGCGAAGCCGTCGAGCCCGATACGATGCCGGTGAACCGGCTCGCCACGACGGCGACCGACCTGATGCCCGAGCGACGCGCTCCAGCCGTGGCCCAACTCGCCGACTACGCGCGGTCCGATCTCCTTTGCTACCGCGCCGCCGAGCCGGCGGAGCTGGTCGAGACCTATGCCCGATACTGGGATCCGCCGCTCGCTTGGCTGCAAGCGACGCACGGGCTGCGGTTGCGGGTCGTGGAGGGTCTCATGCCAGGGGATCAGCCGGCGCCGGCCGTCACCGGGCTCGCCGAGCTGGTCGAGGCGACCGACGATTGGCGGCTGGTTGCGCTGCACGCCGCGACGACGGCCAGCGGCTCGCTGGTCCTGGCGCTGATGATGGCCGCTGGCGCCCTTGCCGGGACGGTGGCGGCCGATGCCTCCCTCGTCGACGAGCGCTTCCAGCGCAAGCAATGGGGCGACGAGGCGGATGCCCTTGCCCGCGAGCGCCGCCTGATCCGTGACCTCGTCGCCGTCGATCGGTATCTTGTCGCCCTTGGCCGGCCCTAGGCGCCGCTTTGCCGCAGTGCAGCAACATGCTACCCGAGGCTCTTCCCAGGAGAAGAAATGGTGCAGAACATCATCGACGAGCTCGAACGGCGGCGGGAAGCAGCGCGACAGGGTGGCGGCGAGAAGCGGATCGCGGCCCAGCATGGGCGCAGCAAGCTCACCGCGCGTGAGCGGCTGGAGCTGTTGCTCGATCCCGGTTCGTTCGAAGAGACCGACATGTTCGTCGAGCACCGCTGCACCGAGTTCGGCATGGCGGGCCAGCGGGTTCCGGGCGACGGCGTCGTGACGGGGCAGGGGACCATCAATGGCCGCCTCGTCTTCGTCTTCTCCCAGGACTTCACCGTCTTCGGCGGCTCGCTCTCCGAGACGCACGCCAACAAGATCTGCAAGATCATGGACCGGGCTCTGGCGGTCGGCGCGCCGGTCATCGGTCTGAACGACTCGGGCGGTGCCCGCATCCAGGAGGGGGTCGACAGCCTCGCGGGCTATGCCGACGTCTTCCTCAGGAACGCGCTCGCCTCGGGCGTCGTGCCGCAGGTCAGCGTGATCATGGGGCCGTGCGCGGGCGGTGCCGTCTACTCGCCGGCCATGACCGACTTCATCTTCATGGTCCGCGACAGCTCCTACATGTTCGTGACCGGCCCCGACGTCGTCCGCACCGTGACCCAGGAGGAGGTGACGCAGGAGGAATTGGGTGGTGCCGCGACCCACACCGCACGTTCGGGCGTGGCCGATGCGGCCTTCGACAACGACGTCCAGGCGCTGCACGAGGTGCGCCGCTTCGTCGACTTCCTGCCGCTCGACAATCGGCAGGGGCCGCCGATCCGGCCGACCGACGATCCGGTCGACCGCGACGACCATTCGCTCGACACGCTCGTCCCGGCCAACCCGAACAAGCCCTACGACATGAAGGAGTTGATCTCGAAGGTCGTCGACGAGGCCGACTTCTTCGAGTTGCAGCCCGACTACGCACGGAACATCCTCATCGGTTTCGCCCGGTTCGAGGGCAAGACCGTGGGCATCGTCGCCAACCAGCCGATGGTGCTCGCCGGCTGCCTCGACATCGACAGTGCCAGGAAGGCCGCGCGTTTCGTCCGCTTCTGCAACGCCTTCGGCATCCCCATCGTCACCTTCGTCGACGTGCCGGGCTTTCTGCCGGGTACCGCTCAGGAATATGGCGGCATCATCAAGCACGGGGCGAAGCTCCTGTTCGCCTACGCCCAGGCGACCGTGCCCAAGGTGACCGTCATCACCCGCAAGGCCTATGGCGGTGCCTATGTCGTCATGGCGTCGAAGCACCTCCGTGGCGACGTCAACTATGCTTGGCCCAGCGCCGAGGTGGCGGTGATGGGCTCCAAGGGTGCGGTCGAGATCATCTTCCGCGGCGACCTCGGCGACGAGGAGAAGATCAAGGCGCGCACCGACGAATATCAGGCCCGCTTCGCCAATCCGTTCGTCGGCGCCAATCGCGGCTTCATCGACGACGTCATCATGCCGCACGGCACCCGCCGCCGGGTGGCCAAGGCACTCCGCTGGCTCGACGGCAAACGCGTCGACGATCCGTGGAAGAAGCACGACAACATTCCGCTTTGAGCGGCGAGGGCCAGCGATGTTCGAGAAGATCCTGATCGCCAATCGCGGCGAGATCGCCTGCCGCGTCATGCGCACCGCCCGCCGCCTGGGCATCCGCACGGTAGCGGTGTTCTCCGAGGCCGACGCCAACGCGCTGTTCGTGCGCGAGGCCGACGAGCGCGTCTATCTGGGGCCGGCACCGGCGGCCGAGAGCTATCTCGTGATCGAGAGGATCGTCGAGGCCTGCAAGGCAACCGGCGCCGAGGCCGTACATCCCGGCTACGGCTTCTTGTCCGAGCGCAAGGCCTTTGCCGAGGCATTGGCGGCGGCCGGCATCGTTTTCGTCGGGCCGCCCGCCTCGGCCATCGAGGCGATGGGCGACAAGCTCACCTCGAAGCGTCTGGCGAAGGAGGCGGGGGTGAGCACCGTGCCCGGCCATCCCGACGCAGTCAGCGATCCCGAAGAGGCCCTGCGGCTCGCCGAGGCGATCGGCTTTCCGATCATGGTCAAGGCGTCGGCCGGTGGCGGCGGCAAGGGCATGCGCATCGTCCGCAACGCCGACGAACTGAAGGAGGGCCTCGACCGCGCCCAGTCGGAGGCCCGCTCCAGCTTCGGCGACGACCGGGTGTTCCTCGAACGCTTCGTCGAGAACCCGCGCCACATCGAAATCCAGGTGCTCGCCGACAGCCACGGCAACTGCGTCTATCTCGGCGAGCGCGAATGCTCGATCCAGCGGCGGCATCAGAAGGTGCTGGAGGAAGCGCCCTCGCCGTTCCTCGATGCGGCCACGCGCAAGGCGATGGGCGAGCAGGCGGTGGCCCTCGCCAAGGCTGTCGGCTACACCTCGGCCGGCACGGTCGAGTTCATCGTCGATCCCGAGCGCAACTTCTTCTTCCTCGAGATGAACACGCGGCTCCAGGTCGAGCACCCGGTGACCGAACTCGTCACCGGCATCGACCTCGTCGAGAAGATGCTGGAGGTCGCCGCCGGCCGGCCGCTCGGCTTCGGCCAGGACGACGTGAAGCTCGACGGCTGGGCCTTGGAAGCGCGGGTCTATGCCGAGGAGCCGGCGCGCGGCTTCCTGCCCGCCACCGGCCGCCTCGTCCGCTTCGTGCCACCGACGAGGGAGGGCGTGCGCGTCGACACGGGCGTCGTCGAGGGCGACGAGGTCACCATGTTCTACGACCCGATGATCGCCAAGGTCTGCACCCATGGCGCCACCCGCGCCGATGCCATCCGCCGCATGGCCCAGGCCCTCGACGACCTCGTGGTTCGCGGCATCGGCAACAACGCCGACTTCCTCGCCAGCCTCGTCGGTCACCCCCGCTTCCGCGCCGGTCACATGTCGACCAACTTCATCGCCGAGGAGTACGGCGAGCGGTTCGATCCGGCACCGGTCGCCGGTGAACTCGCCGTCCGCTTCGCCGTGGTCGCGGCGTGCCTGCGCTCGGTCGAGAACGAGCGCGCCCAACGCGTTCGTGGGCGCATGCGCGGCATGCCCTACTTCGCCGCCAAGAGTTGGTCGGTCTGGGTCGGCGGCGAGGCCATCGACGTCGAGCTCGAGCACGACCACGCGCAAACCTGGAACGTGCACGCCGGGGGGCGCGCGCATCGCGTCCGTCTCGACTGGCGGCCTGGCCAACTCCGCTTCGACGCCATCGTCGACGGCGACGCCCACACCTTCCAGGCGGACCCGATCGCCGAGGGCTTCCACCTCCGCCACGGCGGCTTCCAGGCGCCGACCCTGGTGCGCACCCACCGTGCCCAGGAACTGGCAAGCCGGATGCAGCCGAAGGTCGCGCCCGACCAGTCCGGCACCGTCCAGGCGCCGATGCCGGGATTGATCAAGGACGTGCGGGTCGCCGTCGGCGACGAGGTGAAGCTCGGTCAGGAGCTGCTGATTCTCGAAGCCATGAAGATGGAGAACGTGGTGCGCGCCGAGCGCGATGGTGTGGTGGCGACGGTCGCCGTCGCCGCCGGCGACACGGTTGCGGCGGACGCGGTCCTGGTCACGCTGGACTAGGCGCCGGGGGGGCCTTCGAGCGTGCAACCACGAGACGGGTGAGGGGCGAAGCGATGGACGGCCGGCCGGAACTGTTGCGTGGCGTGGTGCATCCGCACCACGAGGACCACTTCGGGCACATGAACGTCCGCTACTACGCGCCGTTCTTCGACGACGCCGTCTACCATATGTGGACGCTCGTTGGCCTGCCCTACTCGACCATGCTCGAGGAGCACGGCGTGCACTGCGTCTCGGCCCAGGCGACGACCACCTTCCGACAGGAGCTCAAGGCGGGAGACCTTCTGGTGATCGACGGTGCCGTGACGCGCATCGGCACCAAGAGCGCCACGTTCCACCTGCGCATGCACCACGCCGACACGGGCCGCCTGCACGCCACCTACGATGTCGTGGAAGTGTTCTTCGACCCCGAGACGCGACGGTCCACGGCCATGCCGGGCGACGTCCGCGCCCGGCTGGAGGCGCAACTCGTGAAGCCGGGCGACGCCTGAGGCTCAATCGCTTTCCAGCAGATCGCTCTGGCTGGTCTCCACGACGGTGCAGAGCGGCTGGCGGACGTCGTTTCTGACCTGGCGGGACGTGAGGATGCGACAGGTGTCGTAGCCGGCGGCCGCGTAGATCGTCTCGATCTCGCCGAGGAGCGCCGGTTCGACGTCGGGGTCGCGGGCCAGAACCCAGGCGTAGTCGCGCGAGGGGTGGCCGACCGCCGCCCAGCGGTAATCCGCGTCGAGGCCGATCACCACGTAATCGCCCGAGGCCAGCCAGAAGGGCCGCCCGAGGATCGTGACGAAGGTGACCTCCAGATGGCCCACCGTCGGATCGTCGCGGAAGCGGGCGAGCCCGCGCGAGCGGTCGACTTCCCCCTCGGCCGTGCGGCAACTGTTGTCGACCGTGACCCGCGGATCTTCGCCGGCCATGCCGTAGACGGCACGGGTGTCGAAGATGCACTGTCGCTGGAACGACGTCGGGATCGCCGCCACCTCGTGCCACTCGCCGAGGTAGCGTTGGATGTCGAAGCCCGTGACCGGCCGCACCTCCTGCGCCGCCGCCACTGGCGCCAGGAGCAGGACGGCTGCCGCGAAAAACCGCCTCATCGCCCCCTCCGCACCTTGTCGGCCATCACGCAGAGCAACTCGAACATCAGGTTCGCGCCCACCCACGCCGTATTGCCGCTCGGATCGAAGGGCGGGCTGACCTCGACGAGGTCGGCGCCGATCACCTCCAGCCCCATCAGCTTGCGCACCATCGCCTGTGCTTCGTGGACGAAGATGCCGCCGACCTCGGGGGTGCCGGTGCCGGGCGCCTGGCTCGGGTCGATGGCGTCGATGTCGAAGCTGACATATGTGGGTGCGTCGCCGACGATGCGCCGCGCCTCGGCCATCACCGCGTCGACGCCCAACTCGCGGAACTCCTCGATCATGATCATCCGCACGCCGTGCGCCTCGCCGAAGGCGACGTCGCTCATGTCGATCGAGGTGCCGCGCAGCCCGATCTGCACCACGCGCTTCGGGTCGAGCAATCCTTCCTCGATGGCTCGGCGAAACGGCGTGCCGTGGCTGTCGAAGCCGCCGAAATAGGGCGGGTAGAGGTCGGAGTGGGCGTCGAAGTGGACCATGCCGACGGGCGCGTCTCGGCCGACGAGGCCGCGCAGGATCGGCAGCGACACGAAATGGTCGCCGCCGGCGGTGAGCGGCAGCACGCCCTTGGCCTTCACCTGCTCGTAGAAGCCGGTGATGCGCTCCGCACTGCTCTCCATGCTGACCGGATTGACCGGGCAGTCGCCGAGGTCGGCGCAGCGGGCGAGGTGGAAGGGGGCGATTCGCGTCGCCTGGTTCATCAGGCGGATCATGGTCGAGAGATCACGGAGCTGGCGGGGACCGTGGCGCGTGCCTGGCCGGTTCGAGGTGGCGGTATCGAAGGGGACACCGATCAGGCCGACGTCGACGGCGTCGGCCTCGTCGATCGGCACGGCCCGCAGCCGCATGAAGGTGGGAATGCCAGCAAAGCGCGGCAGGACGTTGCCGGGGATCGGCAGGTAGTCGGGATCGATCGCGTCCATCGGTCGAGACTGCTCCAACGTTCGTCACTGGTCGAGCCGATCAGCGTGCCTACATGCAGATGCGCAGGATGGCGACAGGGAGAAGCGGGTGCGCGTTCTGATTTGGCTCTCGGCGGCAGTTGCCGCGCTGGCCGCGGCGGTTGCCGGCTGGGCGCTGGTGGTTGGCGCGCCCGTGCTCGGCGAGTTGTGGTTTCGAGTCGATCCGTACAGCTTGAACCTGACCCAGGCGATCGTCCAGCGCTACATCCATCCCCGGCTCTGGGACGACGTGCTGCTGCCGGTTTTGTTCCAGCCGACCGTGCTCGTGGCAGCGGTCGTCGCCATCCTCTTCGCCGGCTTCGCCTGGCTGCTGCGCCCCCGGGCTCAGTAGCCGAGCGCCAGCCCGTCCTTGCGTGGGTCGGTGCCACCGACGAGCAGGCCTGCGGCGTGGTCGAGGAGGATGGCTTGGCCGCCGCCGAGGGGCGAGGCTGCCGTCTCCACGCGATGGCCCCGCCGCTGCAACTCCGCCACCACCGCGGCCGGGACCGTCGCCTCGACCTGGAGTACGTCCGGATAGCCGAAGGTTCGGGGCAGATCCAAGGCCGCCTGCGGGTCCAGCCCGTCCTGGAGAACCGCCTTCAGGAGTTGCACCTGCCCGGTGCATTGATAGTCGCCCCCCATGACGCCGAAGGAGAGCCAAGGACGACCGTTCTTGTACGCGAGGGCGGGGATGATGGTGTGCATCGGGCGTTTGTGCGGGGCCAGACGGTTCGGGTGACCGGATGTCAGCCGGAAGGCGCGGCCGCGATTGTGGAACAGCACGCCCGTCTCGGGGCAGGCGAGGGTGGAGCCGAAGGCGTCGTAGATCGAGTTGATGAACGAGACGGCGGTGCCGGCCTCGTCCACCACCGTCAGATAGACCGTGTCCTTGTGCGGCGGCAGCACCCGCTCCGGCAACGCCGTCATCGCCCGGTCCATGGCGATGGAGGTGCGCAGGCCCTTGGCGTAGGCGCGGTCGAGGAGATCGACCTCGGCGCGGCCGAAGCCGGGGTCGGCCACCACGAGGTCACGCTCGCGATAGGCGAGGCGGGTCGTCTCCGCCAACAGGTGCGGCCAATCGGCGCCGGTCACCGTCACGTCGTCGTCGGCGAGCATGTTGAGCATCAACAGCGCCACGATGCCCTGACCGTTCGGCGGGCACTCGTAGACGGTGATCCCCCGGTAGTCGGTAGAAATGGGCTTGACCCATTCGGCCTCGGCGGCGGCGAAGTCGTCCGCCGTGTGCACACCGCCCAGCTCGCGCAGCCGGCGAACGAGCTTCTCGGCGATCTCGCCCTGGTAATACGCCTTGGCGCCGCCTTTGCCGATCGCTTCCAGCGTCGCGGCCAGTTGCGGCAGGGCGTGGCGGGCGCCGGTGCCCGGCGCCGCGCCGTCCTGGAGGTAGAGGGCGGCGGTTGCCGGCTGCTCGCGCAACGCCTCGGCCTGGCGGGCCCAGTCCCAGGCCACGCGGGGCGTCACCCGGTAGCCGTCCCGCGCGGCTGCGATGGCAGGGCGGAGCAGTTCGTCGAGTCCGCGGCTGCCATAGGCCTCGACCAGCGCCGCCCAGCCGGCAACGCCGGTCGGCACCGTCACGGCGTGGGCCGAGGCCTTGGGGATGGCATCGTAGCCCTGGGCCAAGAGCGCGTCGGGGTCGGCCGCCGCAGGTGCGCGGCCCGAGGCGTTGATGGCGACCGGCGCACCGCCTTTCGGCGCGACCAGGGCGAAAAGGTCGCCGCCGACGCCGGTCATGGCGGGCTCGACCACGGCCAGCATGGCGGCGGCAGCCACCGCCGCGTCGACCGCGTTACCGCCGGAGCGCAGCACGTCGAGGGCCGTGAGCGAGGCCAGTTGGTGCGAGGTGGCCACCATGCCCCGCTCGCCCAGTGCCGGGGACCGTCCGCTACGCTGAAAGGCAAACTCGCTCATCGAGGGGCGTCCTGCTGTTGAAGCGGCCGGGCCGCCTTTCGAGAGGAGGGCAGTACGCGGCCGGGCGAGGCGGTTCAAGTCCTAGCGAGAGGCCCGCCGTGGCTGCGGCCGTCCGTCCGTGCTCGGGGACCGGTCGAGCGACGCGAAGAACGCCATGATCGCCTCGCCGGCGGTAGCGGGCCAGCCGTGCGGATAGTAGCGGCCGCTCCCTGTATACGCATCGTCGTGCAGACACCAAAGCACGCCGCCGGGATGGCGCGCACCCCACCTTTGGCACTCGAAGTCCGCGACATCGGCGGTGGTCGGAGCGGCGCTCTCCAGGTCGTTCTGGCGGAGGAAGACGTCGCGCGCGCGACGCCCCTCGCCGACCGGCACGAGCCGATCCGCCGGATGATGCAGCAGCAGGGCCGCGACCTCGCCGGTGCAGTCGGATGGGCTGACGCCGCCCGCGACCGTGGCCACGCCCCTCAGAAGGTGGCCGCGAGCGCAGGCGAGGGAGTTGGCGAAGGAGGCGCCGAGCGAGTGGCCAACCGCGAAGATGCGGTCACGGTCGAGACAGAAGCGCGCTGCCACTTCCGTCGCGAGGACGTCGAGAAGCGCGTAGTCGCGCAGACTCGAGGCAGGGTCGCCCGGATCCGCCCATGCCCGCGGCGGCTCGTCGACCGGCAACGCCGAGGGATAGACGAAGACCGTGGGGCGCTTGGCATGCGCCTCGAGGTCGAAGTAGCGGCGCACCTGTGCGTTGCTGTTCGTGCGGCCGTGAAAGGCAACCACGAGGTCGTGCGCGACGGTGGGATCGTCGCCCGTCGTCGCAACGATGACCGGCCGTTCTCGTCCAGCCACCTGCACGTGCTCGAAGCCTTCGCCGGAGGCTTGGTCGCATCGATCCGCGACCGTCGGCTGTGCGGCGCAACCGCTGGCGACGGCGATCACGAGAACGGACGAGAGCCATGTTGCGAGCAGGCGCACGATTGAACAGCCTCTTCTCTCGGCGGTTACCGACCGATGCCATCGAAGGCCCGCGCTGGACGCGTCTCGACCATCGAGTTGGCAGGCGTATCGAAGCGCCGGTCGGATGAGAAGGTGAACCCTTCTGGTCGGCGCCGGTTCCGGCCGGCTCCGGCGGGACGTCCGCCGACGACGGTCGATGACGTGGCAGAAATCCGGCCTGTCGGCTTGATCGACGCCGCGCGTCTGCTAGAGAGACGCGGCGGTGCCAGGGGGCGTAGCACCAAAGTTCAACGTATCGTTGGAGAGCGCCATGCAGGTGGGCATCCCGAAGGAAGTTCGGGAGCACGAGAGACGGGTGGCCGCAACGCCGGAGACGGTGAAGAAGCTCGTCGGTCTGGGGTTGGACGTGGTGGTCGAGACCGGTGCCGGGTTGGGCGCCGCCATCGCCGATCAGGCGTTCGAGACGGCCGGCGCCAAGGTGGTCGGCGACAAAGCCCAGGTATTCGGCTCGACGCTGCTCTTGAAGGTGCAGCGCCCGACCGACGACGAGATGGCGCTGCTCAAGGAAGGCCAGGCGCTGGTCGGCATGCTCGACCCCTATCCCAACAAGGACCAGGTAAAGGCCTACGCCGACCGCAAGCTGACGACGTTCTCCCTGGAGCTGCTCCCCCGCACCACCCGCGCCCAGGCGATGGACGTGCTCTCCAGCCAAGCCAACCTCGCCGGCTACAAGGCCGTGGTGGAGGCGATGGCCGCCTACGACCGCGCCATGCCGATGATGATGACGGCGGCCGGCACGGTGACGCCGGCCAAGGTGTTCATCGTCGGTGCGGGCGTCGCCGGCTTGCAGGCGATCGCCACCGCCAGGCGGATGGGGGCCGTGGTGTCGGCCACCGACGTGCGGCCGGCGGCGCGCGAGGAGGTGCAGAGCCTCGGGGCCAAGTTCGTCGGTTTCGTGCCGGAGGACGCGGCGACCGCCGGCGGCTATGCGCGCCCGCTGACGCCGGAGGAGCAGGCCGAGCAGGCGAAGATGGTGGCCGACCACATCAAGGGGCAGGACATCGTCATCACCACGGCGCAGATCCCCGGCCGCGCCGCGCCGCGCATCGTCTCGATGGACATGGTGAAGTCGATGCGGCGGGGTTCCGTCGTCCTCGACATGGCGGTCGAGACCGGAGGCAACGTCGAGGGCTCGAAGGTCGGCGAGGCGGTGGAGGTCGACGGCGTGCGCGTCATCGGTATCCCGAACCTGCCGGCCAAGCTGGCGCCGGCGACGAGCGTGCTCTACGCGAAGAACCTGCTCAACTTCGTCGGCCTCCTGGTCGACGGCGAGAGCAAGAACCTCGTCGTGAACAAGGACGATAACCTCGTGGCGGGTACGCTCCTGACCGAAGGCGGCGCCGTCGTTCACCCGAATTTCCAGAGCTGAGGCCCGATCCATGGAAGCGATCGACCCGAGCGTCTTCAACCTGATCATCTTCGTGCTGGCGATCTTCGTCGGCTACTACGTGGTCTGGTCCGTCACTCCCGCCCTGCACACGCCCCTGATGAGCGTCACCAACGCCATCTCCAGCGTCATCGTCGTCGGCGGCCTGATCGCCGTCGGTGCCGGTAGCGTCTGGGGCCTGCTCGCCGTGCTGCTCGCATCGGTGAACATCTTCGGCGGCTTCGCCGTCACCCAGCGCATGCTGGGCATGTTCAAGCGGAAGGGCTGAGCCGATGGACGTCAACGTCGCCGGCATCGGCTATCTCGTCGCCGCCGTCTGTTTCATCCTGGCCCTGCGCGGCCTGTCGCACCCCTCCACCTCGCAGGCCGGCAACCGCTTCGGCATGATCGGCATGGCGCTGGCGGTGGTGATCACCCTGTTGATCGTGCCGGACCCGTCCGTTGCGACCTACGGCCTGATCGCTGTGGCCGTCGCTCTCGGCGGCGCGGTCGGCTACTACATCGCCCAGAACATCGCGATGACGGCGATGCCGCAGCTGGTGGCGGGGTTCCACTCGCTGGTCGGCATGGCGGCGGTCTTCGTCGCCGCCGCGGCGCTCTTGAACCCGGCCGCCTTCGGCCTGCTCGGCCCCACCGGCATCAAGCCCTTGTCGCTGTTCGAGATGGGGCTCGGGGCGATCATCGGGGCGATCACCTACACGGGCTCGGTCATCGCCTTCCTCAAGCTTCAGGGCAGCTTTCCGCCCAAGGTCGAGAACGCGCTCGGCCCGCTCAAGGGGCCGATCAAGGCGGCGATGAGTTCCAAGCCGATCCTCCTGCCGGCCCGCCACGTCATCAATGCCGGTCTCGGCATCGCGCTGGTGGTGCTCCTGATCGCCTTCCTGATGACCGAGAGCGCCGGCATCTTCCTCGTCATGGTGCTGCTGGCGTTTCTGTTGGGCGTGCTCTTGATCATCCCGATCGGCGGGGCCGACATGCCGGTCGTGGTGTCGATGCTCAACTCCTACTCGGGCTGGGCGGCGGCCGGGATCGGCTTCACGCTCAACAACCAGATGCTGATCATCACCGGCGCCTTGGTCGGCTCGTCGGGTGCGATCCTCAGCTACATCATGTGCAAGGCGATGAACCGGCACTTCGTCTCGGTCATCCTCGGCGGCTTCGGCGAGACCGGTGCGGCGGCGGCGGGCGACGACGACGATGGCCGGGTGGTCAAGCCGGGCTCCGCGGAGGATGCGGCCTACATCATGGGCAACGCGCAGAACGTGATCATCGTGCCGGGCTACGGCATGGCGGTGGCGCAGGCGCAGCACGCGGTGCGCGAGCTCTACGACCAACTCACCGAGAAGGGCGTCAGCGTGAAGTTCGCCATCCACCCGGTGGCGGGCCGCATGCCGGGGCACATGAACGTGCTCCTGGCCGAGGCGCAGATCCCCTACGACGTCGTCTACGAGATGGAGGACATCAACGGCGAGTTCCAGCAGGCGGACGTCGCCTACGTCATCGGCGCCAACGACATCACCAACCCGGCCGCCAAGAGCGACCCGCAAAGCCCGATCTTCGGCATGCCGGTGATCGACGTGGCCGACGCCAAGGCCGTGTTCTTCGTCAAGCGCTCGATGGCCTCGGGCTATGCCGGCATCGACAACACGTTGTTCTTCCAGGACAACACCATGATGCTTTTCGGCGACGCCAAGAAGATGACCGAAGAGATCGTCAAGGCGGTCGAAGCCGCCTGACGGACGGGACGAGGCAGGGGGCTTTTGGCCCCCTGCAACCCCCAGGCGGCGTTGCCGCCGCCACTTTCGAATGGC
>JBJHBG010000048.1:0-34586 GCA_050485385.1 Geminicoccaceae bacterium | reverse complement strand
CTCGAATACCATCCGCACGGCCCGCGCCCGCACCTCCGGTGAATACCTCGTCTGCCTCGTCATCGCTCCATCCTCTCAAGGGTTGGAGCCTCCGGCAAACCCGGCGCGGTTCAGGCCCTCTGCCGACGGATCCATGGGAGCGACGGTCTGAGAGCACATGAAAAGGCGCCTCGCCGGAGGCGAGGCGCCGAAACCGCGGTTCAGGCGCGGATGATGCCGGCGCGTCGCGCTTCTTCGGCATAGCGGCTGAGCGGTCTGTCGGCCTTGAAGCTCATGTCGCGCTCCACAGGCAGACCTAGCTTGCCGCGAACCTTGGCCAGCTCGGACAGGGAGACAAAGCCGAGTTCCGGCATGCCGAAGCCGAGGTCGCACAGCCCGAAGGCAATGTCCGGATTTTGCGGATCGATTTCGGTCAGCAGCCAGGTGGCGGCTGCGTCAGGCGTGAAGAGCTTCACGACGGGGAACGGATCGTTCTCCACGCCGTCGGCGGTGCGCTGGCCATTCGCGAGAAGCTCGGCGCGATCTTCGGGGGTCAACAAGTCCATGACAACCTCCTCTCCAGGACGCCCCCCGATCGGGGGCTGGGAGGCGGTGGCAGGCGCGAGGGAGCAGCGCCGTCAGCCCCCAACTCGGTCTGGTGCGGGCCGGGGGTTGACGGCGCTGCAGCGCCTGCCAAACACGACCTGCCCCGAGCGGGAAGCGGCCGCGGAGCGGAGGTTTCGGGCGATCATCCCCCGGTGCGCCGTTGCTGGAGCCTATGGCGCACTTCGTGCTAGGCTTTCGTGGGAGGCGTGTACCTGTAACGCGTAAGCAAGGAACGCCTGCAAGGGGGATTGCCGGCGTATGTCTCTGCGGTCAATCGCGTTCAAAGAGGAGTACCGGTCCGGTCGGGACGACGCGTTAAGGGCCTTTTTCCTGCTGGCATTTAAGGTCGCGCGACGGTACGACCGGGCGGTCGGCTATTTCTCGAGTTCGGCGCTGGAATGCTTTGCCGAGCCCTTCGGCCAGTTCGTCCAGTTCGGCGGCACGGTCCGCCTGGTGACCTCCGTCGAGCTGCGCGACGAGGACGTGGCGGTGATCGCGGCCGGCCGAAGCGCCCAAGAGGTGTGCGAGGAGCGCCTCCTCGAGGTCATCGATCGCGAGTTTGGGCCAGGCGCGGTGAGTAGCGGCGTCCGCAAGCTGGGCGCGCTGCTGGAAGCCGGGCGGCTAGAGATCAAGATCGCCACCCCGGCGCACGGACGGGGCATTTACCATGAGAAGGTTGGCGTCTTTTATGGAGACGGCGACGAATATGTAGCCTTTTCGGGATCGACCAACGAAAGCCGAGAGGCGCTCGTCCACAACTACGAGTGCATCGACGTCTATCCCTCTTGGGAGGCGCCGTCACGGGCGCGCGGCAAGAAGGAGCATTTCGAGGCGCTCTGGGCCGGCATCGCCCCGGGCGCCCGGACCTACAGCTTTCCCGAAGCGGCCAAGCGCAAGCTGATCCGAGCAATCAAGGAGGCGCCGGCGCGCGGCGTGCCCGCGAACGCCGGCGATGAGGACGGGCTCTGGCCGCATCAGAAGGCGGCGATCGCGGAGTTCATGGACAAGCGGCGCGGCATTCTCGAGATGGCGACGGGTACGGGCAAAACGCGCACAGCGCTCGTCATCCTGGCTCGCCTGATCCGCTCGAGCGCGATTCAGACGGCGATCATCGCCGCTGACGGCAACGATCTGCTCGACCAGTGGTGGGGTGATGTTGCTGCGGTGGTCGCGGAGAGCTATCCGCGCTTCCGGCTGTTGCGCCATTACGGCCCGCATCACGACCGCGACGAATATCTGATCGATCCTGAGAACTCGGTCCTGCTTTGTTCACGCATGGCACTGCAGGGCGTGCTGAAGCGGTTGGGGGACGCGGCGAAGCGCAGGGCGATCCTGATTCAGGATGAGGTCCATCGTTTCGGGAGTGCGTCGCACGTGGCACAGCTGGATGGGCTGGCCGATACGATCCCATGGCGGCTAGGGCTGAGCGCCACGCCGGATCGCGAGTATGACCAGGACGGCAACGCGTTTATCGCCCGCAATGTCGGGCCGGTGATCTTCCGATACCCGCTCGAGAATGCAATCGCCGACGGCATCCTGTGCGGGTTTGATTATGCGGCGCTCGAATGGGATCCGAGCGACGAGGACCGCCGCGCCGTGCATGGGCTGATGCGCCGCCGCGCAGCGAGCGCGGCTGGCGAGCGGCCGATGAGCGAGGAAGAGTTCCGCCGCGAGGTGTCGCGCGTCTACAAGAACTCGGTCGAGAAGGTGCCGCTGTTCGAGCGCTTCGTGGCCGAACACCCGGAAGCGCTGGAGCGCTGCATCGTATTTGTCGCCGAGAAGGCCTATGGGGAGCTGGTGCGCGAGCATATCCACGCGATCACGCCACGCTTTCACACCTATTTCGATATCGACGACTCGGCGGTGCTGCGCGAGTTCGCGTCCGGCGTCATCGACTGCCTGATTACGTGTCATCGGGTGTCGGAAGGCATCGATATCCGCAGCGTGAAGACGGTGGTGCTGCTGTCGGCGGATCGCGCGCGGCTGGAGACGATCCAGCGAATCGGCCGCTGCCTGCGGATCGATCGGAATGATCCCGACAAGCGCGCTCTGGTCGTTGATTTCATTCGCAGGCGCGCGGCGGCAGACGGCGATCCGACCGCCGATGAGGAGCGCCGCGTTTGGTTGGAAGGCCTCGCAACCATAAGGAGGACTCCGCGTGTCGAGGGTGAATGAGAATGTGGTGGCGGCGTTGAAGGCCGCGGCGAGCGAGGCCGGTCAGCCCAAGGAGGTGGCACAGCGGCTGGTGTCGTGGCTGGACGCACTCGCGACCGGCAACGCAGTCATCACGGACAACAATGAAGCGGCGAAGCGCATCTCGGACTTGCTCGATCTCGTGCGCATGCCTTCGGAAGAATTGGACGAAGATGATGTGGAGGCCGATGCATGACGCAGGTTCGTCTCCTTGGGTGGAAGGCGTCAGGTCTGCGCTGCCCCGACCATGAGATCGTGCTCACGAAGGCGGACGGCAAACCACATCACGTGAGCCTGATCCAGATGCCCAACGGAACCGGCAAGACGACGACGCTGGAGTTGCTGCGCGCGGCGTTGTCAGGCCCGGAGGCCTGGGCCGACACGACGTCGATCGCTGAGTTCGCGCCGCGTGGCACCAGCGGCGGCCGCGGCGCATTTGAGGCCCGGTTGATGGTGGACGATCGCCGGTTCACGATCGAGATGATGCTCGACTTCGATCAGCGCAAAGTCGAGTTCCGCACGACCTGGACGTCGTCCGTGCCGCGCTTTCTGCGCCCGCCGGCACTGCTACGCGTGCTCACGCCGGAGTTCGTGCCCTTCTTCGTGTTTGACGGCGAGCTCGCGCACGCCTTGCTAGATCCGCGGAAAACTCGGGCGCGGGAAGCGCTCGAAGTTCAGTTCCAGCTGTCGAGCCTCAATCAATTCAGCAAGCTGATGGACCGCTACTGGGAGGACAAGACGCGTAATTCGACGGTGAAGGGCGAGAAGGGGCTGACGCAGCGGCGCAACAAGCTGAATGAGCTCACCGCGCGGCGGGACCGGCTCGTCAAAGAACAGCGCGAGCTGAAGCGGAAGCTCGCCACCCTCACCGCTCAGCGTGACAAGCTCGCCAACGACTATAAGGTGCGGTTTGATCAGGATCATCAGGCGCAAGAGGAACGGCGGCGGCTCGAGGAGGATCTGGGTCGTGCGAACAGCAACCTCAGCACGCTGCTCGCGGGCGCATTCACCGAGATCCGCAAGCCGCAATACTTGTCGTCGCGCTTCACGGCCGGGCTGCAGGCGCTGCGGGAAAATCTCGAAAAGCTCAAGCTACCGGAGAATGCCGCCAAGGAGTTCTTCGACGACCTCGCCGAAGCTAACCACTGCGTCTGCGGCGAGGAGATGACCGATGCGCGACGGGCGGCGATCCTCGCGCGGCGGGACGCCTATCTCGGCAAAGAGGATCAGGGCGTCCTCAACGCGATCAAGGGCGCGATCAAGGACACCGCCGGCGGCGATCCCGCGAGCTATCGTGAGCAGTTGGACAAGCAGCTCACGCGGCTGCGCGATGCGGTGCGCGACCGCGACCTAGTTCAGGGTGAGCTCGATGCGCTGGAACGGCGACGGCTGGAAGGTGGCGATGAAGAGCTGACCGCGATGAAGGCCAAGCTCGAAGAGTTCGAGGCCGAAATCGAAGCCGCGGAGGAGCGCCTCGCGGAGATCGAGGCCGATGATGACGGCGGCCGCGGCGACGAAACCGACTCGCTGAAGGCCCTCGCAAAGCGGATCAAGCGCGCCGAAGACCTCTACGCCGAGGCGACCGAGACGCGGGACATTCGCATCAAGACGAAGCTGCTCAAGGTGCTGATCGAAGCGGCGGTCGCCGATGCCTCGGCGCGCATCGCCAGGCAGCTGGTGGATGCGACGAACGCGCGGCTCGAGGGAATCCTGACCCGGTCGCCGCTGCGGGTCGCCGACGTGCGGGACAGTGTGGTGCTCGACGGCCAGAGCCGGGGCAGTCCCGGTCAAACGCTGGCGCTGGGCTATGCCTTCCTGCTCGGGCTGTTCGACGCCGGCCAGGTGAGCCTGCCCTTCGTGGTGGACAGCCCGACGGGCGCGCTCGACAAGAATGTGCGCCGCGAGATAGCGGAGCTGCTGCCGAGCATCTCGCAGCAGCTGGTCGCCTTCACCACCAGCTCGGAGTACGAGCAGTTTGTGCCGGTGCTTGACCGGGCCGCGCGCGGCGACGTGCAGTATCTGACGATGTTTAGGCTGAACGACGCGACGCGCCCGCTGCTGAGCCGTGCCGACGGCAGCGCGGCGGTGCTGACGGCGAATGGCGCGTTGGTGAGGTCCAAGAGCTTCTTCGAGGCCTTCGACAGCGAAGCCTATGAGGAGCCGGCATCTGTGGGGGTCGCCTGATGAGCTTTCGCTTACGCACCGACGCCGAGAAGTGGTTCTCTGAGATCGAGAAGGACTTCACCTATAAGTTCGACGCTTATTATTTCTGCCTGATGGCGGGCTACACGGCGGTCCGCCGGTCACCGCTTACCTCGGCCGACAAGCCGGCGTTCGTGGACGACTTTCCGGGCGATTACAAGCTCCAGCAGAATCTTTTGCTCGGCGGGCTGATCGACTGCGACCTACGCGACCGCGGAATTTCGGTGACTGACAAAGCGGCGGTGCAGAAGGTGGTCTCCGAGCTGTTGACGGCCACTGGCGCCAGCACCCACCTGAACGCGACGGGCGCCGCGCGGATGAACGAATACGCGAGCGGTGGGTTCGACGTGCTGGTCGAACGGATGGTCGACAAGCCGCACAAGCTTGAGACCTTCCTGCGCGGCTATGCGAAACTGATCACCGAGTTGGAAGCCGAGCGGGCCGAGGTGGAGGCGGCGTTCGAGGCCGCCTCCTAGAGCGCCGCGCGCGGCGCTGCGGCCTGAACTAGGCGACGAGCTTTAGCCGGGCCCGGTGGATCTGCGCCTTCACCGTGCCGACGGGGCGATGCTGCGCCGCCGCCAGCTCGGCGTAGGTGTGGCCGGCCATGAAATCGATGATCACCCCGCGGGAGGCATCGTCGAGTCGGGTGAGGCGGCGCTCCAGGTCGAGGCGCTCGTCGACTTCGGGCCAGGGGTCGACCTCGACCGCCATGAGCGGCGCGGCCTTGGCCTCGAGCTCGGAGCGCCGCCGCGAGCGGCGGCGGTGGTTAGCGATGGCGGTGTCGAGGGTGCCGGCGCGGGGCGCGCCGTTGATCAAGCCTTCGAGCTGCCGGTCCATGGCGCCTTCGATGGCTTGGGCCATTTCGGGGTTGCGGCAAGCTTGGTACAGTTCCTGCAGGCGCAAATAGGGCGCCCAATCCTTCGCGTTCATCTAGACCTCTTCTCGCTGTGAAGACGCGCTGTGCGTCCCGGGTCACGCGAGGCTGGCTTGTTCAGGACGACGACCCGGGCCGGGCGCTATGCCGGCGATCGAGTCGGGGGCCGCCCTGTCGAAGCTTAGCCTCAATATAGCAGGTGCGCGGCGGAACCGAAAGGTTGCGGGGGCGGACGTGCGTCCGCCCCCGCGCTCGATCAGTTCAGCCGCAGCTGGGTCTTGAGGTTGTCCGACCACTCCTTCTGGAGGCTCTCGAATAGTGCCCGGTGCTCCTCCCGATCGGCGCCGAAGGTCATCTGACTCTGGGTGCGGGCCAAGCTGAGTAGCATGAGCTGCAGCGCCGTGACGAGCTCGCCCGCGCGGGTGGCCGCCGCCTCTCCGTCCCGCACCTCCTCCTCCGTCTCGGGAGCGGCGAGCTCGCTGAGCGGCTGGTAGAGCTTGGTGTAGAACGGATGGGCGGTGTTGATGGTCAGGATCACCTTCCCGTACTCGTAGTCGACCCGATAGAAGGGCCAGAACTCATCCGCCTTGAAGTCGGTGATGTACCTCGCGTCCTTGATCCGCTCATAGGCTTCCTCGGGCGTTTCGTGGTGCCGGCGCAGCCGGGTTGCAAGGGCCCGCAGGTTGGCCTGGAGCTCGGCGGTTTCTTCGGGGCTTTCCGGCAGAGGCTTGCGCTGGAGCGCGTCGGCCTCCTGAGCCTTGCGCTCAGCCTCCGACAGCTTGCCCCGGCTCTTCGACTGGGCATTTTCGGCCATGACCTGCTGGTTGTGATCGCGGACGCGGGCGACCTCCTCATGGATGTGCTCGCGGATGATGGCCAGGGCATACTTCTTGGGCCGCACGCCCTGCTTGGTCATCGCGACGCCAAGCGCCTCGTCGAGCCGCCCGTCGAAGTCGACCTGGATGCGCAGCCAGATCGAGGTGGCGTGGCGCATCCCCGACAGCTCGGGGAAGGCGCGGATGTCGACCTCGCGGTCGTTGCGCATGAATGAGACCTGGTGCTCTTCATAGACGTGCAGGTCGTTTTTCAGGACCTTGCGCGGCAGCGTCTGCCAGCTCTCGATGGGCAGCGCATAGAGCCGCACCGACACCGGCGCCGTCACCCGCGACTCTTCCTCGATCGGGACGTCGATAGTCCAGCTATTGACGAGGCGGGAGCGCGTGACGCCGAGCTTCTGCAGCTCCTCGAGCTTGTTGTGCCGAGCTTCCGGCATGGCGTAGGTCGGATCGAATGGCTCGATGCGGCGGTTGTTGACATAGAGCTTGAGCCCCTTGGCGATCATGCGCCGGTAGATGCGCGCCATGTCGCGGGTGGCGTGGTCGGTCAGCGTCCGCGCCTGCTTGTGGGTGAGGCGATCGCAGTTCGGGACATAGACGATCGTGCCGTGCCCGCCGAGACGGTCGGCGAGATCGTCATTGCTGGTTGCGACCAGCTCCTGGTCGTCGGCGCGCGGATAGTCCATGGCCTCGGTCAGGATCTCGGCCACTTCGGACGGCAGGCGATCGCGGAAGCTGGGTTCCGGCAGGTCGAGCGTATTGCGCTGGTTCATGCCGATCGCGTCGACGTCCAGGTCCATAGCGTAATAGGCGCCCTGCTCCTGCCAGGAATAGACTTCCAGGCGCGGGCCCATGCTGAGCGCGGCCGTCTTCATGCCGACGCCGAAGCGCCCGATGCCGTTGCGCTGGTCGTAGACCATGGAGCCGCCGAACGACATCGCCACGCGGAGCACCTCCGGCGGCATGCCCTGGCCGTTGTCCAGGACCAGGACGTCGATCTTGAGGTCCCCCTTGCGGCCGCGCTGCCGGAAATAGACACGGACTTCGTCGGCACCCCATTGGATGGCATTGTCGACATGCTCGCACACCGCCCAGACGGTGTTGTTGTAGCCGACGTCGCGGAGCGAATGGATGAAGGTCTGTCCCAGGAAGAGCGGGACGGTGCTGGCGCTGTCGCTCAGCATGCGGCGGATGACGGCGCGTCCGCCTTTCGGCGCGTTGGGGCTCCAGTTGGGGGTGGCGCCGGCGCGCACGTCTTCGTTGACGGTATCACTCATGATGGCAAGTCCTCTGGCTGTGACGGCCGCTGTGGCCGTCGGGACGTCAGCATGGCGCTGACACCCCTCAGGTACCCGAGAGGAAGAAAAGGTTGCGCCGGTATCAGAGACGCAGGTCATCAAGGGTGGCGACGATCGCCGCCCAAGGTACCGGCGGGGTCAGATGGCTCCATGACAGACGGACGGTACCGGCGGCTTCGGCCTCGTCCAGCCCCATGGCCGCAAGCACATGGCTGGGCTCGTAGCGGGCGGAGGTGCAGGCCGAGCCGTTGGAAATCGCGACCAGTTCCTTCAGTGCGACCATGACCGCTTCGGAATCTATTCCCGGGACCGCAATGCTGAGGATGTTGGGCAGGATCCCGCGCGCGGGGTCGCCGTGCACGATGGGGTCGAGCGGTGCAAGCGCCGCCAGCGCCTCGGCGCGGATGCGGGCGCAGGCCGTGGCGCGCGCCTCGCGTTCGGCTTCCGCGAGCTCGGCGGCGTGGCCGAGGCCTGCGATCAGCGGGACCGGCTGGGTGCCGGGACGAAGACCTCGTTCCTGACCGCCCCCGACCATGAGGGCTCGCAGCGGCGCCCGCTGCCCGTTGCGCCGCCGCGCAAGCAGCGCCCCGACGCCTTTCGGGCCGAAGACCTTGTGGCCGCTGATGCTGACCAGGTCGATCCGGCGATGCCGCAGGGTCGGCGTCTCGCGCCCGTAGGTCTGTGCCGCGTCGACATGAAAATAGGGGCCGTCGGCGGGCAGTCCCTCGGCGATCTCGGCGATCGGCTGGAGCGTGCCGGTTTCATTGTTGGCGTGCATCACCGAGACCAGCAGCGTATCGGGTCGCACCGCCGCGAGCACATCGCCGGCGGCGACGTGGCCAAAGCGGTCAGGCGCGACGAGGCTGATCTCGAATCCGTCTTCCTTGAGGCGCGCCAGCGGCTCGAGCACGGCCTTGTGTTCGATCGCGGTGCTGACGATGTGGCGCTTGCCCGCCTGGGTGCCAAATGCGGCGAGTCCCAGGATGGCGAGATTGTCGCTCTCGGTCGCGCCGCTGGTGAAGATGACCTCGTCCGGATCGGCGGCTAAGGTGGCGGCCACGCGCTCCCTCGCGAGGGTGACCTCGCGCAGGGCGGCTGCCCCATAGGTGTGGGTGCGGCTGCCGGCATTGCCAAACTCCTCAATGAGCAGGCGCATGACAGTCTCGGCCACACGCGAATCGGTCGCTGTCGTGGCGGCACAGTCGAGGTAGACGGGGCGTGACGAATGCATTCTGTTGCCTTCGGAAGCGCACTACGTTTCCCGGGTTGACGTAGTGTGGTGCTTCAACATAATGTGTTTGCAGCGCTTCGTCTCCCCAAATAAGGGCCGCGATGGACCCTTCGTTCGAATACGTGTTCCCCGCGATCCGAGGCATCCAAGCCGGACGGGAATTTTACGTGTCCATGTGCCCGCTCCGGCTTCTGCCGAAGCTCTTCCTGTTCAACGAAGCCGAATTGGTGCCCGAGCTGCGGGCGCAGCGGCTCCTCAATCGGGCTCGGTTGCCGGAGATCGCCCGCTACATCGGCGAGAACCGTGACAGCTACGTCTTTTCCGCCATAACCGCCTCGGTCGATGCCGACGTGCGATTCGCCGCGGCGTCGAACGGCAACCAACAGGGGATGATCGGCTCTCTCCACATCCCGATGAGCGCCCGCTTCATCATCAATGACGGTCAGCACCGGCGGGCGGCGATCGAAATGGCGCTGCGCGATTGCCCGGAACTCGCTGACGAGAGCATCGCCGTCGTCTTTTTCCTGGACCGCGGGCTGGAGCGTTGCCAGCAGATGTTCGCGGACCTGAACCGGTACGCGATCCGCCCGTCCCGGTCGCTCAATGTGCTGTACGACCATCGCGACGAGAAGGCGCGGCTGGCGAAGCTCGTCCTCGAACAGCTCTCCGACTTCAAGGCCTTGGTGGAGATGGAGAAGTCGAGCCTGTCGGTGGGCTCGAAGAAGCTCTTCACCTTGAGCGCGCTGTGCACGGCTACGACTGCCCTTGTCGCCAATCTTGATCTTAGAGATGAGGAGGACGACACGGTTGTGGCCTTCTGGCACGAGGTCTATGGCCAGATGCCGGAATGGCGCTCGGTTCGGAAGGGCGAGATGACGGCGGGTGCCTTCCGGCAGCAATATCTCCACGCGCACGGGGTGGTCCTGCATGCGCTCGGGCGTGTGGGCAACACCCTGCTGCACCAGCACGAACGCAACTGGCGGGGTAAGCTGAAGAGCCTGCGCAAGGTCGATTGGCGGCGGTCGCATCCCTCCTGGGAGGGCCGGGCCACGTTAGGGGGGAATGTGTCGAAGAGCTTTCAGAACGTCATTCTGACGACGAACCTCATCAAGTCGCACCTCGGATTGGCGCTGAGCCCCGAGGAGCAGCGACTCGAGGACGCGCTGACGCGGGGCGAACATGCCGCGTGAATCCGATTCCCCAGCCAAAGCGTCGGCCTTCTCAGCCCTCGGGTTCAAGCAGACGATCGCGCGGCTGATCGAGGAGATTGTCGAGCTGTACAAGGCCGACTCGATCCCGTGGGTGGTCGGGTATAGCGGCGGCAAGGATTCCACCGCGACGCTGCAGCTGGTGTGGATGGCAATCTCGCGCTTGGCGCCGGAGGAGCGCGTCAAGCCGATCTACGTGATCAGCACCGACACGCTGGTCGAGAATCCGATCGTCGCGGCCTGGGTGGCGCGGTCTCTAGATCAGACCGCCGAGCGCGCGAAGGCGGACAGTTTGCCGATCACGGCGCACCGGCTCACGCCCTCCCCGACCGACACGTTCTGGGTGAATCTGATCGGGCGCGGCTATCCGGCGCCGCGCCCAAAGTTCCGCTGGTGCACCGAGCGCCTCAAGATCAATCCGTCGAACCGCTTCATTGCCGATGTCGTCAAACAGAGCGGCGAAGCAATCGTTGTACTTGGGATGCGCAAGTCGGAGAGCCAGGCCCGCGCCCGCGTGATGGACCGGCTCGAGGGACAGCGCGTGCGCGAGCGCCTTTCGCCGAACGCGAGCCTCCAGAACTCCTACGTCTACACGCCGGTCGAGACCTGGTCGAACGACGACGTGTGGATGTTCCTGATGCAGGTCCGCAACCCTTGGGGGTTTCCCAACAAGGACCTGCTGACGATGTATCAGGGCGCATCAGCGGACGGCGAATGCCCGCTGGTCATCGATTCATCGACCCCGAGCTGCGGGGATAGCCGGTTTGGATGCTGGGTCTGCACGCTCGTCGAGAAGGACAAGTCGATGCAGGCGATGATCCAGAACGACCAGGAGAAGGAGTGGATGCTGCCCCTCCTTGAGCTGCGCAACGAGCTCGACGCAGATGACCGGGCGCTGCGGGACTTCCGACGGATGAACGGCTCGGTGCAGCTGTTCAAGGACCGGGTCATCCCCGGGCCCTATACGCAAGCCGCGCGCGAACAATGGCTGCGCAAGGTCCTGGAGGCGCAGCGACACATTCGCAGCCACGGACCCGAAGTCGTGCGGGAGATCGAGCTGATCACCCTCGCGGAGCTTGCAGAGATCCGCCGGCTGTGGGTGCTCGAAAAGCATGAGATTGAAGACAGCCTCCCGCGCATCTACGAAGAGGTGCTCGGCGCCGCCTATCCGGGCGGGCGCGTCGACGACAGTCTCATGCTGGGCGCGGAAGAGATGGCGATCCTGCGTGAGATCTGCGGGACCGACGAGCTGCATTTCCAGCTGACCCGAGAGCTTCTCGATGTCGAGCGGCAGCATCGCTCGATGGCGCGACGGGCCGGGCTGTTCAAGGCGCTCGAACAGGCGCTGCGGCGGGGATTTTATGACAATGCCGAGGACGCCGAGCAGCGCGCGCTCTCGCGCAGGAGCGTGCTCGATGACGTGCGCGGTGGCGCGGCGGAGGCCGAACTGCCGCTCGTTCAGCCAGCACCGCCTGCAGACGCGCCCGCGCAGGGGCGGAGGGTCACGCGGTGATCCTCGACGAGATTACTTTACACAATTTCGGGGTCTATGGCGGCCGCCAGTCCGTGCCGTTGACGCCAACCGATCCGAAACGGCCGATTATCCTGTTCGGCGGCCTGAATGGCGGCGGCAAGACGACCCTGTTGGACGCCTTGCAGCTCTGCGTCTATGGCCCGACGGCCCGGTGCTCGAACCGCAACGGCCTCGCCTATGACGAGTTCCTGCGCCGCTGCGTGCATCGTGGCGCGAGCGTTCCGGAAGCGGCGATCGAGGTCGCCTTCCGCCACATGTCGAACGGCAAGGAGCATCTGTTTCGGCTGCACCGTTCGTGGACGGCGAGTGGCAGCAGCTGCCGCGAGCGGTTCCATGTACTGCGCGACGGAGAGCTCGACAAGCTCGCGACCGAGCATTGGAGCGAGCAGGTCGAGGACTTCATTCCGGCGCGCATCGCGCATCTTTTCTTGTTCGATGGCGAGAAGATCGAAGGATATGCCGATCTCGACGGAGCGCCGGCGTTGATCGCGACGGCCATCCAGAACCTTCTCGGACTCGATATTGTAGAGCGCCTCACATCCGACCTGCTGGTGCTGGAACGACGCAAAAGGGCCGAAGCCAAAGCCCCCGAGGACCGCCGCCCGTTGGAGGAGCTGCGGGCGAAGATCGATCAGTTGGAGACAAGCCGTCGTCAGCTGGTGGCCGATAGGGCGTCAGCCGCCAACGTCCTTGATCGCCGCAAGGCCGATCTCTCGGCCTCGGAGGAACGTTATCGCCGTGAAGGCGGGGGTTTGTTCGAGAAGCGTGCGGAACTCGAGGCCAGCGCGACGACCGCCGAGCGTCAGGTGGAGGCTGCGCGAAAGGAACTCCGCGAGCTCGCCGCGGGCGCGGCACCATTGCTGCTTGTTCCCGACCTGCTCTCGGATGTCGCCGCGCGCGACGCTGTTGAGGCGGCTGCGCAGCGCGACCGCCTGACCCTTTCGGCCATCGCCGAGGAGCACGAGGCGCTGCTGTCGCTGCCCACGTTCGAGAGGCTCTCAGCGCGTGAGCGTGCAGCGGTGCGGCGCGCCCTGGAGGAACGGCAGGCTGTGCGTCGTGCTGCAGCGGCGCAGGCGACCTATCTCGATCTGAGTGGCGATGCCCGCCTGCTGCTGGGCTCGCTGATGTCCGCTGAGCTTGCATCGGCAAAGTCGCGCCTGAAAGACGCGGTCGCGCAGGAGCGCAAGGCGGCCGACGGTCTTGAGCAGGCGAAGTCGGCTCTAGCCGCCGCGCCAAGTTATGACGCCCTGGCCGAGATCATCACGGCGCGCGAGGCGGCGCAGGCCGAAGTAGCGCGCTTGCAGGCCGAACAGGATCAGCGAACGGCCGAGATCGAGCGGCTGGATCGCGAGATCGCGCAGCTGCGCGATCGCCATACGCGGTTGGTCGAGGCCGAGGCCTGGGCCCGGTTCGAATATGACGATACTCGTCGCCTGCTGGTCCACTCGACGAAGGTGCGCGAGACCTTGGGGCGATTCCGCGAAGCCGTGGTCGAGCGGCATGTCGCGCGCATCCAGCAGCTCGTGCTCGAAAGCTTTCACCAGCTGATCCGGAAGCGTTTATTGGTTTCGGACCTGCGGATCGACCCCAAGACCTTCATGCTGGAGCTGCGCGCTGCCGACGGACGGCCGATGACGCCGGAGCGCCTTTCGGCGGGCGAACGGCAGCTGCTGGCGATCGCCATTCTCTGGGGATTGGGCAAAGCGTCGGGCCGGCCGCTTCCGACGGTGATCGACACGCCGTTGGGACGGCTCGACTCACGCCATCGTGGTCATCTTGTGAGGCGCTATTTCCCGCAAGCCAGCCATCAGGTGCTCCTGCTGTCGACCGATGAAGAGATCGCCGGCCGCTACTACGAAGTGCTGCGTCCGTCGATCGACCGGACCTACCACCTGCGCTTCGACGAAGCGGAGCGGCGCACCGTGATCGAGCCGGGTTATCTGCCTGAGGGAGCGGACGCGCATGGCCATTGAGCATATCCGTCTCTCGAAGCAGGCGCGCGAACAGCTGATCCGCCTGAAGCGTTATACCGGGATCGAGCACTGGAACGTGTTGTGCCGCTGGGCATTTTGCCGTTCGCTCGCCGAGCGCAGCATACCGCCGCCGGCGCGTATTCCGGCAGACAGCAATGTCGAGATGTCGTGGAAGGTGTTCGGAGGGCGGCACCAGGAACTCTATATGGCGCTGCTGAAGGAGCGCTGTCTGCGCGATGGGTTCGGGGTCGAAGACGAGGCCCTCGCCGTCCAGTTCCGGCTGCATCTCCACCGCGGCATTGCCTATCTCGCGAGCGACCGGCAGATGCGGGACGGCGTCGGCGCCTTTGCGGCCCAGGCGCTTGCATGAGCGCCGGCGGGCATGGTTCTCGAGATTGCCCGGCACCGCACGGCCCTCGTTCGCATTGACCTTTCGCGCCCGCTGAGACTGGCCGCCGCCGACGGTTTTCTGCGCGACGGCGTTTCCGTGATGGACTATGGCTGCGGGCGCGGGAGTGACGTCCGGCTTCTCCGCGACCGTGGCTACGATTGCGTCGGTTGGGATCCGACCCATGCGCCCGGCGGTGCGCGGCGCGCATCGGACGTCGTCAACCTTGGCTATGTCGTCAATGTCATCGAGGACCCATCCGAGCGGTGCGAAGCCCTGACGCGGGCCTGGACGCTTGCACAACGCGTGCTGATCGTCTCGGCCCGGCTGCGGACGGAGACGCCTGACGTGACGGCGCCGTACGCCGACGGCCACGTCACTCGGCTGGGTACGTTTCAGAAGTTCTACGAGCAGCAGGAGCTGCGCACATGGATCGATCAAACGCTCGATGTATCGAGCGTGCCGGCAGCCCCGGGCGTGTTCTATGTCTTCCGCGAGCCCAGCGAGCGTGCGGCTTTCGTCGCCTCGCGGTTTCGGCGCATCTCGGCGGCGCCACGGCTGCGCGTGGGCGAGCAGCTCTTCATTGAACACAAGGCGCTGCTCGAGCCTTTGGCGGCGTTCATTTCGGACCGCGGTCGGCTCCCCGCGCCCGAGGAGCTGCCGGAATATGACGCGATCCAGGGCGCCCTGGGCAGCGTACCACGCGCCTACCGCGTCTTGCAGAGCGTCAGCGACAAAGGCGCCTGGGACCGCGTGCGCGTGGAACGCACACAGGATCTCCTAGTGTTTGTCGCGCTTTCCCGCTTCGACGGCAGGCCGAAGTTCAGTGAGCTGCCGCTAACGCTGCAGCGCGATGTGAAGGCATTTTTCGGCACCTACACGGCGGCATGCGCGACGGCGGACGAACAGCTGTTTTCGATCGGGCATCCCGAGCGGCTCGACGAGGCGTGCCGGAACTCACCGATCGGCAAGGCCATGCCGCGTGCGCTCTATGTGCATGTCGACGCGGTCGCAGAGCTTCCGATCCTGCTGCGCCTATACGAGGGATGCGCACGCGGCTATCTTGGCGCCGTACCGGGTGCGAATATCGTCAAGCTCGCGAACGATGAGCCCAAGGTGTCCTATCTCACCTACCCCGACTTCGATCGCGATCCGCACCCGTCCCTGGCGGCGTCGGTGTCGGTGAATCTCCAGACCTTCCGCGTGCGGCAACGGCATTACGCCAACGACCGCAATCCGCCGATCTTGCATCGCAAAGAGACGTTCGTGGGCCCGGATCATCCCGGCCGCGTGAAATACCAACGGCTCACGCGCCTCGAGGAAGCCAAGGGGTTGCACGAGGACCCGGTTCTGATCGGCACACGTGCGGGGTGGGAGACGGTGCTTCGGGCGAAGGGGTTGGCATTAAGCGGCCACCGACTGGTTCGTCGCCGTTGAGGTACGTTGAAGCTCTCGACGCCGGCGGGTCGCTTTTGCGTTGAGGTGAAGCGATCTGATCAGTGTCTGACGGCTGTTGTCGCGCGCCCTCGCTGTGGGTGCGATTGGAGACCTCGAACTACCCCGCTCTCGGCGCCGTTGAACGAGTGATGAGCGGGGCGGCGGGGTTGGGCGCGGGTACGCGAACGCGCTCGATGTGCTTTTCGGGCGCCTCGAACAACCTCTCGAGCGCCGGCCCTTGCCGTCAGTCGATGGGCGTGGCGAGCGGGAGGGCCGCATGGCCGGACAAGGGGGTTTCTTCGACGTCGACGAGCGGCTGGCGACGCTGAGCCGAGCGGGCGATCCGCTGCAACGGCTGGCGGCGGTGGTCGACTTCGAGGCGTTCCGGGACGAGTTGGAGCGGGCCTCGAGGCGCTCGGACCGGGCCAGGGGCGGCAGGCCGCCCTACGACGGGGCTCCCCATCGCAGCATGGCTGCGGTGGGGTCCCCGACGCGGTCCCGATGTTCCGGCTGTTGGTCCTGCAGACGCTCGACACGCTGTCCGACGATCAGGCCGAGTACCAGGTGCGCGACCGTCTCGCCGCCGCCGTCTGCTGACGGCGGTCCCTGCGGGATTGGATCGCTTCGCTGCTGCTCGCGATCATGCGCTTCGTCGGCCTCGGGCTGGGCGACCCGGTGCCGGACGCGAAGACCTCAGCTAACGTCGAGGGCGATCCGGCCGAGGGGGCCGAAGTCGGCTTCGATCCGGCCGGTTGCCAGGGGCCAGGGGGGTGTGCAGGTGCCGGTCGTGACCATGTCGCCGGCCTTCAGGCCCGATCCCCAGGGGGGCTGGGCGTTGGCGAGTGCCACGACGGCGGCGAGCGGGTCGCCGAGGATGCGGTCGGCCGGGCCGCGCGCGGCCTCGGTGCCGGCGTGGGTGAGGACGACGGTGAGGCCGGCGAGGTCCACCTCCTGCCAGTCCGCCGTCTCGGGGCCGGCGACGAAGGCGCCGTTGCCCATCATGTCGGCGAGCCGCAGGAGGCCCGGTGCATCGGCGGCGACGCGGCCGTCGGCCACCTCGAAGGTGGGCAACACGGCGCCGATCGCGGCGGCGACGGTGGCGCGGTCGTAGGGTGCGCCCTCGCGCGGCAGGTCGGCTTGCAGGCGAAAGGCGATCTCGCATTCGAGGAGCGGCTGGACGAAGGTGCGGCGCTCCAGTCGTCCGGGCGCGTCCTGTACCGCGGTCGCGAGCAGCGGGCCGGCGACCGGCCGGTCGACGCCGAGGGCGGCCTGATCGGCGGGCGTGAGGGCCGTGACCTTCCACCCGCGCACGGCAGCACCGCTCGCCGCCACGATCGCCGCCTGGACCGCGTAGGCGTCGGCGAGGGTCTGGGGTTGCGCGTCCGGTTGGACGAGCCGGGCCGCGCGGCGCGCGTCGGCCAGGTGCACGGCGAGGCGTTCGATCGTGCTCATGGGCCCGGCTCCTGGGGTGGGGGAAAGCCGAAGAAGCGCATCATCAAGCCGAGTTGGCCCATCAGCATCGGCCGGCCGCCGTGGGTCGGGCAGCCCTTCGCTGCTGCCAGCTCGAGGAGCTTCGTCCGCTCCGGCTGCATGATCACCTCGGCCACCAGCGTCGACGCCGCTAGGGTTTCCAGCTCGAACGGGAGGGCATCGTCGGGCTCCAGGCCGAGGGAGGTGGCGTTGATGGCGATGTCGGCGGTGTCCGGCGTTCGGTCGCCGAGCGTCACCTCCAGGTCGCGGAAGGCTTGGCGCAGCCGGGCGGCGAGGTCCTCGGCGCGGGCGCGGGTGCGGTTGTGGAGGGTCATCGCCGCCACCCCGGCGCCGGCGAGCGCGAAGGCGAGGGCGTTGCCCGCACCGCCGGCCCCGGCCAGATAGACCCGCTTGCCGCCGACCTCGTGGCCGTGGCGGCGGAGCCCGGCGACGAACCCGTCGCCGTCGAACAGGGTGCCCGTCAGCGTGCCGTCGGCCTCGCGGCGGACGGTGTTGACCGCGCCCACCATGCGCGCGTCGCCCTCCACCCGATCGCAGAGCCTGGCGGCCGCTGCCTTGTGCGGGGCGGTGACGATGAAGCCATCGAGGTTGCGCATGGCCTTCAGCCCGGCCCAGCCCGCGTCGATCTCGTCGGCGCCGATGTGGATGGCGACGCATGCCGCATCGGCGCCGATGTGGTCGAAGTGCGGGTTGAAGACCAAGGGCACGCGGACGTGCGCCACCGGGTCGCCGACGATGGCGTAGAGGCGGGTGCTCCCCTGGATCATGCCACCGGTCCTTCGAGGTCGGCGAGCCTGGGCGAGCGCGCCACGGGCGCCCGTGCGGCAAGGTCGCCCGCGAGGCCCATGGGCTCCGGCCGGAACAGGCGCGGGTCCATCTCGCGCAGATCGGCGGCGATCGCCGGGCGGAAGGCCATCTGTCCCAGGACGTCGCGTTCCAGGTCGATGCCGGGGGCGAGCTCGACCAGCTCCAGCCGGCCGTCGCCGCCGCGGCGGAACACCGCGCGCTCCGTGACGTAGAGAGCGCGCTGGCCCCGCTCGTGCGCGAAGGCGCCGCTGTAGGAGAGCTGGGCCAGTGTGTCGACGAACTTCCGCCCGCGACCCTCGCGCACGATCCGCACCCGGCCGCCGCTCCAGTCGATCTCCAGGCCGCCGCTGGTGAAGGTGCCGCTGAAGACGATGGTCTTGGCGTTCTGGCTGATGTTGACGAAGCCGCCGACACCGACGATGCGCTCGCCGAAGCGGCTGACGTTGACGCTGCCCTCGCCGTCGACCTCGGCGAAGGAGAGAAAGGCGAGGTCGATCCCGCCGCCGTCGTAGAAGTCGAACTGGTAGGGCTGGTCGACCATGGCGTCGTAGTTGCGGCCCGCCCCCGGCTCGTTGCCGCCGGCGGGCGCCCCGCCGATCAGTCCCTGCTCGTTGGTCATGACGACCCGGTCGAGCACGGCCTCTTCGGCGGCGATGCTGGCGATGCCGGTGGAGATGCCGGAGCCGAGATTGCAGATCGCCCCCGGCACCAACTCCATGGCCGCGCGGCGGGCGATGACCTTGCGCGCATCGAACGGCAGCCGGGGCAGGCTCGCCAGCGGCACCTTCAACTCGCCCGCATAGGCCGGGCAGTAGGGCGTGAAATAGGTCTGGGTCTGCTCGGGCGCGACCACCACCACGTCGACCAGCATGCCGGGAATCTTCACCTGCTTGGGCGGCAGGGTGCCGCGATTGGCCAGCCGCTTGACCTCGACCGCGACGATGCCGCCGGACCGCCGCGTCGCCTGCGCCATCGACAGCATCTCGCCGAAGATGGCCTCGTGCTCCATCGTCACGTTGCCGTCCTCGTCGGCAGTGGTGCCGCGCAGGAAGGCGACGTCGATACGGAAGGGCTTGTAGAACAGCCACTCGCGGCCGGCGAGTTCGACGACTTCGACTAGGTCGTCCGTGCAGCGCCGGGTCTGCTTGCCGCCGCCGTGGCGCGGGTCGACGAAGGTGTGCAGCCCGACATGGGTGAGGAGCCCTGGCCGGCCCGCCGCCATCTCGCGGGTGAGCTGGGAGAGGGCGCCCTGGGGCAGGGTGTAGGCTTCGATCAGGTCGTGGGCAGCAAGCCGCTCGATCGGCGGGGAATCGACCAAGGTGCCGCAGACCACGCGCTTCAAGAGGACCGGATCGGCCAAATGCGCGAGCCCGCGCTCGCCCCGGTCGCCGAGGCCGACGGGATGCACCGTGGTCAGGCCGCGCGGTTCGCCCGTGCGGCGGAAGTGGCGACCCAAGGCGGCGAGCAGGCTTTCGGGCACGGCATGGCCGGCGCCCGAGCCGCCGATCATCAGGGTGTCGCCCGAGCGGACGAGCCCCGCCACGGCCCCGGCCTCGGCGATGCGAACCGCCATGCTCACCTCCCTGTCACGCGGTCGCCCGTCGGAGCCATCGCCGCTGGAACCGTCTTGATTAACTGTCTGGTGAGTTATAAGGCGCCGATGCCGAGCGTCAATCGGACCTCGCCGGCAGCCGCCGGTCAGAGCCCGCATCGGGCGCCGGCGGCCGCCCCGCGCGAGCCTTGACCGCGCCCGCGACCTGCCACCATTATCTCACTGTCTGGTTACTTGTCGGCGCTGCCGGGACGGTTCGGACCAAGGTGAACCAGAGGTGGGCGCCGGGTGGCGCTGTGGGAGGGCCTCGGACATGG
The DNA here is from genome assembly GCA_050485385.1 of Geminicoccaceae bacterium. Classification (GTDB taxonomy): domain Bacteria; phylum Pseudomonadota; class Alphaproteobacteria; order Geminicoccales; family Geminicoccaceae; genus RECO01. The sequence goes on along the minus strand of JBJHBG010000048.1, from coordinate 14,660 downwards.
CGCGACGGCGCCTGAGCATCGGCTTGCATGGCGTGGCGCTGGGTTGGCGGCGCCTCGTCCGGCCCGTCGCGACGAGCCGCCATCCTACGCGGTACCGACACACCAGCGGGCCGCGGCGATGACGCCGGCACCGCGCTTTCGGGTGGCGCAACTCGACGAGACTCCCGGCGTCGATTGTCCTTGTGGCGTGGCGCGTCGCGCCTTCGCCGCGGCGGACAACACCGTTGCCACGGTCCACCTGACCGATATTTCGGCCGAGGCGCAGACCCACTACCATCGCCGCATGACCGAGATCTACGTCGTGCTCGAGGGTGAAGGTCACTTGGAGCTCGACGGCGCATCGGTGCCGGTGCGCCCGCTGACCACGGTCATGATCGAGCCCGGCTGCCGGCATCGGGCGGTCGGCCGGCTGCGCGTCCTGATCGTGCCCATTCCCGCCTTCGACCCTACCGACGAGTGGTTCGACTGATGGCCCGTCTCCGCCTTCCCACCGCCGACGGCCGCATCGAGGACTACACGACCACGGGCGAGCCGATCCGCTACGAACGGCGGCGTGCCGCCGACTTTTCCCGCATCGCCTTCGCCGCCGCCCACGTCGTCGCCGATCCCCTGGCCGATCACGACCCGTGGCTCGAGCCGGCGATCGACTGGGAGCGGACGCTCGCCTTCAGGCACTATCTTTGGGACCTCGGGCTCGGCGTCGCCGAGGCGATGGACACCGCCCAGCGCGGCATGGGCCTCGGCTGGCCCGAGGCGTTGGACCTCGTCCGCCGCAGCGTGGCCGAGGCGCGCACGCGCTCAGAAGCCCTGCTCGCCTGCGGTGCCGGTACCGATCATCTGGAGCCGTCGCCCGAGGTCACGGTCGACGACGTGATCCGCGCCTACGAGGAGCAGATCGCGGCCGTCGAGGGTGCCGGTGGACGGATCATCCTGATGGCCAGCCGCGCGCTGGCCCGCGCCGCCACGGGTCCCGACGACTACGTGCGCGTCTACGACCGGGTGCTCTCGGGCGTCAGCCAACCCGTCGTCATCCATTGGCTGGGCGAGATGTTCGATCCGGCTTTGGCCGGCTATTGGGGTCGCGCCGACCACGGTGCCGCCATGGACGTGTGCCTGGACGTGCTTCAGGCCCACGCGGCGCGGATCGACGGCATCAAGATCTCGCTGTTGTCCAAGGAGCGCGAGATCGCGATGCGCCGGCGCTTGCCCCAGGGTGTGCGCATGTATACCGGCGATGACTTCGACTATGCGGAGCTGATCGAGGGCGACGCGCACGGCCATTCGGATGCGCTGCTCGGGATCTTCGATGCCATCGCCCCCGCCGCCTCGGCAGCGCTGGCCGAACTGGGCGCCGGGCGTACCGAGGCGTTCCGCGCGCTGCTGGCGCCGACCGTGCCCCTCTCGCGCCACGTCTTCCAGGCGCCGACCCGGTTCTACAAGACCGGCGTCGTCTTCCTCGCCTATCTGAACGGGTTGCAGGACCATTTCGTCATGGTCGGGGGCCAGCAGAGCGCGCGCTCGCTGGTCCATCTGGCCGAGCTTTTCCGGCGCGCCGACCGGGCTCGCGTGTTGCACGACGCGGACCGGGCGGCCGAGCGCATGAAGGGGATTTTGGCGGTGCACGGCGTGGATTGACGCGGGTGCCGCATCCCGGACCGACCGGTGCAATAGGACATCGGCGGCCGGCAACAGCCGAGGGAGGCTAGGATGTTTCGTCACTTGCTCGCAGCTGCGGCCGGCGCCGCGCTGATCGCCGGTCCGTTTCAGGCCCACGCGGACTGGCAGCCGGACCGGCCCATCACGGTCATCGTGCCGTGGGGCGCCGGCGGCTCGACCGACCAGATCGTGCGCCTCTTGGCGACCCAGCTCGAGGACGAACTCGGCACCACGCTGGTGATCGTCAACCAGCCGGGGGCGTCGGGCTCGATCGGCACCCGCTCGGTGCTGGAGGCGCCCCGCGACGGCTATACCTGGGCGTCCGGCGCGGCCAAGGACGTCGGCACCTACGCGGTCACCGGTTCGTTGGATACCGCCGTCGACGACTGGCACTACTATCTGGGCGTCATCAATGCGGCGATGATCAGCGTCAACGCCAACCAGCCCTACCAGACGCTCGACGAGCTGATCGAGGCGATGCAGGCCGATCCCGGTGGCATCACCGTCGCCAATGCCGGCATCAACTCGTCCGGCGGCGCGGCGCTCGGCTCGTTCTCCACGTCGGCCGGCGTCGAGGCGCGAAGCGTCACCTACGACGGCGGCAATCCCGCGGTGATCGCCACCGCCGGCGGCGAGACCGTGGCCACCACGCAGCTCGCTTCCGAGCAGGCGGAGATGGTGCGCGCCGGACGCCTGCGCCCGCTCGCCGTCATCAGCTCGGTGCCGCTCGACCTCGAAGGCTATGGCGAGGTGCCGCCGATCACCGACTTCCTCCCCGACTATCCGGTGAGCGACAACTATTTCGGCATCTTCATCCCCGTCGGCGTGCCGGACGAGGTGGTTGCCACGATGGACCGCATCTGGGCCGAGGTGATCGCCAATTCGGAGGCGGTGTCGACCTACGCCAACCGGCAGGGCGCGATCAAGGCGGTGCTCTACGGCCAGGAGGCCAGGGACGCGATCATGCCGGCGGTCAAGGACTTCGCCTGGGGGCTTTGGGAGCGCAACGAGGCGGCGGTGGACCCCGCCACGGTCGGTATCCCGCCGCGTTGAGCGACAGTTCGGCACGGCCGGCCCCGCGCACCCGCTGCCGGGGCCGGCGGTCCTCGCCATGAACGAACGCACCCTCGTCCGCGCCGACCTCGTCACCGGCGTCGTTCTCGTCGCCCTCGGCCTCGCGGTGATCGCCGAATCGCTGGCCATGCCGCGCTTCGAGCTCAGGCGCATCAACCCGTGGACGGTGCCGGGACTGGTCCCCGGTCTGGTCGGCGTCGTGCTCGCCGTGCTCGGTGCGGTCCTCGCGCTGCGTTCGGCCCTCGATCCGGGCCTGCGCCCACCGACGGCGACCGGCGAAGCCGATGCCGACCGCGGCGCCGCGCTGCTCCGCCTCGCTGGTTGCCTCGGCCTCTGCCTCGTCTACGCCATCTGGATGGTCGGCGCGCTGCCGTTCTGGCTGGCGACGGGGGTGTTCGTCTTCGCCTTCATCGTCATCTTCGAGTGGCGGCCGGGCGACGGTTGGCGACGGCGCGCCGGCAAGCTCGGCGCTGCCCTGCTGGTCGCCATCGGGGCGGCGCTCGCGATCACGCTCCTGTTCGAGCGTCTCTTCCTCGTGCGGCTACCCTAGGGACACCGGCCGATCATGCTCGACGGGCTCGTTCATCTGTTCCAGGCGTTCGGCGCCTTTGCCAACGCGATGTCGATCTTCAACGTGCTCTGGGCCACGCTTGCCGGCATCTTGATCGGGTCCCTGCCGGGGCTCACCGCCACCATGGCCGTGGCGCTGTTGACCACGCTCACCTACAAGCTGGCCGCCGAGCAGGCGATCTTGATCCTCATCTCGATCTACGTCGGCTCGATCTACGGCGGCTCGCGCTCGGCGATCCTGTTGAACATCCCCGGCACGCCCGCCAACGCCGCGACCACGCTCGACGGCTATCCCCTGGCCCAGAGCGGCCGCGCCGGCGAGGCCATGGGCATCGCCACCACGGCATCGGTCCTGGGCACGCTGATCGGCGTCGTATTCCTCGCTGCCGTCGCCCCCGCACTCGCCGAATTCGCGCTCAGCTTCGGCTCCTACGAGTATTTCTGGCTCTCGATCTTCGGCATCGTCATCGCCGGCCAGATGACCTCGTTCAACGACCCCATCAAGGGCTGGATCGCGGGCTTCTTGGGCCTGCTCGTCGCCATGATCGGCCAGGAGGGCATCCACGCCTATGCCCGCTTCAGCTTCGGCACGGCGGATCTGACGGGCGGCATCGGGCTGATCCCGGCGCTGGTCGGTGCCTTCGGCTTCGCCGAGATCCTGACCGTGATGAAGAACCGCGCACCCGAACTGGCGACCCGCACGGTGCAGCGGGTGGTGCCGCGGTTGAAGGACCTTTGGCGCTACCGCATGACGATCGGCCGGTCGGGGGTGATCGGCACCGGTGTCGGCATCATCCCGGGCGTCGGCGAGGACATCGGCGCCTGGACCTCCTATGCCGCCGCGCGGCGCACCAGCAAGGAGGCCGACCAGTTCGGCAAGGGCTCGACCGAGGGCCTGATCGCCGCCGAGACCGGCAACAACGCCGCCATCCCCGGCGCCTTGATCCCGGCCCTGACGCTCGCCATCCCCGGCTCCGCCCCCGCCGCCGTGCTGCTCGCCGCCATGATGATCCACGGCATCCGCCCGGGCCCCTTGATCATGATCGAGAGCCCGGACTTCGTCTTCCAGGTCGTCTGGATGGTGGTCATGGCGACGGTCGCCATGGGCGTGCTCGGGCTCTTGCTCACCCGCCCGCTGCTCTTGATCCTCCAGGTGCCGCGCACGCGCCTCATGCCGATCGTCTTCGTGCTCTGCGTGATCGGCCCCTACGCCATCACCCAGCGCCTGTTCGACGTCTACGTCATGGTCGCCTTCGGCATTCTCGGCTTCGTCCTGCGCGAGATGCGCTATCCGATGGCGCCTTTGGTGCTCGGCATCATCCTCGGCGAGATCGTCGACCGCAACCTCCGCCGCGCCCTCGTCCTCGCCGACGGCGACCCGACGCCCTTCTTCATGCGCCCGATCAGCGCCGTCATCTGGGTCACCACCCTGCTCGTCGTGCTCTGCGCCCTGCCGCCCGTGCGCCGCCTGTTCCAGCGCCAGGCGCCGGTGAGGGCCAGGCCTTGAGGCTCGCGCTCTGCAACGAGGTGGTGGCGAGCCTCGACTTCGAGGCCCAGTGCGCCTTCGCCGCTGCGGTCGGCTATGACGGGCTGGAGCTGGCGCCATTTACCCTCGCCGCCGAGCCGCACCTGTTGCCGGCAGGAGAGCGGCGGGAGCTGGTGACCGTCGCGCGGGACCACGGCCTCGCCCTCACCGGGCTGCATTTCGTCCTGCGCGCACCGCCCGGGCTCTCGATCACGGCGGCCGACCCCGCGACCCGTGCCCGTACCCTCGACGTGATCGAGCGGCTGTGCGGCCTCTGCGCGGAACTCGGCGGTAGCTATCTCGTCCACGGCTCACCGGACCAGCGCCGGCTCGAGCCGGACGACGAGGCGGGCGGGCGCGAGCGCGGCATCGCCGCCATCGCCCAGGCCGCCGCTGCCGCGGGCCGAGCCGGCGTCACCTACCTCCTGGAGCCGCTCGGCCCCGACCAGACTGCCTTCGTCAACACGGTCGAAGAGGCGGCCGAGATCGTCCGCGCCATCGACCATCCGGCGCTCTCGACCATGCTCGACTGCGCTTCGGCGGCCGTGGCGGAGGCGGAGCCCGTGGCGGCGGTGCTCGACCGCTGGCTGCCGACCGGGTTGATCGGCCACGTCCACGTCAACGACCCGAACCGCCAGGGGCCGGGCCAGGGTGCGTTGGACCTCGGGCCTGTAGTCGCCGCCCTGAAGCGGCACGGCTATCGAGGTGCGATCGGCGTCGAGCCGTTCGTCTACGTGCCCGACGGGCCCGCTGCCGCCGCCCGCGCCGCCGGCTACATGCGGGCGCTTTTGGGAGCCATTCGATGAATGCACCCCGCCTCAGCGTCACCGAGATCGCCCTGTTCGAACGGCCGGTGCGGCTGCGCCTGCCGTTCCGCTTCGGCATCGTCACCCTCACCGAGACGCCGCAAGCCTTCGTCCGCCTGCGCCTCCGCCTCGCCGACGGCCGGGAAGCCTGGGGCCAAGCGGCGGAACTGCTGGTGCCCAAATGGTTCGACAAGGACCCGTCGCTGACCAACGACGACAACCTGGCCCAGCTCCGCCAAGCGCTGTGCCTCGCGCGCGACCTCTACCTCGCGGCCGAGGCGGACAGCGCCTTCGGCCTGCATGCGCGCATCGAGCCCGAACTGCACGCACGCTGCCTGGAGCGGGGGCTCGGCGGGCTAATCGCGAGCTTCGGCGGGGCGATGATCGACCGGGCCATCCTGGATGCGCTGGGTAAGGCCGAAGGGTTATCCATCTTCCGGCTCGTCGCCGCGAACCGCCCCGGCATCGACGCCCGCACGGCCCGCGATCTGGAGGGCTTCGCGCTCGACGATCTCCTCGCCGGGTTGCAGCCCCGGCCGACCATCGCCTATCGCCACACGGTGGGCCTGATCGACGCGCTCACCGAGGCGGAGATCGCCCCCGATGCGCGGCTGGACGACGGCCTGCCGGAGAGCCTGGAGGCCGTCATCCGCACTTATCGGCCGCGCTGGTTCAAGCTCAAGGTCGGGGGCGACCGGGCAGCCGACCTCGACCGGCTGGAGCGCATCGCGGCGGTCCTGGAGGCCGAAGCGCCGGGCTTTCGGGCCACCATCGACGGCAACGAGCAATATGGCTCCGCGGGCGAGGTCGTCGCCCTCTTGCGCGCCATGGCCGACCGACCCCGCCTCCGCCGCCTGCTGGATGCCACGGTGTACGTCGAGCAGCCGATCGCCCGCGCCCGCGCGCTGGAGGCCACCGTGCACGACCTGGCAGCGCTCAAGCCCGTGGCGCTCGACGAGAGCGACGCTGACATGGGCACCTTCGTCGTCGGCCGGCGCCTCGGCTATGCCGGCATGTCGTCCAAGTCGTGCAAGGGCTTCTACCGCTCCGTCCTGAACCGGGCGCGCGTCGCCATGTGGAACGAAGTCGAAGACCGCTACTTCCTCACCGCCGAGGATCTGACCACCCAGGCGGGGTTGGCGGTGCAGGAGGACTTGGCGCTCGCGACGCTGGTCGGCTGCACCCATGTCGAGCGCAACGGGCACCACTACGTCGACGGCTTCGGCGATGCTCCGGAGGCGGAGGCGCTGGCCTTCCTAGGAGCGCACCCCGACCTCTACCATCGCTCCGGCGGGCGCGTGCGCCTCCGCATCGCCGGCGGCGACATCGCCCTCGGCTCGCTCGCTTGCCCCGGCCTGGGTGCTGCCGCCGAGCCGCATTGGCCGAGCCTCCGCCCGTTCGCCGACGGCTGAGCGCCGGCCCGTCACCGCGGAGCGCGCCCTAGCCGAGAATCGTCTGGATCTGGCTTCGCAGGCGCTGTTGCCGCTGTTCGATCGCTTGGGCCTCCGACGCCGTGGCGCCGCTGCCACCGTCGTTGAGGGCTTGTACCTCGGCGCGGAGCCGGCGTTCTTCGGCCAGCAGCGCCTCCAGCTCGCGCTGCTGCACCACGCGCTCGGCGCTGGTCCGCTCCAGCTCCGCCACGGCTTGGGCGTGGCGCTCGTTGAGTTCCGCGAGGCGCCGCGCCGCCGCCGCGCGCTCGCCGTCGAGACGCTGCGATTCCGCCCGCAGCGCGGCGGCCCGGTTCTCCATCTGGCGGGCCTCCAGGCGGGCGATGGCGAGGTCCTCGCGCATCAGGTCGAGGCAGCGGTCGTAGCTGCCGCTGGCGCTGGCGCTCAGCAGGTTGGCGAAGGAGATGGGCGCGTTGGCGGTGGCACAAGGGTCGGCCGTTCCCTGCGCGCAGGCGACGAGCGCCAGGGCGGCGACGGTCGAGAGGGGAGGGACGAGACGCATGGCGGTGGTCCTCGGTTGGTGGCGCTGTGGCGTCGACGGCGGGGCGGTGCGGGCCGCCGCCCGTCTCAGACCACCGGACGCACGTTGGCCGGTGTGCGGTCGATGACGTTGATCATGTTGCGTTCGATCTCGCGCAAGCGCCTCGCCTGCTGCTGCTGGCGCTGCGCCTCGCCGCGCAGTTCCGCCGTCGAGACGCCGGCCTGATTGTAGGCGGCGATGGTCTGCTGGAGGTTCTGCGCCCGGCGCTCGCTTTCCTCGGCGAGCGCGCGCACGGCACGGACGTCGGCGGCCGCGTTGTTGGCCTTCTGGCGCGCCTCGTCCTCGCTGACGCGGCCGGCGCGGAGGTCGGCGTTCAGCCGGTCGATCTCGGCGCGCTGGGAGGTCAGCGCACCCTCGGCCACCTGGACGTTGCGCTGCATGCGCTGGGTGTCCTCGCGCGCGGCGTCGATGTCGGCCTGAAGGCTGTCCCTGGAGGCCACGAAGCGGCCGTGGTCACGGGTAAGGTAGGTGCCGCCGACATAGCCGGCGGTGCCGCCGACGCCGGCACCGATGGCGGCTCCCGTGGCGACGCGCTGCGCCCCACCGCCGCTTGCGGCACCGATTGCCGCACCGATCAGGGCGCCGATCCCGGCGCCGGCGGCGGCCGAGGTCAGCCGCGTCCGCGAGTACTCCCGCTCCTGCTCGCGCAGCGCCTGCTGCTCGGGCGTCAGCGCGACCTCGTCCGACGAGCCGAAGGCCGAGCCGAAGTCGCTGAAGATGTTGGACGTGGTGCCGTCCGGATTGGTGGCGCAACCGGCGAGCGCCAGGCCAGCGGCCATGATCGCCGATAGCGGGGTGCGGGCCCGACGAACGTTCATCGGCATGGCCAATCTCCTTCGCTTTTGAAGCCGTCTTCGGTCGCTAGCGATCGACGACGGTCTCGATGATGGCCTCCAGGGGGGTGTCGGGTCGGGTCGTGTAGGATTCGGCGGCGCTGGTGAAGCGGCGGACCCAGGGGCGCATGGTTCCCAGCTCCTGGCTGACCAGCTCCAGGTCCAGGACGTCGCGCGCCTGCCGTCGGAGGGTGGCGGTGTTGTCTGGGCTCGCCGCCGACACCAGGAGCCGCTCGAAGCTCAGCGCGGTCAGCCGGCGCGATTCGGCGAACTCCAACAGCCGCTGGTCGATCACCGTCAATTGCTCGGCGTAGAACGCCGCGTCGTCGGCATCGTCGGCGGCGATGGCCTCGCGCTCGTACTCCGCCACGTTGTCGCGCGCGGCCTCGATGCGCGCGATCTGGTCCTCGATGTCGGTCAGCGCCACGATCAGGACCGCGCCGCCGAACAGCGTCGCCTTCAGCGTCTCCAGCCGGGCCTCGTTGCGCAGTCGTTCGGCACTCAGGAACTCGCCACGCAGGGCCTCCAGGGCCGCCTGCCGTTCCGGTTGGGTCTCCGCGTCGATCAGCCGGGCCAGTTCGCCGATGGGATCGACCACCGCTTCGGGGTCGGCAGCACTCCGCTCCAGCCAGCGGGTGCGGATGTGGTTGATGCGCTCCAGCGTCACCGTCACGTGCGTCGCCACGACGAACCGGGCGCCGAAGCTCTCCTGCGCCTGGGCCGCGCCGGTGGCGGCGTCGAACGGCGGCCACTCCTGGCGCTGCGCCGCGTAGATCGCGCTCGGGTCGCTGTAGATCGAGCCGCCACGGGTCACGATGCCGCCGACCTGTCCGCCGGGCCGGCCGAGATTGTTGATCCGGAAGGGCTCCAGCATCAGCTCCTCGGCGTTGCCGTAGATGTCGTGGAGACCGAGCGGATTGGGGGCCAGCCGCCCGACCGGCCGGAACTGGCCACGTGCGCTCTCGGCACCTTGATGCCAGGCATGTTCGTGCAGCGCGCCCTGCATCGGGTAGACCCGGCCGCGGAACTCGGTGGGTGACACCCGAGCACCGCCGCGCGCCGCGTATTCCCATTCGGTTTCGGTGGGCAGCCGCACGAAGCCCGGGGTACCGTCCTCGGCGGGCAGGGCTTCTGCCGCCTCGCGCCTGAGCCATTCGGTATAGCGTCGGCCGAGGTCGACGGCGTCGAACCAACTCAGTCCCGTCTCCGGCAGGGTGCCGCGCACGTCCGGGCTCGCGCAGTCGCCGCGCAGCGCGCGGGCCTGGAGCTGGGTCAGCTCGTAGCGGGCGACGTAGAACCAGGTCTCGCCGCTGGCGCCGTCGCTGAAGCCGCCGCGCAGGTGCTCCTGCCGCAGATAGTCGACATAGCCGGTCTCGGGCTGGCCGGCGCCGAGACGCACGCCGTGGTCGGCCAAGGGGTCGTCGGGCGCCACCGGCGTCACCACCCGCTGAAACGCCATCGCCCCGCCGCAAGGCATCGGCAGGACGAGGTCGGCGTCGCCCGCCGGATCGTAGAACTGCGCGTCCCACGACACGTCCTGGGCGGCAACCGGCGGAGCACCCAGCAGCAGGAGCGCGGCGAGCAGGTGTCTCACGTCTGGGCCTCCCGGATAACGATGGCCGGATCGAGCCGGGCCGCGGCCCGCGCCGCGAGGAACGCGGCAGTCACGGCCAGCAACACCACGCCGAGGGTGATCGCCAGTAGCGTCGTCGGTTGCAGCCGGATGACCGAAGCGCCGGCGGGCAGGGCACCGGCGAAGAGGGCATCGGCGATCACGGCGAAGACGCCGAGCAGGAGGAGCGAGGCCACGGCGCCGGCAAACGCTGTCGCTGCCGCCTGCACCACCGGGACCAGCGCCAGTCCGAGCGGCGGTACGCCGACCAGACCGAGCGTGGCGAGCATCAGACGCTTGCGCTGCACCACCGCCCAGAAACTGGAGACGAGGGCTGCGAAGAGGCCGCCCAGCGCCGCCAGCGCCACCAGGGACAGCGCGACGTCGAGGTTGCGGCCGAGGCTGAGCACGCCCGCCACCTGCGCTGCGCGGGAGTTGGCGTTGATGTCGAACCGCGCCCGCAGGCGGGCCTCCAGCGGCGCCACGTCGACGAGATCGCGGGCGTAGATCCGCAGCGATTCGTACTCGACGGTCCGCTCGGCCAGGGGGCGGCCCGCCTCCAGCCCCCAGCCAGGCAGGGCGTAGCCGTCGTAATAGGCCTCGAAGAGGTCCATGGTCGCCGGGTCCATCAGCACCGTCTCGCCGTCGAGGGCCGCGCGCGGCAGCACCGTCGCCACCTCGAGCGTCACCGCGAGCCGGTCGCGCACGGGTTCGCCCCGGCCGATGGCGGTCACCAGCCGGTCGCCGGGGGCGAGGTCGAGCTGCGCCGCGAGGCTCGCCGATGCCGCCACCTGCATGCCCGTCAGCACGGTACCCGATGGCAGCACCGGGTCGCCCGGGCCGGTCGGCACGAGGCCGATGCCGCGGATGCGGTCGCCGTCGCTGCGCTTGACGTTGAGGCGGCGGGCGATGGCCCGCGTGTTGACCACGACGAAGCCCGTCTCCGCCCAGCTCCGCACCTCGGCCGCGTCGTCGAGCGAGAAGCGGTGGTCGCCCGGGATGGTGATGCGCAGGATCTCGCGGTCGGCCCGGAGGTCGTCCATCAGCGCTGCGAACACGCCGGTCTTGACCCCCAACAGGATGGCGAGCGGCACCACCACGCCCATGATCATCGCCACCGAGCAGGCGAGATGCACCCGCTCGTGGAAGAGGTCGGCCAGCGCGAGGCGGACCAGCTTCATGCCGCCTCCAACGCCGCGACGTAGTGGCCCGCCTCGGCCGGACGCCGCGCGATGGTCGCCCGCCTCAGGCCGTGGCGGTCGACCAGGTCGAGGTTGTGCGAGGAGAGGATGACGGCCGTGGCCTGCTCGGCCGCCAGCTCCAGGAGCAGGGCGAGGACGACGTCGGCGCTGGCCGGATCGAGCGCCGAGGTGGGTTCGTCGGCGATGACGAAGGCCGGGCGGTGTGCCAAGGCCCGGACGATGGCCACCCGTTGCCGCTGGCCGATGGAGAGCTTGGCCGGCCGCAGCGCAGCCACGTCCTCCAGGCCCAGCCGGGCCATGAGCGTGGCCACCCGCTCGGCCGCCGGCGCGTCGAGCAGGTGCGGCGACAGGCCCGCGTTGGCCTGCGCGTCGAGAAAGCCGAACAGGCCGCCGGTCTGCAACACGAAGCCGAAGCGCCGCGCCCGCAGTCGGGCGAGCGCGCCACGATCGCGGGCCGACCACAAGGCGGCGAGGTCGACGTGCTCGCTCGCGTTCTCCAGCCGGAAGGTGCCGACCTCGCCGGGCGCGCCGACCAGGCCCAGCACCTCCAGGAACGTGGTCTTGCCCGATCCGGAAGGCCCGATCAGGGCCACGGTCTCGCCGCTGGCCACGGCGAAGTGCGGCACGGCCAGGGTGAAGCGGCGCGCCCCGTCGCTCAGCGTCTTCTCCAGGCGTTCGACGACGAGCCGCATGGCCGGCTCAGGGCAGTGCGGAGAACGGCATGGCGAAGACGTGCTCGCCGTCCGGTGCGTTCTCGGCGAGTGCCGTCCAGTTGGCGGGGTCGTCGTGCCAGCGCTCGTAGAGCAGGAGACGGCCGCGCAGCCGGTCGAGCACCTCGCGTTGCAGCGTGCTCGAGTTCATCCAGCGCGATTCGGTGATCTCCATGATCTCCGACTGGTAGGGCAGATCGGCCAGCACCTCGCCGAAGGCGCCGCCGAGTGTGTCGAAGTCGGTATGGACGAGCGTGTCCGGGTTCTGCGACATCCGGACCATCGCCTCCTTGATCTGATTGAAGAAGCTCACCTGATCGCGCCCGCCTTGGCCGCGTTCGGCGAGGTCGAGCACGGTATGGACCACCGTCCTGAGGGTGGAGAGTTCGTTCTTGGTGATCAGCAGACGCGGCTGCAGGGCGTTGACGCGGCCGTCCTCGAGCGCCTTGTCCGACACCCAGCTTTCGAACACCGGCGGTGCCCCGGCACCGGTGCGCTCGCCGAGATAGGCGAGCCGCATGGCCAGTCCCAGTCGGTCGAGGTTGGGGTCCTCGACGCCGGTGGGCTCGGGCGCCTCGCCCATCGCCTCGCGGACGTGGTTGCTGAAGCCGTCCACGAAGGCGCGCACCTGCCGCCCGAAGGCCTCGCGCTCGCCGCCCTCGATCGGGTAGTAGAAGGTGGCGTCGTCGAACCGCGACAGGGTGCGGTAGGCGTTCTCTGCGGCGCCGTGATTGGCGGCGCCGGACGGGGTCTTCAGGTGCAGCGTCATGATGGCAATGCCCAACTCGCGCGCCCGCTCCTGCAAGGACCGCGGATCGAGGTCGGAGCGGGCGTTGGGGTCGCCCGGTGCCTTCGGGCTGGCATCCGTCACCAGCACCACGTAGCGCCCGCCGAAGGCGCGGCCGTCCGGTGCCCAGTTGGTCTTCTCGATGGCATCCTCGACGCCGGCGATGCTGTCCTCGGGAAAGCCGGGGCTGTTGGTTCGGGTCGCCTCCATGCCGTCGAGCGCTTCGATGATGGCATCGAAGCCGTCGCGGCGGGCGAGCGGCAGGTACTCGCGGGTGCGGTAGTCCAGGCCGGGGGCCGCCTCGGCGCTGTCGCGGAAGCCCCACAATCCGAAATGCACGCGCTCCCCGATGTCGGTGTCGCCGATGCGGTTCACCGCATCGCGCATCTGGTCCAGCGTCTCGTCGATGAACGGGTCCATCGACATCGTGGTGTCGATGACGAAGACCACGGCGGCGTCGAAGTCGGCCATGGTGTCGGGCGTCGGGTCGCCGAGCACCGGCTCGTCGTCGAGCGGTAGCGAGGCAACCTTCAGCATCAAGAACGGGTCGAAGGTCATCGGGTGGAAGTCCTCGACGAAGTCGAGGATCGGCAGGAGGTAGAAGCGGTTCCTGATGTCGACGAACTCGCCCGGTTCGACCGCCAGCACGCCGCTTTCGGGGATGGGCGCACCGTCGATCGACGCCGTTCGGTAACGCTCCGCGGTTTCGACACTGGCTTCGTGGTTGAGCACGAACTGCAGTTGCTCGCGCTCGTCGAAGAACAGGTTGCGCTCACGGCCGGCGGGATTGGTGAAGGCGGCCACGATGTTCTGTCGCCACGGCACCACGGCCTCGGTCCGCACCCAGCCGTCCGGGCCGCGGAACATCGAGCGGCCGACCTCCAGCCACTCGGCGCCGCGATCGTAGACGTAGAGCGGCTCGAACGGCGAGAACGTCTCGACGACGCCGCCGTCCGGCTCGGCGTGCAGGGTGGCGGCCGGCCGGGTCAGCACCCGCTGGTAGACGGTCTGGCGGTCCTCGACCAGGAGCGGGCGGCGGTCCTCGGCAAACGCCGACGGCGGTGCGAGACCACCGAACACGACGAAGGCCGCCAGGATGAAGCTGCGCAGGAAGGGCATGGCGGTGCTCCCTTTCCGGATGTCCTCTCAGTTGCAGTACAGGTCTCGAGCGATCTCGTGGGTCGGGTCCAAGGTCGGATCGAGGCCGGCGCAGGCGGCTTGCAGAAGCTCGTTGGCCGGCGCATAGCCCGCGTTGGCGGCCTCGTGATAGTGGCGGGCCGCCTGGGCGGTATCGCGGCTGGTGAAGCCGGAGCCGACGGCCTCCGCCTCGGCCGGGTCGTACCAGCGGCCGATCATCGCCACCGCCTCGGCCAGCCCGGCGTCCGCCGCCGCTTCGATCACCTGGAACCGCAGTTCGGGATCGCCCTCGGTGCCGCAGGCGCGGACCTGGGCGAAGCCTTCGGCCGGCGGCAGGGCACGGGCCGCCGTCAGGCTGTCGGTATCGCAGCCGGCGACCGGGGCGGGTGCCGGCGTCGTGATCGGTGCGGGCGTCGGCAACGGACCCGGCGTCGTCAGCGGCTCGGGCTGCACCACCGCCACCGCGTCCTCCTCCTGGCTCAGATACCAAAAGGCACCACCGCCGATGGCGGCGAGCAGCGCAAGTCCGACCAGGATCGGCACGAGCCGGGACTTCTCGTCGCGCGGCCCGTTCGGCGGATAGACCGGGGGCGGCATGCCGCCGCCCTCCTTGGTCTCGTCCTCGCCCGTCGTCGTCGTGCGCTTCGCCTCTTCGTTGGCCGACAGGACGCCCAGCCCCCCGCGCCCGGCACGGCTCGGCGAGGTGCGGATCGTCTCCGGCCAGGCCAGTTCGGCGGCGATGCCGCCGACGGCGATGCG
>JBJHBG010000047.1:0-34639 GCA_050485385.1 Geminicoccaceae bacterium | reverse complement strand
CGAGGTGGCTCCCGTCACCCGGAATTCGCGCCTCGATGAGTGCGGCCGCCAAGGCCGAGGCGCGGCGCCGTGCGCGAGCCCGCCGCGCCCGCTTGAGCGCCGCCCAGCAGGCCGCCGCCGGCGCCGCGCTGCGCGGCCATCTGGCGACCTTTCTGGAGCGCTTGCCCGACGCAGCCGTGGCCGGGTACTGGCCCCTCGGCGGCGAGGTCGACCTCCGCCCCCTGCTGGCCGACTGGCACCAGGCAGGCCGCGTGGCGCTGTTGCCGCGGGTCGTCGGGCCCGGCGAGCCCCTGTGCTTTCACCGCTGGACCCCCGCCCTGGTGCTGGAGCCCGCGCGCTTCGGCGTCGAGGAGCCGCCGGCCGGCGCGCCCGAACTGCGGCCGGACGTCTTGCTGGTCCCCGCCCTTGCCGTCGACGCGGAGGGCTACCGGCTGGGCTATGGCGGCGGCTTCTACGACCGGACGATCGAACGCCTGCACCCGATCACCGCGATCGGCGTGGTCTTCGCCGCCCAGCGCGTCGACCGGCTGCCGCACGACGAGTTCGATCAGCGGTTGACCCACCTCGCGACCGAGGAGGGCCTCGTGGCCTTCGCTGCCGGATGAGGCTCCTGCACATGGGCGACGTGGTCGGCCGCAGCGGCCGCCAGCTCCTGGTCGAGCGGCTGCCCGCACTCCGCCGCGACCTTGGCGCCGACGTCGTCGTGGTCAACGGCGAGAACGCGGCCGGCGGCTTCGGCATCTCGCCGAAGATCTGCGACGAGCTCTACGGCGCCGGGGCCGACGTCATCACCACCGGCAACCACGTCTGGGACCAGCGCGAGCTGATCCCCTACATCGACGGCGATCCTCGGCTCCTCCGTCCGCTCAACATGGCGAGCGGCACGCCCGGCCGCGGCTGGACCGCGGTGGAAACGCCCACCGGCGCGCGCGTGCTGGTCGTGCAGGTCCTCGGCCGCATCCACATGAAACCGGTCGACCACCCCTTCCGCGCCGTCGACGCGCTGCTGGAGCGCTACCCCATGACCGGCAACCTTGCCGTCGTCGTCGACGTGCATGCCGAGATCACCGCCGAGAAGCAGGCCATGGGCCATCATCTCGACGGCCGGGCGACGCTGGTCGCGGGCACCCATACGCACTGCCCCACCGCCGATGCGCGGGTGTTGCCGGGGGGCACCGCCTACGTTACCGATCTCGGCATGTGCGGCGACTACGACAGCGTCATCGGCATGGACAAGGCCATCTCGATCCAGCGCTTCACCAGCGATCTCCCGGGGCCGCGGATGGAGCCGGCGAACGGCGCCGCCGAGCTCTGGGGCGTCGCCGTCGAGGTCGACCGGGCAACCGGCCGTGCCACGTCCATCGAACGGGTCCACGTCACGCCATGATCGCCGCTGCGGCTCCATGCGCCCCTTATCGCTGCTCTTGATGCTCGCCTGGCTCACCGCCTGCAGCCCCGGCGAACAGCACTTCGCTGACCTCGCCATGCTGGAGCGGCCGACCACGCCCAATACCTACCTCGTCTGCCCGGCCCACCTCACCACGGCAACGGTCGACCGCGAGCCGCCGGTCTATCCGGTGTCCCTGGCAGAGCTGGAAGCGCTTTGGGTGGATGCCTTGCGCGAGGAACCGCGCACCAGCCTGATCGCCGCGGACGCCCAGGGCCACCGCTATCTCTACGTGCAGCGAACGGCCGTCCTGCGCTTTCCCGACGTGATCCAGATCGCGTTCGTCGAGGTGCCGCCGGACGGTGCCACGCTCTGCATCTACAGCCGCTCGATCTACGGGCGTTCGGATTTCGGCCAGAACGAGCGGCGCGTCGAGGACTGGCTCGGGCGCTTCACGCCGGCTGCCGCACCGATCGCCGGCGACGCTGCCACTCGCTGACGAGCGCTTCGGCCGCGACCGCCCCACAAATGATCAGGATCGCGAGCCACTCGATCGGCGTCGGGTCGGTGTGCAGGACGACGAGCACGAGCACGGCGGCGATCACCGGCTTCAAGAAGAACAGGTACGAGGCGCGGGTGATGTCGGGCGCAGCCGCCAGCCCGCCCAGCCAAAAAATACTGGGTGATCGTCGTGTTGTAGAAGCCGATGGCGAGCAGGGCCGGCGGGGGCGAGTGCCCGGACGATGCCGGCCGTCGCCCGGGTCAGGTCGTCGGCGGTGACGGTCGCCGTGGGTGGCAACGGGCTTTCCGCTTGGCCCGGCAGATCGACGGTCAGCGTGCCGTGGCCCTTCGCGCGCAGTGCCGGCGCAATGGCCGCTTCCCACATCGCCCCCGACCCGGTGAGCGCGTTGACGAAGGTGTGACCGCTCGCCCCCCGCTCCAGCCGGTGGCCGAGCGCGGTGCCGTTCCCATCCACCGTCGACACGCCTAACCTGCCCGGATCGATCGCCGCCGAGTTCCTTCATGATAAACCGTCGTCGCTTCGCCTGGAATGCTCCCGTCGGTGCTCCGCTGCCGGACGCGTGGTCGTGCTGAGCCGGCCGGCGGGCGCCACCGCCACGAGCGACGGCGTCGCCGTGATCCTGGTGCTGACGGCGGCCGCCTGCTTCGTCGGCATGACCTCGACGGTGAAGTTCCTCTCCACCGACTACAGCACGGTGCAGATCGTCTGGGGCCGCTACCTCGCCCACTTCGTCATCGTCGTCGTCATGCTGGGCAGCCACCTACCCCTGATCCTCCGCCCGGACCGGCCGGCCACCCAGGTCGCGCGCTCCTTGATGATGTTCGGCGCCACCGCCTCGTCCTTTCTGGCGCTGCGCTACCTGCCGCTCGCCGAGGTCGCGTCGATCATGTTCCTGACGCCCATCTTCGTCACCGCGCTCGCCGCCTTGGCGCTCAGCGAGACGGTCGGCATTCGCCGCTGGAGCGCCGTCGCCATCGGCTTTCTCGGTGCCCTGGTGATCGTTCGTCCCGGCTTCGAGGCGGTGCATCCGGCAGTGCTCGCCGCCATCGTCTGCACGGTCTGCTACGCGCTCTATCAGATCATGACCCGCGTCGTCGGCGACACCGCGCCGCCGCTGGTCTCCCTGTTCTACTCCTGCCTCGTCGGCACCGTGGTCTCGACTGCGGCCGTGCCCTTCTTCTGGCAGACGCCCGATCTCGCCGGCTGGGCGCTGCTGGCGCTCTCCGGTGCCTTCGGCGCCGCCGGCCACCTCGCCATGATCGGCGCCCTCGCCCGCGCGCCCGCCTCCTTCGTCACGCCGTTCAGCTACAGCCAGCTCATCTGGGCAACCATCGTCGGCTTCTGGCTGTTCGGCGAGCTGCCCGACGCCTGGACCTTCCTCGGCGCCGCCCTGATCGCCGGCAGCGGCCTCTACGTCCTCCACCGCGAACGCCTGCGCCGCGTCCGGGCCAGCCAGCCGCCCGGGGGGTGACGATGCGGACAGCAAGCCCCCCACCGCAGCCGACGACCACCGTGCCGTTCGCGGCCGAACTGGCGGCGGCCGGCGTGCGCGGCGAGGCCGGCGAGCAGCTCGTGCAGCGCTTCGCCCTCGGGCTCGTGGCCGCGGGCCTGCCGCTCCTGCGCGCCTACGTCACCGTGCAGAGCCTGCACCCCCTGCTGCGCGCCCGCGCCTTCGTCTGGGAGCGTGGCGGCGAGGCGGTGGCCTCGAGCATCGACCGCACGGCGTTCGAGGGCTGGACGGCAAGCCCGCTCTATCCGCTGTATCTGAGCGACGAGTCCCTGCTCCGCTACCGGCTGGAGCGGGGCGAGGGGTTGGACCGCTTTCCGCTCCTCCGCGAACAGCGCGCCGGCGGCGCGACCGAGTACCTGGTCCTCAAGACGGCGTTCGCCGACCGTGGGGCCGGCGAGGGCATCATGTCGGCCTGGACCACCGACCGGCCGGGCGGCTTCGACGACGCGCAGGTGACGCAGCTGCGCGACGCGCTGCCGATCCTGGAACTGGGCGTGAAGGCGACCAGCCTGAGCTGGACCGCCGAGAGCCTGCTCACCACCTATCTCGGCCGCGACGTTGCCCTCCGCGTCCTGGCAGGCGCGGTCGAGCGGGGCGTCGCCGAGCCTTTGGAGGCCGTGATCTGGGCGTCGGACCTCCAAGGCTTCACGCGCCTCGCCGACACCGAGCCCCGCGCCCGGCTGATCGACCTGTTGAACGCCTACACCGACGTCACCGTGGCTGCCATCGAGGCCGCCGGCGGCGAGGTCTCGAAGTTCATGGGCGACGGCATCCTCGCCACCTTTCCGGCAGCCGCCCCGGGCGCCGCCCTCGACGCGGCGACGACGGCCTTGGCCGCGACCCGAGCGCTCACCGCCGAGCGCGCCGCGGCGGGCCTGCCGGTGACCGCGCTCCGCCTTGCGCTGCACCGGGGCGAGGTGTTCTACGGCAATGTCGGCTCGGCAAGCCGGCTCGACTTCACCGTGATCGGCCCGGCGGTGAACGAGGCCGCCCGGCTGTGCGACATGGCGCGCGCCCTGGACCAGGGCCTCGTTCTGTCCTCGGCCTTCCACGACGCTACGAGCGACGCCGACCGCGCGCGGCTCGTCGGCGTCGGCCGCTACGCGCTGCGCGGCGTCGCCAAGCCGCAGGCGCTGTTCACGCTGGACGAGAGCGGCTGAGCCACGGCAAGGTCGCTCATGTACTGCCAAATGGTCATTTTTGTGTTATGCAAGGCCCTCCTGTTCGGGGAGGAGCGACATCATGCGTGCAGTCATCCTCGGCGCTGCGCTTGCCTGGGCAATCGCCCCGGCCTCGGCCACGGCAACGACCGTCGTTCTCACCTTCGCAGGCCTGCTGGGTCCGTCCGGTGCCCCGATCGTGGGCTCGGAGCCGATCCCGCCGGATCATGGCGACGTGCCGGGCGTGGTGGACGTTCGCTACGGTGCCATCGAGGCGCTGCAAAGCGCCGTCCGGCGGCTCGACGACCACCTCCGCTACTGGGCGACGGGCTATGGCGACCTGGTCGACGTCGCCTTCTGCTGCGGCATCGGCGGCACCGGTGCCGCCGAGATCGCCCTCGTCCCGCTCAACGGCCAGCCGGTTACCCTGCACGGGATGGACTTCGGCGACTATCTGGGGCGCAACGATCCCTGGCAGGTGGCGGTGTTCGGCATCGACGACCTGACGACGCCGCTGTTCCACCACCAGGCGGTGGAGCCGCGACCCGCGACCCGCAGCTTCGCCAATCTGGACATCACCCACCCGGACGGGCTCCTGATCCGCTGGGAGACCGCCTACAACGTCGGCATCGACAACGTCGCCTTCACCGTAACGCCACTGCCACCGGCGGCCCTCATGCTGGGCGCCGGCCTTGCCGCCCTTGGCCTCGCACGGCGGCGGCGCTTGGACCATGCCTCCGGCGAGGAGTAGCCTTGCGTGCGGGCGAGACGAGGCAGCGATCGGCTCGACGGCGGGTGGGCGTCGATGCGTCGGGAAGGCCCCTGCGTCAGAGCACCAAAGCGGCGATCGGCGGCAGGAGGAGGGCCGCGAGGATGGCCGTGATGCCCATGCCGACGGCGGCGAAGGTGCCCATCTCGGCGGAGATGGAAAAGCCGCGCGCCACACCCAGGACGTGGGCCGTGATGCCGAGGACGAGGCCGTGAACGCGGTGGTCGCGGATGCCGAAAAGATTACAGATGGCATTGCTCGTCAGGGCGCCCGTGACCCCCGCCGTCACCACGAACAAGGCCGTCACCGCCTCCAGCGCACCGAGCCGGCCGGCGATCTCCATGGCCACCGGCGTCGTCACCGATTTGGGCGTCATCGCCAGGACGACCGGAAGGTCGGCGCCGAAGTGCTGCATCGCCACCGCCCCGCTCGCCATCGACCACGCCGCACCGAGGACGATGACGGCCAGGGAGGGGAAGAACGCGCGGCGGATTTGGGTGAGGCTCTGATAGAGTGGCACGGCAAGGGCGACGATGGCAGGACCGGTGAGCCAGCGCAGCACCTCGACGCTCTCGGCATAGGTGGCGTAGGCGGTGCCGGTCAGGAGCAGCGCCGGCACGACGATGATGCCGGCGACGATCATCGGGTTGAGAACCGGGTGCTTGCCGCTCCGCGCATAGGCGAGACTGCCGAGCCAGAAGGCCGTCAGCGTGAAGAGCAGCCAGAAGAGGTTCCAGTCGAGCGGCAGATCGCTCACGACCGGCCGCGTCCGAGCAACAGCGCACCCAACAGCGCCGCGACGACGCCGGTGACGATCGAGCCTGCGACCGCCACCGCCAGATAGACCGGCCACGCATCGCCGACGAGGCCCCACTCGGCGACGATGCCGATGCTCGCCGGCAGGATGAACAGGGTGAGGAGCCCGACGAGGCCGTTGGCGGGGGCGGCGAAGCTCGCGGGCACGCCACGGCGAACGATCAAGAACAGGAGCAAAAGCCCCATGCCGACGATGGGGCCGGGCACGATGGGCACGAGCGCCGCCGACAGCGCCTCGCCGACGAACAGCAGCAGAAGGACGAGCACGAAAAAACCGAGCATGGGGCAGCGTGGCCTCGAGCGAGCGATAGGTTCGGGCTAAAGGTCGAGACCTAGCTCGAGACCGGACTCCGGGCGAGCGTGTGGCGTGCATGGCGCCCTCTCATCGACGCCGCCACAGATCGCCCGACGCCCAGGCCGCACCGCCGACGATCAGGGCACAGGCGAGGGCCAGAGCCGAGGTGGCCGGCGCCGCTCCCATGGTGACCAGGAGCAAGGTGGAGAGCAGTGGCGCGGCGTAGGCCGAGGCCCCCAGCGCCCGCAGATCGCCGTGCTTGGTGCCGTGGTCCCAGAGGAAGAAGGCGAGCCCGACGGGGCCGAGCCCCAACGCCACGACCGCGAGCCCGTCGCGCCAGGTGGGTGTTGCCGCAGGCTCGACCAGGACGTGGGCCACGAGGGCCAGGATCGCCGTGGCGGCGCAGAAGCCCGTCACGGCATCGGTGCTGACGCCCGCGTTGACGCGCCGATTGAGCACGGAATAGGTGGCCCAGGTGAGCCCGGCGGCGAAGGCCGTGGCATAGCCGAGCGCGTCGACGTCGCCGAAGGCCGGCGCACCGTCGCGGGTGAGCAGCAGGGCGGTGCCGACCAGCCCCATGGTCGCCCCGACCGCATGGCGCGGCCGGAGGCTGCCGCCCGGCAACAGCGCCTGAAACAGCACGATGTAGAGCGGCCACAGATAGATGATCAGGCTCGCCTCGACCGGCGGCGCCACCCTGAGTGCGGTGAAGTAGAGCGCGTGGAAGCCGAACAGGCCCGCCGTGGCGAAGGCCCAATTGATCGGCCTCGGCGCCAGCGCCTCGCGCCACGGCCGCCCCCGCCGGGCGAGGTCGACGAGGCCCACCGAGGTGGCGACGGCGAAGGCGAGTCCTGTGGTGAAGAAGGGCGGCAGGCCGTCGCTCAGCACCGCGAGCGGCGCCAGCAGCGCCCACAGCAGCACCGCACCGAAACCGACGAGCGTCGCGCGCCCGACCTCGCCCCCGCCCGCCGTGCCGTCCGCCATGCCCACCTCGCAATCGTGCCCGCGCCGGGATAGGCGGTCGCGCGCCGGCCGGCTAGCTTCCGATGCCGACGCGCAGCGACGAGGGACGAGCGATGGCCTTTTGGCTCTTCAAGACGGAACCGGGCGACTACTCCTGGGAACGGTTCGTGGCCGACGGCCGCACCGAATGGAACGGCGTACGCAACCACCAGGCCGCCGCCAACATGCGGGCGATGGCCGTGGGCGACCGGGCCTTCTTCTACCGCTCCGTCACCGATCCCGCCGTGATCGGGACGATGGAGGTGGTGCGCACCGCCTACCCGGCGCCCGACGATCCGAGCGGCAAGTTCGTGCAGGTCGACGTCGCCCCCCTGAAGGCGCTGCCCGAACCCGTCCCCCTCGCCTCGATCAAGGCCACGCCCGAGTTGGCCGACCTCGCCCTCGTCCGCCAGTCCCGCCTGTCGGTC
This sequence comes from Geminicoccaceae bacterium, assembly GCA_050485385.1. Taxonomy (GTDB): domain Bacteria; phylum Pseudomonadota; class Alphaproteobacteria; order Geminicoccales; family Geminicoccaceae; genus RECO01. The sequence continues at coordinate 26,749 of JBJHBG010000047.1, read as the reverse complement.
ATGCCGATCCCGGATGCGGCATGGCAGCGCATCTGCCGGATGGGCGGGCTCGACGCCTGAACCGCCGGCCAAGGGTGCCACCCGTCGCCGCCCTCCGGTCGCGTCACTCCACCGTCCGCGGCTGGGGAACGGGCTCGGGACGGGTGGCGACGAACAGGGCGATGGCGACGAACAGAAGGCCCTTGAGAACCAGCACCCAGAGCGGGAAGTCGGTGATCGCGACGATCAGCGCATAGCTGGCGGCCATGGCGACGGCGGAGGCGATCTTGGCGCTGCGCGGCACCGCCCCCTGCTCGCACCACGCCTGCAGCATCGGGCCGAACTTCTCGTGGCGGAACAGCCACTCGCGCGCGGCGGGCGAGCCCTTGGAGAAGGCCCAGACGGCGACCAGCAGGAACGGCACGGTCGGCAGCACGGGCATGGTCGCGCCGACCATCGCCAAGCCCACGCACGACCAACCGAGACCCAACCAGAAATAGCGCACGCCGCCGTTCCTCCCGTCCCCACTGCACCTGCGCCAAGCGGCAACGCGGCGCAAGCCGTCCCTTCCGCTCGAGGCGGCTGACCGGTCACGCTGCGTCGGCTATCACCGGGGAACAGCGAGGGAGACGGCCGTGGCGCGTTGGCAGTTCTGGATCGACCGTGGGGGGACCTTCACCGACGTCGTCGCCAAGGCGCCCGACGGGGGGCTGAGCGTCACCAAGCTGTTGTCCGAGAACCCGGAGCACTACGAGGATGCCGCCATCGAGGGCATTCGCCGCGTGCTGGGCGTGGCCCACGGCACGCCGCTGCCGGCCGCCGAGATCGACGCGATCAAGATGGGCACCACGGTCGCGACCAACGCGCTGTTGGAGCGCAAGGGCGAGCGGACGGTGCTCGCCATCACCCAGGGCTTCGGCGACGCGCTCCGGATCGGCTACCAACAGCGGCCCGACATCTTCGCCCGGCGCATCGTCCTGCCGAGCCAGCTCTACGGCCGCGTGATCGAGGTCGAAGAGCGGGTGGACGCGGCGGGCGAGGTGACGACACCGCTCGACGAGGCGAAGGCCGAAGCCGACTTCCGCGCCGCCTACGACGCCGGCTTTCGCGGCATCGCCATCGTGCTGATGCACGCCTATCGCTTCGCCGACCACGAGCGGCGCCTGGGCGAGATCGCAAGGGCGGTCGGCTTCATCCAGGTTTCGCTCAGCCACCGGGCCTCGCCGCTCCTCAAGATCGTCGGGCGCGGCGACACGACCGTCGTCGACGCCTACCTCTCGCCGATCCTCGGCCGCTACGTCGACCGGGTGGCGGCGGCGACCGGCGACGGCAGGCTGATGTTCATGCAGTCCAACGGCGGGCTGGTCGACGCGAGGCGCTTCCACGGCAAGGACGCGATCCTCTCGGGGCCGGCGGGCGGTGTGGTGGGGGCGGTCAAGACGGCGGCGTTGGCCGGCTTCGAGAAGATCATCGGCTTCGACATGGGCGGCACCTCGACCGACGTGACGCACTATGCAGGCCAGCTCGAGCGGCGCTTCGAGACCGAGGTCGCCGGGGTCAGGATGCGGGCGCCGATGATGGCGATCCACACGGTTGCCGCCGGCGGCGGCTCGATCCTCGCCTTCGAGGGCGGCAAGTTCCGGGTCGGCCCGGCGAGTGCGGGCGCCAACCCGGGTCCCGCCTGCTACCGGAAGGGCGGGCCGCTCACCGTCACCGACTGCAACCTGGTCACCGGCAAGCTGTTGCCGGGAGCCTTTCCCGCCGTGTTCGGCCCGAACGCCGACCAGCCGCTCGACGAGGCCGCCGCGCGAGCGAAGTTCGAGGCCCTGGCCCGCGAGATCGAGGCCGAGACCGGCACGGCCTATGCCATCGAGGAACTGGCCCACGGCGCCTTGACCATCGCCAACGACAACATGGCGAACGCGATCAAGGAGATCTCGATCCAGAAGGGCTACGACGTGCAGGGCTACACCCTGGTCTGTTTCGGCGGCGCCGGCGGCCAGCACGCCTGCGCCGTGGCCGACGCGCTCGGCATGCGGCGGGTGATGATCCATCCCTTCGCCTCGGTCCTCTCGGCCTACGGCATCGGCCTCGCCGACATCCGGACGCTGCGCCAGCGCTCGGTCGAGGCGGTCCTGGACGACGCGTTGATCCTGGCGCTGCGCGACGTCGAGGCGGCGCTGATCGAGGAAGCGCGGGCCGAGCTGCGCGCCCAGGACGTGCCGGACGCCCGGCTCGAGACCGAGACGCGCGTCCACCTGCGCTATGCCGGCACGGTCACGGCGCTCGAGGTGGCGATGGGCGATGCCGACGCACTGCGCGCGGCGTTCGAGGCCGAGCACAAGAGCCGCTACGGCTTCGTGGTGAAGGGACGCGACCTCGTCGTCGAGCAGGTCGCGGTCGAGGCGATCGGCGAGATGGAGGCGATCGACGAGCCGGCGGAGGCGATGGTGCCCTACCTCGCCGACGCGGCGCCCAAGCCGGGCCGCCACGTTGGCCTCTTCACCAGCCCGGCGCCGCACGCACCGGCCGCGACCTACGAGGCGCCGGTCTACGCGCGGCGCGACCTCCGGCCGTTCGACGAGGTCGACGGCCCGGCCCTGATCGTTGCCGACACGACCACCGTCGTGGTCGAACCGGAATGGCGGGCCTCGGTCAACGACCGCGACCATCTGGTACTGGAACGCCGGCAGAAGGCGGCGCGGCAGGTGGCGGTCGGCACGGATGCCGACCCGATCATGCTCGAGGTGTTCAACAACCTCTTCCGCACGGTGGCCGAGCAGATGGGCACGACGCTCCAGAACACGGCCTATTCGGTCAACGTGAAGGAGCGGCTGGACTTCTCCTGCGCGGTGTTCGACCCCAAGGGCGATCTCGTCGCCAATGCGCCGCACATGCCGGTGCATCTGGGCTCGATGAGCGAGAGCGTGCGCGCCGTGCTGAAGGCACGCGGTGGCGCGCTGAAGCCGGGCGACGCGGTGGCCCTCAACAACCCCTACAACGGCGGCACGCACCTGCCGGACGTCACGGTCATCATGCCGGTGTTCGACCGGGGCGGGCGGCTGATCTTCCTCACCGGCGCGCGCGCCCACCATGCCGACATCGGCGGCATCACGCCCGGCTCGATGCCGTCCGACAGCACCCATGTCGACCAGGAAGGGGTGCTGTTCGACGACTTCACCCTGATGGAAGGGGGCGATCTGCGGCTGGAAGCGCTGCTGCACCTGCTGCGCTCAGGCCCCTACCCGGCGCGCAATCCCGATCAGAACGTGGCCGACCTCCAGGCGCAGATCGCCGCCTGCCACAAGGGTGCGAGCGAACTCTTGCGCATGGTCGAGCAGTTCGGCCTGGACGTGGTCCAGGCGTACATGCAGCACGTCCAGGCCAATGCCGCGGAGCAGGTCCGCCGCGTGCTCGACCGGCTGCACGACGGGGCGTTCGTCTACGCCAACGACATGGGCCAGGAGTGCCACGTGAAGGTGACGATCGACAAAGCGGCGCGCCGCGCCAAGGTCGACTTCACCGGCACGTCGCCGCAAGCCGAGAACAACTTCAACTGCCCGGCGGCGGTGGCGCGGGCCGCCGTGCTCTACGTCTTCCGCACGCTGGTCGACGCCGACATCCCGCTCAACGAGGGCTGCCTGCTGCCCATCGACCTCGTCATTCCGGAGGGCTCGATGATCAACTGCACCTGGCCCGCCGCCTGCTGCGCCGGCAACGTCGAGACCTCGCAGTGGATCACCAACACCATGATGGGGGCCTTGGGCGTGATGGCGGCGGCGCAGGGCACGATGAACAACGTCACCTACGGCAACGCCACCTACCAGAACTACGAGACCATCTGCGGCGGGGCCGGAGCCGGCCCCGACTACGACGGCACCTCGGCCGTCCACACCCACATGACCAACTCGCGGCTGACCGACCCGGAACTCTTGGAGCTGCGCTTTCCCGTCACGCTTGCCTACCACCGCATCAACCACGGCTCCGGCGGCAAGGGGCGGCACAAGGGCGGCGACGGCACGATCAGGAAGCTCGTGTTCCACGAGCCGATGGAGGTCATCGTGCTCGCCAATCATCGCACCGTCCCGCCCTTCGGCCTCGACGGCGGCGAGTCGGGGGCGGTCGGCCGGCAGTGGATCGAACGCGCCGACGGCAGCGTGGACGAGATGGGCGGCCGCGACCGCCGCCACGTCCATGCCGGCGACGCGCTGGTGCTCCAGACCCCGGCCGGCGGCGGCTACGGCAAGGCGTAGGGTTGGACCATGGCCCGCCACGACCTTCGCGCCGCGGTGCGTGGCGCCGTCCTGATCGGGGCGGGCCTGCTCGTGCTGCACGCCCTCGTCGTGGCGCTCGTGGTGTTGGCCTCGCGCTGAGGGTGCGACCGTCGGCGCGTGGGCGGCCAGTCCCTTCGAGCTAGCTCCGCTCCTTCATCACTCACCTTGGAAGGAGGCGGGCGTGGAGCGAGACTGGCTGCGGACGGGCGTGCGTCAGGCAACGATCGTCGGCGCGGTGTTGGCGGCCATCGTCTGCGGCGTGCTCGGGCTCATGGTACTTGCCATGTAGCGCAGGCGCCTCCGACGGGCGCCCGGCACGCAGGGGCCGTTCGCCGGAGGCGCCCCAAGGCGTGAGCCTCCGCTCCCGGATGATGCCCGCAGATGACGGTCAGCGCGCCTCGTCGTCGTCGGTGTCGGGGGCGATGACGTCGCCGACGTCGCCGTCCTCGCCCAACTCGTCCGCACTCTCGAAGTCGGCGTCGGCCTCGTCGTCGACCTCGAGCTTCTCCAGATCCTCCTCCTCGTCGGCCACCGCTTCGACGGGGGCGACGGCCGCGACACGGGGAGCCGCCCGGGGACGCCGGGAACGGGTCAGCGCTTCCAGCTCGAAGGTGGCCCCGCAGGCGGGGCAGAGAATGGGCATGCGCTGGAAGTCGTAGAACTTGGCACCGCAGGACTGACAGACCCGCTTCGTGCCCCACTCCGGCTTGACCAAGGGTCGCGCTCCTGTTGCGTCGGAATCCGGCGCGGCGATTGCCACGTTCGATCATGGCTGTCAAAACTATTAGACGAGCCCAAGGCCTCACCGACGACGGTCCCCATGCGTCTCATCGCCCGCCCCAGCGGCCGCCTCGGCGGCAGCGCCGCCGTTCCCGGCGACAAATCGATCTCGCATCGCGCCCTGTTGTTGGGTGCGCTCGCCAGCGGCAGATCCATCGTGCGCGGACTGCTCGAAGGCGAGGACGTACGCGCCACCTGGGGCGCGCTCACGGCCTTGGGTGTGGACATCGAACGATCCGGCGATGCGGTGCGCGTCCACGGCGTCGGCGTCGGCGGTCTCAGGGCGCCCATCGACGTGCTCGATCTCGGCAATTCCGGCACCGGCGTCAGGCTGTTGATGGGCGTGCTGGCGGGCCACGGCTTTCCGTCGACCCTCACGGGCGACGCGTCGCTGCGGCGGCGCCCGATGGGCCGGGTGCTGCGTCCGCTCGGCGAGATGGGGGTGCGCTTCACCGCCGTCGACGGCGACCGCCTGCCGCTCACCATGACCGGCTCCGACCAACTCCTGCCGATGGCCTATGCGAGCCCGATCGCCTCGGCGCAGGTCAAGTCGGCGATCCTGCTCGCCGGCCTGCACGCACCGGGCGTCACCGAGGTCAGCGAGCCGGCGCCGAGCCGCGACCACACCGAGACCATGCTCCAGGCCATGGGTGCGGCGATCGAGCGCGGGCTCGACGGCGCCGGCCGGCCGCGCGTCGCGATCACGGGCCAGCCCGAGCTGCGGCCGTTCGACCTCGACGTCCCGGGCGATCCGTCGTCCGCCGCCTTCCCACTGGTCGCCGCGCTGGTGCAGCCGGACTCCGACATCACGCTGCGCCGCATCGGCATCAACCCGACCCGCTCCGGGCTGATCGAGGTGCTTCAGCTCATGGGCGCGCAGATCGACCTCGTCGCCGCCAGTCACCGGGCCGGCGAGCCGGTGGCGGACCTGCGGGTGCGGCACGGTAGCTTGCGCGGCATCGAGGTGCCGCCGGAGATGGCGCCCTCGATGATCGACGAGTATCCCGTCCTCGCGGTGGCCGGTGCCTTTGCCGAGGGGCGCACCGTGATGCGCGGCATCGGCGAACTGCGGGTCAAGGAGAGCGACCGGCTGGCCTTGATGGCGGACGGCCTCCAGGCCGCCGGCGTGAAGGTGGAGGTGGGGGAGGACTGGCTCGCGGTCGACGGTGCCGGCTCGCCCCGAGGCGGCATCGCCGTCGATGCCCACCACGATCATCGCATCGCCATGAGCTTCGCCGTGCTGGGGCTCGCGTGCCGCGAGCCGGTCGCGATCGACGGTGCGGAAACCATCGCCACGAGCTTTCCGACCTTCGTCCCTCTCATGCGAGAGCTGGGTGCGGCGTTGGACGTGTCGTGAGTGCTCGCTTCGATTGGCCCGCCGACCGGCCCTTCGCCATCGCCATCGACGGCCCCGCCAGTTCCGGCAAGAGCACCCTCGGCGCGCGCTTGGCCGACGCGTTGGACCTGCCCTTCCTCGACACGGGCCTGCTCTATCGCGCCGTCGGCAAAGCGGTCGGCGAGGCCGGAGCGGACGATGCCGCCCGTGCCGCCGCAGCGGCACGAACGCTGGATCTGGACGGTCTCGCCGATCCCGGTCTCGCCGCCGAAGCGGTGGGCGAACTGGCCTCGAGGGTCGCGGTCATGCCGGCTGTGCGGCAAGCCCTCCTCCACCTCCAGCGCCGCTTCGCGGCCCGGCCCGGCGGTGCCGTGCTGGCCGGCCGCGACATCGGCAGCCACGTCTGCCCGGACGCACCGGCCAAGATTTTCGTCACCGCCACGCCCGAAGCCCGCGCCGAGCGACGCTTCCAGCAGTTGCGGGCCAGGGGCGACGCGGTTATACACAGCGCCGTGTTGGCGGAGCTCCGCCGTCGAGACGCCCGTGACGCCGCCCGCGCGATCGCTCCCTTGGTCACGCCCGACGACGCCCTGGTCCTCGACACCACGTCGTTGGACGTGGCGGCCGCGTTGACGAAGGCCCGGAGCTTCATCGAAGAACGTGCCGCACTGCGCCGCTAATCCCGGCGCCGTCGGCTTTGGCGCAACATTCAACCGCGGGCCTTCGGGCTCGTTCGTCGGAGACGGAATGATCGATCAAACCCCTGCCCTCCAAACCCCGGCGGTCGAGGACTTCGCCGCCATGCTGGACGATTCGTTCGCCGGCCGGGACAAGCTCGAGGGTACCGTCGTCAAGGGGACCGTGGTGGCCATCGACGGCGACGAAGCCATCGTCGACGTCGGCCTCAAGGCCGAGGGCCGCGTGCCGCTGCGCGAGTTCGCGGCCCCGGGCCAAGCGCCCGAGGTCAATGTCGGCGACGAGGTCGAGGTCTACGTCGAGCGGCTGGAGAACCGGGGCGGCGAAACCGTCCTCAGCCGCGACAAGGCCCGCCGCGAGGAAAGCTGGAACCGCCTGGAGAAGGCGTTCAACGCCCAGGACAAGGTGATGGGGGCCATCTTCGGCCGGGTGAAGGGCGGTTTCGCCGTCGAACTCGGCGGTGCGGTGGCCTTCCTCCCCGGCTCGCAGGTCGACATCCGTCCGGTCCGCGACGTCGGCTACCTGCTCAACAAGCAGGAGCCGTTCTTGATCCTCAAGATGGACCGGCGCCGCGGCAACATCGTCGTCTCGCGCCGCTCGGTGCTCGAGGAGAGCCGGAAGGAGCAGCGCGACGAACTCCTGCAGACGCTGAAGGAAGGGCAGGTCCTCGACGGCGTGGTCAAGAACATCACCGACTACGGTGCCTTCGTCGACCTCGGCGGCCTCGACGGCCTGCTCCACGTCACCGACATCTCGTGGCGCCGCGTCGGCCACCCGAGCGACGTGCTCGGCGTCGGCCAGCAGGTCAAGGTGCAGATCATCCGCTTCAATCGCGAGACCCAGCGCATCTCCTTGGGCATGAAACAGCTCGAGGCGGACCCCTGGGAGGGCGTGTCGGCCAAGTACCCGGTCGGCACCAAGTGGACCGGCCGCGTCACCAACATCACCGACTACGGCGCCTTCGTCGAGCTGGAGCCGGGGGTCGAGGGCCTGGTCCACGTCTCCGAGATGAGCTGGACCAAGAAGAACGTGCATCCGGGCAAGATCGTCTCGACCTCGCAGGAGGTGGAGGTGATGGTGCTCGAGGTGGACGAGGAGAAGCGCCGCGTCTCGCTCGGCCTGAAGCAGGTGCAGTCGAATCCCTGGGAGGCGTTCCTGGAGCGCCACGCGGTCGGCTCCACGGTCACCGGGCAGATCAAGAACATCACCGAATTCGGTCTGTTCGTCGGTCTCGATACCGAGGTGGACGGGCTCGTGCATCTCTCCGACCTCGCTTGGGAGGAGAGCGGCGAGGACGCGATCCAGCGCTTCAGCGAGGGCCAAGAGGTCACCACGATGGTGCTCGACGTCGACGTCGAGAAGGAGCGCATTTCGCTCGGCATCAAGCAGCTCAGCGAGGATCCGTTCAAGGAGGCCACCGCCGGTCTCAAGCGCGGCAACCGCGTGACCTGCACCGTGACCGGCGTCACGCCGGGCGGCCTGGAGATCGAGGCCAACGGCGCCAGCGGCTTCATTCGCAAGAACGAGCTGGCGCGCGACCGCTCCGAGCAGCGCCCCGAGCGCTTCGCCGTGGGCGAGAAAGTCGATGCCATGGTCACCTCGCTCGACCAGAATACCCGCCGGGTCGTGCTGTCGATCAAGGCGATGGACCTCGAGGACGAGAAGAAGGCCATGGCCGACTTCGGCTCGGCCGACAGCGGCGCCTCGCTCGGCGATATCCTCGGCGCCGCGCTGCGCCAGAAGCAGCGCGAGAACTCGGATAGCTGAGGGACGCGGGACGGCGGGGAGCTTTTGTCTCCCCGACTGTCGAAGAGACGGTCCGCAAGCGTCGAAAGGGGCTGCCTCGGCAGCCCCTTTCGCGTTGGATGGCCGCGAAAACGGGCTTTGCTCAACGACTTAGACCGCACGCCGGTTGACCGGGCGGGCGCGGTCTGGCACGACGCACACAACAGCCCCCGGACGGCCGACGACGTGACCAAATCCGATCTCATCAAGCGCCTCGCGGACGCCAATCCGCATCTTCTCCTGCGCGACGTGGAGCGCATCGTCGCCACCGTGTTCGACGAGATTTCGGCGGCGCTCGCCCGCGGCGACCGCGTCGAGCTCCGCGGCTTCGGGGCCTTCTCGGTCCGCGCGCGCGCGGCACGGTTGGGCCGCAACCCGCGCACCGGCGAGGAAGTCGAGGTGCCGGACAAGGTCGTGCCGCACTTCAAGACCGGCAAGGACCTGCGCGAGCGTCTCAACGCCACGAACTGATTTGGAACAGGGGACACGAGCCGATGCTTCGCCTCATCCGCTACCTCATCGCTGCCGCCGCCGCCCTCTATCTCGTCGTCTTCGCCGTGCAGAACCGGGGCCTCGTCGACGTGGTGCTCTGGCCAGGGCTGGTGCCCATCACGCTGCCGCTGTGGGGGTTGGTACTCGCCACTGCCGTGGTCGGCGTGATCCTCTGCGGCGTGGTCATGTGGCTTTCCGGGATGCGCTGGCGGGCCGAAGCCAGCCGTGCCCAGCGCGTGCTGCGTTCGCAGGAGGTCCGCCGCCAGCTCGCCGAGCAGCGTGAGGAGGAGCGGGCAGCGGCCGCTGCCGCCGCCCGGCGCGCCGAGGCCGAGAAGGCCGAACAGGTGAAGCCCGCCGGCCCGGCCCTCGCTCCCTCGACCGGAACCAAGCCCCTGGCCATCACGTCCAGCTAGCGGGTCGTGCAGGTCTTCGCCGCGGCAGCAACCACGGCCGGCCTTCCCCACGGCCGGTCGATCGCCGCCTTGGAGGACGCCCGCCGCGAAGGCGTGGACGTCCCTCCCCGTCACGTCCACGGGCGCGGCGGTGCCGCCGGGATCGCCGCGTTCGAGGCCGTGGGCACCAACCTCGCCGCAGCGACGTTCGTGGCGAGCGGCCGTTGACCAGTCCGTTCGCGCATCTCGCCATCGTCGGCGGCGGCATCGTCGGACTCAGCGTCGCCTGGGCCGCGGTGCGCGCCGGGCACAAGGTAACGCTGGTCGAGCAAGGGCCGTTGCCCCATCCGTTCGCCTCGTCCTTCGACCACAGCCGGCTGATCCGCTACCCCTATGGCGACAAGCACGGCTACGCGCGAATGGTGAAGGACGCCTACGTCGCCAACGAGCAGCTATGGGCAACCCTGGGCGAAAGCTTCTACACCGAAACCGGCACACTGATCGTCGTCCGCAACGAAGACCCCTGGGCCGAGGCGACCAAGACCGGCCTGGACGCGCTGGACGTCGCCTACGAGATCGTCGACGGCCCCGACCTCGCCGCCCGCTATCCACTGTTGAACGGCGAGGGCGTGGCTTGGGCGCTCGCCACGCCGACCGGCGGCGTGCTCCGCGCCCGCGCCATGCTGAACGGGCTCGTCGACTGGCTGCGCGCCCAGCCCCAGACCGACATCCGCTCGCACTGCCGGGCCGCCGAGGTCGACCTGGACGCGGGGCGCATCGCCCTGGCCGAAGGCAAGCCGATCGACGCCGACCGGGTGGTGGTCGCGGCCGGTCCCTGGATCGAGCGGCTCGTGCCCGACTTCGCGTCCCGAGTGACGCCGACCCGCCAGATCGCGCTCGACCTCGCCATGGAGCCCGGGCTCGAAGCGGTCTGGGCGCGGATGCCGATGGTCCTCGACGGCGTCGCCTCCAAGGGCAGCGGCTTCTATGCGGTGCCGCCGGTGGCGGGGCTCAAGCTCAAGGTCGGCGACCACAGCTTCGGCCGCCACCTCCAGCCCGATCACGACCGGGTGGTGAAGCCGGCCGAGCGCGACGCCATCCTCGCACTCTTGCGGCAGGGCGTGGCGACGCCCGACGCCTACCGCGTCGCCGCCGCGCGCTCCTGCTTCTACACCCTCGCCGAGGACGAGCGCTTCCTCGTCCACACCGCCGCCAAGGGCATGGTACTGACGGGCTTCTCCGGCCACGGCTTCAAGTTCGGCCCGCTGATCGGCCTCGCGGTCGCGGCCCACGCCGAAGGACGGATCGACGACGACCGGCTGCGGACCTGGCTCGGCGGCGACGCGTCGGCCCGGCCGGAGGCGGTACTGGGCTGAGCGTCCGGCCGTTGCCGCCCACGGCGCACCTGCTATAAGCGCCCCTCGGATGGAGCTTCGGGTGGTGCGTCGACGATGCGGCGAGCGGCGGTCTACTGCGCGATCGACCGCGCCGACAGGGCGGCGGCCGACACGCTGGCGCGCAACGTAGCGGCGGGGGTCGACGGGCTGAAGCTCGGCCTCGAGTTCTTCACCGCCAACGGACCGGCCGAAGTGCGGGCGCTGCAGGCCCTGGGCCTGCCGATCTTCCTCGACCTCAAGCTGCACGACATTCCCAACACGGTGGCCGGTGCGGTCAGTGCCGCCGGGGCCTTGGGCGTCCGCTATCTCACCCTGCACGCCGCCGGCGGCAAGGCCATGTTGCAGCAGGCGGCAGCGGCCGCCGCCGCCTGCCCCAATCCGCCCGCGCTGTTGGCCATCACCGTCCTCACCAGCCTCGACGACGCCGACCTCGCAGCGCAGGGCGTCGGCCGCAGCGCGTTCGACCAAGTGCTCGCGATGGCGGAGATGGCGCTGGGGTGCGGCATCGACGGCCTCGTCTGCTCGCCCTTGGAGGTGCGGGCGCTGCGCGAGCGCTTCGGCGAGGCGCCGGCCCTGGCCGTGCCGGGCATTCGGCCCGCTGGCGACAGCCAGGGCGACCAGAAGCGCACCATGACGCCGGCCGAGGCGCAGGCAGCCGGCGCCGACGTGCTGGTCATCGGCCGGCCGATCAGCGAGGCCGGCAACCCGGGCGCGGCTGCCCGCGCCATCGCTGCCGACCTCGACCGGGCAGCCGCGTGAGATGGCGGCGCGCGTCAAGATTTGCGGCCTGACCAGGGCCGAGGACACGGCCGCAGCGGTTGCGGCCGGTGCCGCCTTCGTCGGTGCCATCCTGGTGCCAGGCACCAAGCGCGTGGTATCGCCGGAGGCTCTTGCCGCCCTGTTCGCCCCGGCCGAGGGTCGCGCCCGTCGGGTCGCGGTCACGGTCGATGCCGATGATGCGCTGCTCGACCGCCTCGCCAAGAGTCGTGCCGTGGACCTGGTCCAATTGCACGGCCGCGAGACGCTAGAGCGGGTGCGGGCGGTGCGGGAGCGGACGGGCCTCGGCGTGGTCAAGGCACTGCCGGTGGCGGTACGGGCGGATCTGGCCGGGGTCGATGCCTATGCCCGCGTCGCCGACCTGCTCCTGTTCGACGCCAAGCCGTCGCCGGGCGCAGCACCCGGTGGCAACGGGCTGGCCTTCGACTGGCAACTGGTGCAGGGCATCGACGTTGGCACCACGCCCTGGGGCCTTGCCGGCGGGCTCGATCCCACCAACGTGCACGAGGCGGTGCGGTTGACCGGCGCCGGCTTCGTCGACGTCGCCTCGGGGGTGGAGAGCGCCCCCGGCATCAAGGATCACGCGCGGGTACGCGCGTTCGTTGCCGCCGCAGGCGGAAAGGAGTGACATGACCACCCCCAACACGCTGCGGAGCGGGCCGGACGACCGCGGCCATTTCGGCGCCTTCGGCGGCCGCTACGTCGCCGAGACCCTGATGCCGAACGTCCTCGAGCTGGAGAAAGCGTACGAGGCCGCCAAGCGCGACCCCTCGTTCAAGGCCGAGTTCGATCTCTGGATGCGCGACTATGTCGGCCGGCCGAGCCCGCTCTACTTCGCCGAACGGATCACCGAAAGGCTCGGCGGCGCCAAGGTCTATTTCAAGCGCGACGAGCTGAACCATACCGGCGCCCACAAGATCAACAACTGCATCGGCCAGATCATGCTGGCGCGGCGCATGGGCAAGCGGCGCATCATCGCCGAGACCGGTGCGGGCCAGCACGGCGTGGCGACGGCGACGGTGGCGGCGCGCTTCGGCCTCGACTGCATCGTCTACATGGGCGAGCGCGACATCGAGCGCCAGCAGCCCAACGTCTTCCGCATGAAGCTCCTCGGCGCCGAGGTTCGGCCCGTCACCTCCGGCTCGCGCACCCTCAAGGACGCGATGAACGAGGCCTTGCGCGACTGGGTGACCAACGTCGAGGATACCTTCTACATCATCGGCAGCGTCGCCGGACCGCACCCCTATCCGGCCATGGTCCGCGACTTCCAGGCGATCATCGGCGAGGAGGTGCGCGCGCAGATGCAGGAGCGCGAGGGCCGGCTGCCCGACGTGCTGGTCGCGGCCGTCGGCGGCGGCTCCAACGCCATGGGTCTGTTCCACCCCTTCCTCGACGATCCCGACGTCCACCTCCTGGCGGTCGAAGCCGCGGGCGACGGCATCGAAACGGGGCGCCACGCCGCCGCCCTCAACGCCGGCCGACCCGGCGTGTTGCACGGCTCGAAGTCGTATCTGCTCCAGGACGACGACGGCCAAGTGATCGAGCCGCACTCGATCTCGGCCGGACTCGACTATCCGGGCGTCGGCCCCGAGCACTCCTGGCTCAAGGACATCGGCCGGTTGGAGGTGGCGGCCGTCACCGACACGGAAGCGCTGGAGGCGTTCGAACTGTGCTCGCGGCTGGAGGGGATCATTCCCGCGCTCGAACCGTCGCACGCGCTCGCCCAGGTGGTCAAATTGGCGCCGACGCTCGCCCCTGACCGCATCGTCGTGATGAATCTCTGCGGTCGCGGCGACAAGGACATCTTCACCGTCGCTCGCGCCAAAGGGGTGGAGCTTTGAGCACGCGCATCGACCGGCGCTTCGCCGCATTGAAGGACGAAGGCCGCGCCGGGCTCGTCACCTTCCTCACCGCCGGCGATCCGGATGCCGCCACCTCGGCGCTGATCCTGAAGGGGCTGCCGGCCGCCGGTGCCGACGTGATCGAGCTCGGCATGCCCTTCTCCGATCCGATGGCCGACGGCCCGACGGTCCAGGCGGCCAGCGTGCGCGCGCTCGAGGGCGGGATGACGCTCGCGAAGACGCTCGACCTCGTCCGCGGCTTCCGCGCCTGGGACGACGCGACGCCCGTCGTCCTGATGGGCTATTTCAACCCGATCTTCGCCTACGGCACCGAGCGCTTCCTCGACGACGCCAAGGCGGCGGGGGTGGACGGCCTGATCGTCGTCGACCTGCCGCCGGAAGAGGACGCGGAGCTGTGCCTGCCGGCGCTCGCCAAGGGCCTCGCCTTCGTCCGGCTGGCGACGCCCACCACCGACGACGCGCGCCTGCCGGCGGTGCTGGCGAACACGTCGGGCTTTCTCTACTACGTCTCGATCACCGGCATCACGGGCGCCGCGGCTCCCGTCGTCGACGTAGTGGGCGACGCCGTCGCCCGCATCCGCCGCCATACCGCGCTGCCCGTCGCCGTCGGCTTCGGCATCCGCGAGCCGGAGCAGGCGCGCGCGATCGCGCGGGTGGCCGACGCCACCGTGGTCGGCTCGGCGCTGGTCGACCTCGTCGCCCGGCATCGGAACGACGGCGGCGATGCCGTGGCGCGGGCGGTGCTCGACAAGGTCGCGGGCTTGGCGGCCGCCGTTCGCAGCGCCCGCAACCGGGAGTAAGGCGGTGAACTGGCTCACCAACTACGTCCGCCCGCGCATTCGCGCCCTGGTCAACCGCGAGGAGTCGGCGGTCCCGGAGAACCTCTGGTCGCAGTGTCCCGGCTGCGAGCGGATGGTCTTCCACCGCGACCTGGAGGCCAACCGCCGGGTCTGCCCGTTCTGCGGCCACCATCTCAGGGTCAGCCCCGAGTTCCGCTTCGAGACATTGTTCGACATCGGCACTTGGCAGGCGATCGAGCTGCCGAAGGTCGCGGCCGACCCGCTCAAGTTCCGCGACAAGAAGCGCTACGACGAGCGGCTGAAGGAGGCGCAGGCCAAGGCCGGCCGGGCCGACGCCATCGCCGTGGCGCACGGCACGATCGGCGGCCACCAGACGGTGATGGCGGTGCTCGACTTCGGCTTCATGGGCGGCTCGATGGGCACCGCCGTCGGCGAGGCGCTGATCACCGCCGGTCAGCTCGCGAAGTTGCAGAACGCGCCCTTGGTCGTGGTGACCTCCTCCGGCGGGGCGAGGATGCAGGAGGGCGCGCTCTCGTTGATGCAGATGGCGCGCACCACCGTCGCCATCACCGAGTTGCAGGAGGCGGGGCTCCCCTACATTACGATCCTGGCCGATCCGACCACCGGCGGCGTCACCGCCTCCTTCGCCATGCTCGGCGACATTGCCATCGCCGAGCCGGGTGCCGTGATCGGCTTCGCCGGAGCGCGGGTGATCGAGCAGACCATCCGCGAGACGCTGCCCGAGGGGTTCCAGCGGGCGGAGTATCTGAAGGACCACGGCATGGTCGACATGGTGGTGCACCGCTTCGACCTGCCGGCCACGCTCGCCCGCATCATCGACCTGTTGATGACCAAGGAGCCGCCGGTCACCACCCTGCCGGTGCCGCCCTTGGGCCTGGAGGTGGTCGGCGGGCGCGAGGACGACGACGACCTTGCCGGCGCCTGAGACCATCCTCGCCCGCCTCGAGCGGCTGCACCCCAAGGCGATCGACCTGTCGCTCGGCCGCGTCCACCGCCTGCTGGGCGCCCTCGGCCATCCGGAGCGTCGCCTGCCGCCCGTGATCCACATCGCCGGCACCAACGGCAAGGGTTCGACGCTGGCGATGCTCGACGCGATGCTCACCGCGGACGGCCGGCGCGTGCATCGCTATGTCTCGCCACACCTCGTGCGCTTCAACGAGCGCATCCTCCTCGGCGGCCAGCCGATCGAGGACGCAGCCCTCGAAGCCCTGTTGGTCGAGGTCGAAGCGGCGAATGGCGACGCGCCCATCACCTTCTTCGAGATCACCACGGCGGCGGCACTCCTCGCCTTCGCCCGCACGGCCGCCGACGCCGTGCTCCTGGAGACCGGGCTCGGCGGCCGGCTGGATGCCACCAACGTGATCCCGAAGCCAGCGCTCACGCTGCTCTCGCCGATCTCCTTCGACCACGAGGCCTATCTCGGCCGCACGCTCAGCGCCATCGCCCGCGAGAAGTGCGGCATCTTCCGGCCGGGCGTGCCCGTGGTTTCCGCCCGCCAGCGGCCGGTCGTCGACACCGTCGTCCGGCAGTGGGCCGCGAGGCTCGGCGCCCCTCCGACCCTCACGCCGCGCGACTACCGCTTCGAGCGCGGCGGCGACGACGAGGCTTGGCGGTTCGTCGATGCGAGTGGCGCGCTGGACCTGCCGCCCCCCATCCTCCGCGGCGACCACCAATACGGCAATGCCGCCTTGGCTGTCGCCGCGGCGCGGCGACTCGGGCCGCTGGCGCCGTCGGTGGCAGCGATCGCCGCCGGCTTGCGCTCGGCGAGTTGGCCCGCCCGGCTGCAGCGCCTCGACCGCGGCCGGCTCCTCGCCGCGGTGCGCGCCCAGGACGAGCTGTGGGTCGACGGGGGCCACAATCCCGATGCGGGCCAAGCCGTCGCCCGCTTCTTCCAGGGGCTCCCGCCACGGCCCTTGCGGGTGGTCATGGGTATGCTCTCGACCAAGGATGCGCGCGGGTTCCTCGAACCCTTGGTCCCCGCCATCGACCGGCTCGTCGCCGTGCGCATCGCGGGCACCGAGGCCAGTCAGCCGCCGGACCAACTCGCCGCCTGCGCCAACGCCCTAGGCATCCGGGCCGACGTCGCCCCCGATCCGCGCACGGCCCTCGCCCGGTTGGCCGAGGGCGAGCCCGCGCGCATCGCCGTACTCGGCTCGCTCTACCTCGCCGGTGCCGTGCTGACGGAGAATGGCTGACCGCTCTTTTTGGCAACCGATCCTTAAGCTCGACGCTGCATGCTCCGGGCCAACTCGAAGGGGTGTCGAGAGGGACGAGATGCCGACCGCCATGCTGAACACCGACCGCATCACCGCGCTGGAGGCGGAGATCGAGGAGCTTTCGGACACGATCTTCCTCACTCTGTCCGAAGTCGCGACGCTGCATCATCCGATGATGGACGACGACCGCGTCCTTGCCGCCGTCGACGAGCTCGATGCCATCGTCGCCGCCACCGAGATCGCGACCGACGACATCCTCACGGTGACCGAGGGGCTGGACGACCTCGGCGTCCGGCTGGCCAATGGCGAGGTCAGCCCGAGCGAGGCCGCCCTCGCCATCGGCGCCGCCACCACGGCGATCTATCAGGCGGCAAACTTCCAGGACATCACTGGCCAGCGCATCGCCAAGGTCATGGCGCTCCTGCGCGACGTCGACCTGCGCGTGATGGCGATGATCCGGCACCTCGGCCGCAGCGCCGACCTCGAGGCGCTGCCGGCACCGACCGCGCGCGCGGGTGCGGCCGCACTTGTCAACGGGCCGCAGCCGACGGGCATGGCGCTGGTGCAGGACGACATCGACAGCCTGTTCGACTGAACCACAAAGGTCGACGAGCGTTCGCTCGGCTCACAAATCGTCGCCGGGATGACGCTTCATGTAGAAGTCGCGATGCACGTCGATGCCGAGGACGAGGCCGCAGCCCAAAAGGACGGTCATCATCGCGGTGCCGCCGTAGGAGATCATCGGCAGGGGCACGCCTACCACCGGGATCAGCCCGGTCACCATCGCCACGTTGATCACCACGTAGAGGAAGACGGTCACCGAGATGCCGGCGGCAACCAGCCGGCCGAAATGACTGCGCGTACGCGCGGCGAACAGCAGGCCGAGCGCGAAGACGAGGGCATACAGCGCCAGCACCACCAATCCGCCGACGAGGCCCTGCTCCTCCGCCAGCATGGTGAAGACGAAGACGGTCTGCTTTTCCGGCAGGAAGCTGAGCTGCGACTGGCTGCCCTGCGCGAAGCCTCGACCCCAGAGCCCGCCGGAGCCGAGGGCGATCTTCGACTGGATGATGTGGTAGCCGGCACCGAGCGGATCGCTCTCCGGGTTCATGAAGGTCAGTACACGCTGGCGCTGGTAGTCGTGCAACTGTTGCCAGAGCACCGGCACCGCCGCCGCCACCGCCGCAATCACCAGCGCGAACTTCCACCAACGTACACCGGCGAGGAAGAACAGGGTGCCGCCGGCCACGACCAGCATCACCGCCGTGCCCAGGTCCGGCTGCTTGAGGACCAGGGCCGCCGGCGCCAGCACGAAGGCGACCGGCGGCAGGAGGAACCAGGGCCGGCCGACGTCCTGCAAGGTGGCGCCGTGAAAGTAGCGGGCGAGGGCCAGAACCAGCGCGATCTTCATCAGCTCGGAAGGCTGGAGTTGGACGACGCCGAGATCGATCCAACGTTGCGCGCCCTTGGCGAAGCTGCCGGTCAACTCGACGCCGACCAGCGCCACCAGGGCACCGGCATAGATGACGTAGGCGTAGCGGAACCAGACGCGCGGGTCGATCATCGCCACGACCACCATGGCGCCGAGCCCCATACCCAGGCGTACGGCATGCCGCCACGCCCAGGGCTGATGCGAGCCGCCACCGGCCGAGTACAGCGTGGCGTAGCCGACGAGACCGATCAGCACGATCACCACGACGAAGGACCAGTTCAGCCGAGCGAGCTTGTCCGGGAGATGCAGGCTCGGGGTGGCCGGCTCAACCCGCATCGACGACCGCCGTCATGCGCGCTGGCACAGCCCCCTCGGCCGTGAGGCGCCGCGCGCTGGGATCGAGATCCAACGCCTTCTGCATGAGATCGCGGGCGATCGGCGCCGCCGCGGCGCTGCCGCTGCCACCGTGCTCGACCACCACGGACACCGCGTAGCGCGGCTGCTCGTAGGGTGCGAAGCCGACGAACAGCGCGTGATGGCGTTCACGCCAGGGACGGTCCTGCCGCCGGTGCAGCCCTGCCGCACGCTCGGCCCGGGTGATGCGCCGCACCTGGGACGTGCCCGTCTTGCCGCCCATCTGGTCGCGCTCGCTCAAGAGCCGCTGACTGCGCGCCGTACCCCGCGAACCGTTCACCACCTCGAACATCCCCTCCTTCATCAGCTGCAGGTGATGGTCGGCCAGGTCCATCTTCGGCGCCGGCGCGAACTGCCGCCCGTCGCCGGGGAACGGCCGTGCCATCCACGGGTGAACCGCGTAGCCGCCGTTGCAGAGGCGCGCCGTCATCACGGCGAGCTGGAGCGGGGTACTGGCGACGTAGCCCTGGCCGATCGAGCAGACCACCGTTTCGCCCGGCTGCCAGCTTTCGCCCAGCGCGGCCTGCTTCCAGGCGCGCGTCGGCATGAGTCCCGGCCGTTCGCTCGGCAGATCGATGCCGGTCCGGTCGCCCAGCCCGAAGCGGCGGGCCATCGCGGCGATCGCGTCGATGCCGACACGACGGCCGGCCTCGTAGAAGTAGACGTCGCAGGACTGCGCCAGCGCCTGGACCATGGCGATGGAGCCGTGGCCGCCGGCGCGCCAGCAGTGGAAGCGGGCGGTGCCGAGTGTGAGGTGGCCGGGGCAGAAGAACGAGGTCCGCGCGTCGACGGTGCCCGCCTCGAGTGCCGCCATCGCCGTCAGCATCTTGAAGGTGGAACCCGGCGGATAGACACCGGAGGTCGCCTTGTTGACCAGCGGCGAACGCGGGTCGTCGCGCCACTCGTTCCATTGCCGGTGGCTGACGCCGTTGGTGAAGGCCGCCGGCTCGAAGCCCGGCACGGACACCATCGCCAGGATCTCGCCCGTGTTCACGTCGAGGATCACCGCGCTCGCGGAGAGTTCGGAGGCGATGCGGCGGTGCGCGTAGCGCTGGAGCTCGCGGTCGATGGTCAACTCGACGTCGCGGCCGGCCGATCCCGGCCGCCGTTGCAGCTCGCGGATCTCGCGGCCGACGACGTTGACCTCCATCTGGAGCAGCCCCGCCTTGCCGCGCAGTTCCTTGTCGTAGCGCCCCTCGATGCCGTTCTTGCCGATGCGCAACTCGGGGATGCGCAGCAGTGGATCGGGGTCCTCCTGGACCTCGCGCTCGCTCGGCGGGCCGACATAGCCGAGCACGTGGGCAAACTCGGGACCGTGGGCGTAGCGGCGGACGAGGCCGGAATCGAGCATCACCCCCGGCAGCTCCGGCGAACGCACGGCGAGCGTCGCCACCTCGTCCCAGGTCAGGTCGCTGCGCACCGTGATCGGCACGAAGGCGCGGGCCACGCGCGCCCGCTCCAGGGCGTCGATCCGCTGCTGCGCGGTGATCGGGATCAGCTCGCCGAGCGCGTCGAGCACCGCCTCGAGGTCGGCCACCCGCTCGCGCACCACCCACACGCGGTAGAACGGCACGTTGTCGGCCAGCGGCTCGCCGTCGCGGTCGAGAATGCGGCCGCGCGCCGGCGTCATCAACCGCTGGCTGATGCGATTGCTGTCGGCCCGCAGCGCGAAGGCCGGCGCCTCGTGGACCTGGAGCTGGTAGAGCCGCCCGCCCAGGAGCCCGAACAACGCTGCCTGCGCCCCGCCGAGCAACGCCAGACGCCGGGAGAACACGCGCGTGCGTTCGGCTTCAGGGTTTTGCATGGGCCCCCGCCAGGACTTGGCCGTGCAGTCGGACCAACAGCCAACTCGCCGCCGGGTAGAGGACGACGGTCAACATCGCCTGTGCGACCAGCGGCGTCGGATCGACGATGCGGCCGGTGACGGCGGCGCCGACGGTCCAACGCACCAACTCGACGCCGACGGTCAAGAGGGCGAACAGCGCCCAGATGACCCCGAACGCCTTGGCGTAGAAGAAGCGCTGGCGGGCGACCAGCACGGCGCGACCGAGCACGAACGCCAGGGCCGTGCAGCCCAGCGGCAGGCCGCTCAAGAGGTCGTGGACGAGGCCGATCGCGAAGACGGCCGGATAGGACATCAGGTCCGGGCGATAGACGCACCAGAAGTAGACGACAGCTAGGGTTAGGAACGGGCCGAGGCCGCCACCCCCGGGAGCGGGTCGCGGGGCGACGTCGAACAGGATGGCCAGGGTGGCGACCAGAAAGGGCAGGGTCTCGCGGAACCGCTGTTCCCATCGCGTCGGGCTGGAGCGCAACGAACCGCCTCCCCTCACCGGCCGACCAAGGTCGTGCTCGGCAGGGATCGCGGCCGCCGCGTGTCGGTGGCCACCAGATCGCCCGGCGACTGCATCTGCACCAACCGCACGTGTTCGAGGTCGCGCCACTCGAGCGCCGGCTCGACGCGCACCCCATCGTCGCCGATGGCGACCACACGGCCGACCGGCAGGCCCAGGGGCAAGACCCCGCCGGTGCCGGACGTGACCACCCGGTCGCCGACGTTGATGCGCGGATTGAGGGGCAGGAAGTCGAGGCGCGGCAGGGGGCCGTTGTCGCCGATGAGCAGCGCCGGATCGCGCGAGGGTAGCACCAGCACCGGAACCTTGGAGTTGAAATCGGTCACCAGCAAAAGGCGCGAGCTGCGGTTACCCACATCGACGACGCGGCCGGCGAAGCCGCCGCCGCCGACCGCCGCCATGCCCTCGACCACGCCGTCGCGCCGTCCGGCGTCGAGCAGTCGCGTGTGGACGAAGGGGCTGCGGCTGTCGGCGATCACCCGAGCGGTGCTGGCGATGGGCACGGGCCGTTGCCGCTGCGCGTGGAGTACGTCACGCAGCGACGCGTTCTCGACCTGCAGGCGGGTAGCTTCCGCCTGCCATTCCGAGAGGCGTTGCACCTCGGCGCGCAGACGGCGGTTCTCCTCGGCCAGGGCGAACCGATCGCCCAGCCAGCCGACCGCATCGCGCCCGGCGCGCGTCGGCTCGGCGACGAGCGCCACGAGCGGTGTGAAAAGGTCGCGGGCCTGCTGCGTCGTGCTGTCGACGAGGGGCAGTCCCCGCTGACCGACGGCCAGCAGCAACGTCGCCAAGAGAACCAGCCCGACGAAGGTGATGCGCTCGAACCAGTAGCCCACGGGCGCTCCTACCTGAGGCTCGGGACGTCGACGCCCCCCGTGACCTGCCCGGCACGCCAACAGAAAATCGGCATCCGAACCACGGTCTTCAAGTCGGCTTATGGACCAGCTTGGTTAAGAAGCCAATAACGATTGCAGCACCGTACCTTCTAATAGGCGGTGTGGAGCACGTGCTTCAGGGTCTTCATTTCCTCGAGGCAACGTCCGGTGCCAACGGCGACACAGATCAACGGCTCCTCGGCGAGACTGACCGGGAGGCCGGTGGCGTGCCGCAGCACGAAGTCGAGGTTGCCCAGCAACGACCCTCCGCCGGTCAAGACGATGCCCTTGTCGACGATGTCGGCGGACAGCTCCGGTGCGGTATGCTCGAGTGCGACCTTTACGGCCTCGATGATGGCACTCACCGGTTCGGCAAGGCTTTCCGCGATCTGCCGCTGCGAAATAACGATTTCTTTGGGAACGCCGTTCATCAAGTCGCGGCCCTTGATCTCGACCACGTCGCCATTGCCGTCCTCGGGCAGGCAGGCAGAGCCGATCAGCTTCTTGATGTTCTCCGCGGTGGCCTCGCCGATCAGCAGATTGTGGTTGCGGCGAATGTACTGGATGATCGCCTCGTCCATCTTGTTGCCGCCGACGCGGATCGAGCGGGCGTAGACGATGCCGCCGAGCGAGAGGACGGCGACCTCGGTGGTACCGCCGCCGATGTCGACCACCATGGAGCCGGTGGGCTCGGTCACCGGCAGGCCGGCGCCGATCGCCGCCGCCATCGGCTCCTCGATGAGGAACACGCGCCTGGCCCCGGCACTCTCGGCACTCTCCTGAATGGCGCGGCGCTCGACCGCGGTCGACCCCGACGGCACGCAGATGATGACGCGGGGGCTGGCGAAGCTGCGCCGGTGATGCACCTTCCGGATGAAGTGCTTGATCATCTCTTCGGCGACCTCGAAGTCGGCGATCACGCCGTCCCGCAAGGGCCGGATCGCCTCGATGTTGCCGGGGGTGCGGCCGACCATCTGCTTGGCTTCCTCGCCGACGGCGAGCACCTGCTTTCTGCCCTTGTGGGTGGCGATGGCGACCACCGAGGGCTCGTTGAGGACGATGCCTCTGCCCTTCACGTAGACGAGCGTGTTGGCGGTGCCGAGATCGATGGCCATGTCGGCAGAGAACAGGCCCAGCAGCCTTGCGAACATCGAAGCTCCCGTTGGTTGGCGGGCGAAAACGATGGGGCCACGCCCGCAGCGTGGCCCCTTCTAGCCCAGCCCGAGGGGCGAAGCGACAGCGCGTTCAGGCCGACAGCGCTTCCGGCGCGGTCTTGCCCCGTTTCAGCATCAGTTTGTTGAGCGCGGCGAGGTAGGCACGGGCGGAAGCAACCAGCGTGTCGGTGTCGGCCGACTGGCCGGCAACGGTCTTGCCGTCCTCCTCCAGACGGACCGTCACCACCGCCTGGGCATCGGTGCCCTCGGTGACGGCGTTGATCTGGAACAGCGGCAGTTGGGCGTGGTGCGGGACGATGGCCCGGATGGCGCGGAAGGTGGCGTCCACCGGGCCGTCGCCCTCCTCGGTGGCCGAGCGTTGCTCGCCATCGACATCGAGCGTCATGGTCGCGACCGGCTTGATCTCGGAGCCGCAGCGGACCTCCAACGACACCAGCTTCACCCGCTGGTCGCGCGCCGCGATCTGGTCGTCGATCAGCGCCACGATGTCGTCGTCGAACACCTCCTTCTTCTTGTCGGCCAAAGCCTTGAAGCGGACGAAGGCGTCGTTGAGCGCGTTGTCGCCGAGATCGTAGCCGAGTTCCTCCAGCTTCTTCCTGAAGGCATGACGGCCCGAGTGCTTGCCCATGACCAGGGTCGAGCGCGAGAGGCCGACGTCCTCGGGCCGCATGATCTCGTACGTCTCGGCGTTCTTGAGCATGCCGTCCTGGTGGATGCCGCTCTCGTGGGCGAACGCGTTCTTGCCGACGATCGCCTTGTTCGGCTGCACGGCGAAGCCGGTGGTGGCACTGACCAGACGCGACACCCGCATGATCTGCCGGGTGTCGACGTCGACGCGGTAGGGAAGACGATTGGACCGCGTCTTGACCGCCATCACGATCTCCTCGAGCGCCGCGTTGCCCGCGCGCTCGCCGATGCCGTTGATGGTGCATTCGATCTGCCGCGCACCGGCCTCGACCGCGCGCAGCGAATTGGCGACGGCCAAACCCAGGTCGTTGTGGCAGTGGACCGAGATCACCGCCTTGTCGATGTTGGGCACCGAGTTCTTGATCAGCCGGATGAGGTCCGCGAACTCCTCGGGATAGGCGTACCCCACGGTGTCCGGAATGTTGACCGTCGTGGCCCCGGCGTCGATGGCGCTCTCGATGCAGCGCATGAGGAAGTCGGGCTCGGTGCGCGAGCCGTCCTCGCCGCTCCACTCGACGTCGTCGGTGTAGTTGCGGGCGCGGCGGACGCTGTCGACGATGCGCCGATGCACCTCCTCCGGCTCCATCTGCAGCTTGAACTTCATGTGCAGGGGGCTGGTGGAGATGAAGGTGTGGATGCGCGGCCGCTTGGCCGGCTTCAGCGCTTCGGCGGCGCGGTCGATGTCGGCGTTGCCGGCGCGGGCGAGGCCGCAGATCACGGCGTTCTGCGCGAGCCTGGCGACGGCCTGCACCGCCTCGAAGTCGCCGACGGAGGCGATCGGGAAGCCCGCCTCGATCACGTCGACCCCCATCTGGTCGAGGATCTCGGCGATGCGGCACTTCTCGGGCGTGGTCATCGACGCGCCGGGCGACTGCTCGCCGTCGCGCAGCGTCGTGTCGAAGATGATCAAACGGTCCTGGTCGGTCATGGAACGATGTCTCGCTGGTCGTTGGAGTCCGGCTGCGGGCGCTTTCCCCTGAGCCCAGGCTCCGTTCGGAGCGCCGCTGCTCAGGGGCGGCTAAGTCGCAGCAGGGCGAGCGAGAAGGTAGCGACGGCGCGCGGATCGGCGGCAGCGGTGCGTTGCGGGCTCATCACGCGCGTCAACTCCAATCGGCAGCGGTCGCTACCGCCGCCATAGAAGCCGACGGCGATGCCGATGTAAAGCGTCGAACCAAGGCGGAGACCGGTGCTCACGCGCGGCGCCGGCTCCGCAGCGATCGGCCCACGGCCGGCAGATGCGTATGCCGATACGCATCTGCCGCGAAAGCAGCCTCGTCGCCTATCCTGGTAGTTGAGTCGACTACGTATAAAATTTTAGAAGAATACGCATCGAACTTCGCCGGCGTAGCGCCGGGCCGGTCGCTCGCAGCTCCAGTCGACGACCTCCCGTACGCCCAACATCATAGCCACTCGTGGAGATCGGCTCATGCGATCTGTCGTGGTCTTTGCCAGCCTTTTGGGTGCCAGCGCGCTGGGCGCGTGCACCCTCCCCGCAGACCCACAACCCTCGCCGCGTCTGTCGATGCTGCCCAATTGCGAGTTGCAGGCGCTCCCGACCGACCCGACGCAGTGGGCCACCCTCGACGACGACTGCGTCATGCTGCTTGCCGAGATTGCGCCGGCGGGGGGCTTCGCCGATGCCAGCGGCGCAAGCAATGCCTCGTCCGGGCAGAACGAAGGTGGCCGCGACAGTGACAGCGACGGCGGCAATGGCGGCGGCGGCAATGGCGGCGGCGGCAACGGTGGCGGCGGCAACGGCGGCGGCGGCGGTTCCGACGACGGCGGCGGTGACGACGGTGGTGGTGACGACGGCGGCGGTGACGACGGCGGCGGTCCCGGCGACGGCGGCGACGACGGCGACGACGGTGGCGGCCCGCCCCTCTGACGGCGAGAGAACGCGCCCTCTTCGCAGGACGCGACGGTGCAAAGGACCGATAGCCCGACCCCGATCCGTCGGCCGGCGTGCGGTCCACCCCATTCTTGGAGACGAACATGCTGACGAAACGAGCGCTGGGTGGCGCGCTGATGGGCGTGCTGATGATGCCGGCCATCGCAATGGCGGCACCCTTGGTCTACTTCGGCGAGGATCTGGGCCTGGGGGAGCACGCCCGACTGGATTCGACGCCGAATGCCGATCACGCACGCAATCAGTTCGGCGGCCTGATCCTCGAAGGGGCGATGGAGAGCTTCGAATCCTTCGCTCCCGGCACCTACGCCTGGACCTACGACAGCGGTGCCGGCACCTGGACGCCGGGCAACACCCTGCCCTTCGCCAACACCATCGGTTCGCCGTCGACGCCGATCAGCGGGACGATCTACGCCGATACCGGCACCGTGATCGAGGTGCCGACCGGCACCAACGGCTTCGGGCGCTACCCGACCGACGGCGACAAGCTGTTCCACACCAAGGCCGAAACCGTCACCTTCGACTTCGGCCGCGAGGTCTACGCCTTCGGCTTCGACGGCATCGACGTCGGCGATTTCGGCGGTCAGCTGTCCGTTTCGACTTACTACGGCGACACGCTCCTGCAGACGTTGTCGATCGCGCACGTGCTGGAGTCGATGGGCGGCGACGTCTTCTTCTGGGGGATCGTCGACAAGGACAGCCCGTTCACCAAGATCGTGCTGAACAACAGCAACGGGATCGACGTGATCGGCCTCGACCGGATCATCGTCGGCACGCTGGTCACGCCGATCCCGGCGGCGCTGCCGCTGATGGCTGCGGGCGTTTTCGCGCTCGGTTGGATGCGTCGACGCCAAGCGGTTCGCGCCAGCGCCTGACATTTGCCTCCGACCCCTTCGGTGGACGGCCGGGACGGAACGTCGTCCCGGCCGGTTTACGTCCGCCCTTGCCGCCGGTGACCCGCTGGGCAGCTTGGAGCGGAGTTCCACGTCGACCGGCTTCGATCAGGTCGCGGGGGGGGGGGGGGCCCGGGCCCCCCCCCCCCCCCCGGGGCCCCCCCCCCCCCCCCCCGCCCGCCCCCCCCCGGGGGGGGGCGCCACCC
>JBJHBG010000046.1:0-34640 GCA_050485385.1 Geminicoccaceae bacterium | reverse complement strand
AGCCCGAGGCGCGCGGCGCCGAACGAGCCGGCGACGGCGGCCCCGCCGGCGGCGGCGCCGAGCACGGTGCGCCGGTCCAACCCCATGCGCTTGATCGTTTTGGCCATCGTTCTACTCCTTCAGGAAGCTCGAGCCCGCGAGGGGACCGCGCGCACGGGCACGGACCGGACGGGTGAACGGGTGATGTCTTCGGCCGTCTTGGTGATGATGTTGGCTTGGTGGCGCTTCCACTTTTTGATCACCACCGGGCATTTGGTTTTCGACTGGTAGAGCACTTGGCAGTGCATGCAGGTCAGGCACTCGTTCGGGTTGATCTCGCCCGTGGGATGGATCGCCTGGACCATGCATTCGCGGGCGCAGGTCTGGCAGGGATTGCCGCAGTCGCGGTAGCGCTTCAGCCAGTCGAACATCCGGATACGGGCCGGGATCGCCAGCGCGGCGCCGAGCGGGCACAAGTACCGGCAGTAGAAGCGCTCGACGAACAGGCCGATGCCCAAAAGGACGAGCGCGTAGAGGACGAACGGCCAGGCGCGGTCGAACTCGAGGACGATCGCCGTCTTGAAGGGCTCGACCTCGGCCAAGGTCTCGGCGCGGTCGACCGAGGCCAGGGTGGCGGCGAACAGCGCGAGAAAGATCACGTACTTCAAGGGCCAAAGGCGCTCGTGCAGTCCCCAGGGCAGGGTCCATTGCGGCACCCGGAACCAGCGGGCGATCCGGTTGGTCAGCTCCTGCAGGGCGCCGAACGGGCAGAGCCAGCCGCAATAGGCGCCGCGTCCCCAGAAGATCAGCGCCGCCGCGACCGCCCACCAGAGGATGAAGGTGAGGGGGTCGAGCAGAAACGCCTGCCAACTGAACCCGGTCATCAGCGCCGAGCCGAGCGCCATCAGGTTGACGACCGAGAGCTGCGCGCCGGCGTACCAGCCGAGGAAGACCAGCGTGAAGGCGAGGAAGCCCATGCGGAACCAGAACGTGGCCGATTCCGAGCGCGTCAGAAACATCTGGAAGAAGAAGGCCGTGGTGAGCACCGTGAGCATCGTCAAGAGACCGACGATCTCCCAGGTCTTGTCGCGCCAGATGCGCTGCCAGAGAGCGGTTTGCGCGGCGCGCTCGGCCTCGGCGTCGGCGACGAGCGGCGGTGTCGCGGGTGCCTCGACCGTGCGCAGGTAACGGTTCGGTAGCTGGTAGCCGAGCTCGAAGGTGGTGAAGACCCGCTCGATCGCCGCCACGTCGCGCTGCGCCAGCAGTTGCAGCCGCCAAGGCTGGGTCGGATCGAAGCCGGCAGCGGCCGGGATGCGGAAAAGGTCCAACTCCTGAAAGCGCGGTGCCGTATCGGCTGCCAGATCGCCGAGCCGGCGATGGTCGCGGTCGCGGAAACGGACGGACGTGTCCCCCTGGATCAGCACGATGCGGTCGAACACGCCGCCACGGACGTAGCCGGAGCCCTTGAACGAGTAGAGACCGCGGCCGGCGACGACGATGGCGTGGTCGCCCTCCTCCAGCCAAGCGTCCAGGTTGCGGTGCTCGGCTTCCCCCAACAGACGCTCACCGATCGCCGGCACGCTGACGAGCGCCGCATAGAGGTCGACGAAGGTGGCGTCCGGGGCCTCTTGGATCGACCGCTGGGCGGCGCGAGGGTCGTCCATACGCTCGAAGGCGGCGTTCACCTGGGCGACGTCGAGCGAGAGGCGCCGCACCGTGCCGTCGCCGACGAGCGTCAGCCAGTCGGTGGCGGCCGTGGCTTCGGGGTCGAGGTCGAAGCGCGGGCCGGCCGGTGCGGCGAGCGGCGCCAGACCGCCGAGGCCGAGCGCCCGGGCGACGCGGATGCCGGAGCGGACGATGGAATCGTCGATCACCATGAGGGTGACGGTGACGCCCGAGATGATGTGCAGGTCGTGCGCCGAGCCGCCGGCCTCGGCCTCTGCCACGAGATCGAGGCCCCGGTAGTCGGCGGCGAGCTGGGCGATCCGGGCTTCGGGGATGCCGATCAGCACGATCGGCTCCGAGTGATGGACGAGGCGGACGCCGATCACCTTGGCGTCGTCGTCGACCGCGACCATGACGTGGATCGGCTTGCCGGAATAGCCGGTCGTGCCGACGAAGTCGGAGGTGACGAACGCCCAGCCGATCCGCACGCCGTCGGCGAGCACCGGGGCCGTCGGCAGATCGCTGCGCATGGCGCCGAAGCCGTCAGCACCATCGACGAGATCGGCGGCCGGCACTTCGGCCAGAAAGCGCGGCAGGACGGGGCCTTGAGCCGCAGCGCTCGTCAACGGCAGAAGCGCCAGAAGCGCTGCCGTCAGCCAGCCGCGAAGCCGTGCGGTGGAGCCACACATCAGGGCGAGCGTTCCCTCGAGCCGATGAATCCGACCGGCACCGACGGCGCCGACGGGTGGATCCTAGACGGCGGCATCCTCCGCGATCTTGACTTTCGTCAAGCCTTCGACCGAGGGCCATCGCTCGGACCGTGGACGGGCGCGCGACGGGCCGCATCGGCGCGACCCGGCTGCGCGCCGATGGTGATGGTGGGCCTGCCAGGGCGGCGTTACCTTGGCGCTGGAAGCAAGAAGAAGAACGTCCTTGGCCGCCCCCGCCCCGCCGCATCGGCACCGCTCGCCATCCCCGCGGCTCTTCGCGAACGCGCAGTTCCGCCGCGTGCTGCTGGCCGGGTTGGCGAGCGGCACGCTTCGCTGGTTGGAGCTTTTGGCCATCGGTGTGTTCGTCTTCGCGGCGACGGGCCGAGCGTTCGACGTCGCCCTCTTCTTCTTTCTCCGTATGCTGCCGATGCTGGGGCTCGGCATCGCCATCGGCACGGCGCTGGGCTACGTCGAACTGCGCCGCCTGTACCGGCTGGCGCTGGTGGCCCTC
Source organism: Geminicoccaceae bacterium (assembly GCA_050485385.1). GTDB lineage: Bacteria > Pseudomonadota > Alphaproteobacteria > Geminicoccales > Geminicoccaceae > RECO01. The sequence continues at coordinate 31,775 of JBJHBG010000046.1, read as the reverse complement.
GCGCTCACCTACCTCGTGCTGTTCACGCTGGAAGCGGCCTCGCTGCTCCGCCTGTGGCACGTCGGCGTGGGCTGCGTCCTGAGCGGCCTCTTCTGGGCGCTCGACCTGCCCTTGCGCCGCCTGATGCTGATGGATGCGGTCGGCGCGGAGCGGGTGACGGCGGCGATGGGTTGGGAGGCGGCAGCCCAGAACCTGACCCGTGTCGTCGGTCCGTTCGCGGGCGGTGCGGTGTTCGCCGTCCTCGGTCTCGGTGGCACCTATCTGGTGGGCTTCGCGATGGCGGCCGGGCTTTGGGTCTATGCCGCCCGGCTGGCACCGGTGGCGCGGGCGCTGGAGCGCGGCGGTGCCGGCTTCGTCGACACCGTGCGCGAGGGCTTCGCCTTCGCCCGCGGCCACCCGCTGGTGTGGCTCGTCTTGGCCTCCACGCTGGTCGTCAACATGTTCGGCTTCTCCTACGCCACCCTCGTACCGGTGATCGCCGTCGGCAGCTTCGGCGTGGGCGAGGTGCTGGTGGGGGTGATGATGGCGAGCGAGGGCATGGGCGCCTTCCTCGGCGCCCTTCTGATCGCCGCGCTGCGCCTGCGCCGCGGTCAGGCCGTGGTCTACGCCACGGCCTGCGTTGCGTTCCTCCTGGCCATCCAGTTCTTCGCCCGCTCCGGGTCCTACGATGCGGCGCTGGTGATCCTGTTCCTCGCCGGCCTCGGCATCGCCGGCTTCAACACCATGCAGTCGGCGATCCTCTTGATGGCGAGCCCGCCCGCGCTGCGGGCGCGGGTGATGGGCCTCTTGGCCTGCGCCATCGGCACCATGCCGCTCGGGGTGCTGGCGTTGGGCGCACTCTCCAGCCGGCTCGGCGCGGAGCGGGCGTTGGCGCTGTGGACGCTGATCGGGCTGCTCGCTCTCGGCGCGGTCTTCGCGGCGGCGCTCGTCCAGGCGCTGCGCAAACGCGGTTTGCCGGGCAATCGCTCCGGCTTGGCGTGACCGACCGGTCGGCGAGTTCGCGGGACAGGGCGTCGCCTCGGGGGTCGGAGGGGGCCAAGAGCCTCCTTGTACCCTGCCGTCGGCTGCCGGCGCGGTGTCGGCGATGGAAAGGTAAACTATTGAAAATAAAAATGAAAAAGCCTCTCCCGGTTCGTTTCGATTCGCAGGTCTCGCGCCACGCCCAACCCCATCGCCATCGGCACCGGCGGAACCTAGCACGAAACGGATCATATTCCCACAATGCCGGAAGCGTTCGCGCCGGCCCGAGAACGCGCACGAGGTCGCCGTCCCCGAACGCGACAGACCCTTCGACCCGACCGGCACGGACGGGCGTCCGATGGGCGAGATCGGCCCGAAGGGCCACGTCCCGCCTAATCCGAACGACGGGCGTTCTGGACGGGGAGCGGGCGAAGCAGTGGGCATCCAATGCGACGAAACCGCGACGCAAAAGCGACGTCTCCCAGATCACCGTCCGAGACACCAGTCGCGACTTTCGCATCTGCGCGGTCCATCGTCGCTCCGCACAAAAGCCAAGCTAAAAACCGACGTAGCGCAATTATTAATCTCTCTCTCGTGTAAAATCACTGAAGGTCGAAAACGCCTTATGTCCCTTAGCGTTATTTAACTTCGCAATTCGCGTCCGGCTAATTCTCGTCTGCAGATACATACACAAATCGTTAAATTTTGACATCGACAGAAGCTTCCATTGAGATCCGAATTTCCCTTCGATGTTCTTGGAGATCGCTCCGTGACTAAATCTCCTTTCACGGTTCGGCTCGTCGGCGGCATAATTGTTGTAACGCTTGATAAGGTACTGAATGTACCTACTGGCAGCTTGATCAGCTCCGATCGTTCCCGCCGGAGCCTGAATAATAAGCTTTCCGCGGGATGATTTCACATTAACGGTGTGCCCTACAATGGCACCCGGACTGTCAACCAGGATATTTCCGCTATTATTGTTGACCTCGACACCCCGCAAGGCGTTCAGTAATACTTTAGCGTAGAAGGCGTCGATCGGTTGCTCAGGCCGGCCGCGCTGCGCTCTTTGAACGGCCTTGATTTTTTCTAGCGCCTCGACGGTATATAGCTCCGGTTCTTCGTCGACAATCTTGTGGTGTCGTCGGCAGAGCAGGATCAGATTATCAAAGGAGTGCCGTTCCGTTACTGACTGGGCTTCGTCGAATCGCGGACCGCCTCTACGATGCGCGCGAATATGGCATATTTCTCCGGTAACGGTTCCATTGTCTTCGACAATAGGTGTGGGGCAATCAGGAAATGCACACATGTTTTTTGACATTGCAAACAACCTTCGTATTGTCTTTTCTGATATCGCAGCCAAATGAAAATCTCCTTTTAAGCTACTAATTATTGATTCTTCTGCTTAGAACATTTTTTCTTTATCCTAGCGATATGCTTGTCCCAATCGTCAGACCAACCCTCTTGTTTTGCCTGCTCGCACAGTTGCAGTGCTGCCGCGTAGTCGCCCTGCTTTTCACGAACAATACGAAGCTGCCGGTACCCGGCATGCGCTGGGATGAATCCCCCGTCGGGACCTGCCTTGAACGCCTTAAGCGCCTCTCCGGCCATGGACACTTGGCGTTCATAGGCCGAAATACTCTGCTCAAACGCCCCTTCGTCTACATCGCGCCAGCGGTAATAAAAGTCACCTCGCTCTTGCAAATAAAAGTGGCGGCTCAACGTCCGAGTCGAAGGCGTCAAGAGACTCTCCGCACGATCGAGAACCCGGTATCCGAGATGGCGAAGCGCTTCGGTCTTGAGATAACCAGCTAGGTTCGCGAGGTCCGAGGGGTCTTCAGATCGAGCGAGGGTTTCGGCAGGGATGCCTCCAATGGGTTGAAATGTATCCTCAATCTGGCGACGTTCTTCCTGAGTAAAGGCATTGCGCCACCAGTCACCCTGCCGCGATTTTTTGCGCAAGAATCCTAACACTACGTCACCATATCAAGACGACTTGGAGCAGATTTTCCTAGGTAGGCTTCTTCCGGTGGAAGGGTGTCGACTGAAGCGGCGGTTGGCAACTGTTTTCGGCTGCGGCGTCCGTGCCGTGTCCGTCGACGGCGCCGCCGTCATGACGCTTGCCTTGCCAATCGTTGTCGCGTCTTGCATGCCCGCTGTACGCTGACCAACGGCCAATCTGAAACCAAAGTGCTTCGTCCGAAACAGGCCGATTCCGCCCTTCCCGATGAGACATCCGTCTGGTCCTGCTGGCGCGCTCGACCAGCGCCCATCGTTTCGTACGGCCGGGACCCTCGTCCGCGATCCGCGCGGGCTCCAGGCGGCGGCTCGGCGCCGCTTGGCGGGCGTAGGGGGCCAAGAGCCCCTACACCTCGGGTGCTACCCGGCCCCGCAGCAGCGCTTGAACTTGCGGCCGGAGCCGCAGGGGCAGGGCTCGTTGCGGCCGGTCTTGGGGGTGCGGCGGGGCGGTGGGGTGGGGCGTCGCCAGTGGGCGGCGATGGCGAGCAGGAGGTCGGGCAGGTGCTCGACGACTTCGGCGCGCGTTGCGTCGTCGAGGGCGTCGTCGCCCATTTCGTCGGCGATCAGGCCCATGACGAAGGCCAAGGGCTCGCCGGCTTCGGGGTCGTCGATCATCGGCCGCCAGGCTTCGCGGCGGAGGTCCATGCCAACGAGGAAGCCGCGCGCCCAGGAGCGGGCGGTCTGGTCGAGGGTGCCGGGAAACAGGACGGGGGCGTGCCGGTGACCGCGTTCCAGCCGCTGGGCGATGGTGTTCCAGTGCCGCATGAGGAGCTGCGTCACGTACTCGGCCTGCGCTGCGCTCTCGTAGACCGGTTCCTCCTCCTCGCCGAAGAGGATCGGCAGGTATTCGGAGGGGAGCACGAGGCTGGGGCCGGCGACGAGGGCCGCGAAAAAGCCGTCGGCCATCTCCAGGGTGAAGGCGGTGGCGGGCACGTGGCTGGAGGCGAGGAAGCCCGCGAGCCAGCGGCGTTCGCCGTCGTCGAGGGCGATGGCGGCGGCCGGGTCCTTGCCGCCGCGCGGACGGGGCGGCAGCTCGGTCAGCCAGGCGAGGCTCGCCGTCGCGTCGGCGATGGGTGCCACTTGGTCGGCGGTCATGAGGCTCGCATCGCCGGGGTGGGCGCTGCTCCAGGCGAGACGGTCGCGGAATTCCATCTTGTCCTCGTCGCCGAGGTGCGCGATGCGGCCGTCCTGCCAGACCGCCTCCAGCGCCGGACGGAAGTCGTCGAGCCCGAGATAGACCACGGCGTCCAGCCAGCCGTGCCAGGCGAAATCGCCGGGCGGCGCCGTCCGCTCGGCGTCCATCCGGCGCAACAGGTCGACGACCGGTGCGGGCTCCATCCGTCCGTCGCGCACGAGGCGGGCGAGGGCGAGGAACGCGCTCCAGCGGGCCTCGCCGTCGATCCCGTCGTCGCCCGCCATGGCGAGCAGCGCCGTGGCGTCGCCGTCGTGCAGGGAGACGAGCAGGCTGGCGCCGAGAGCGATGTCGTCCTCGCCGAGCACCTGTTCGCGGATCGCCGCGTCGCCGGCGACGAGGCGGCGCAACACGGGCGCCAGGGCCGACCGGCCGTCGGCGGCTGCGAGGTGCAGGCCGACGTGCAGCGCCTGCTCCTCCCACGGCAGGAGATAGGTGCCGGACGCGGCCCGTTCGCCGAGGCCGGCGAGGTGGGCCTCGAGCACGTCGGCGTTGGCGCGCGCCGCATCGACGAGGCGGTGCAGCTCCTGCGGGCGGTAGGGGCCGGTGCGGCCGAGTGCGTCGATCAGGTCGTCGGGATCCATGACGACCGGGCTGTACGCGAATGAACTCGTAACGCAAGGCTGCCCGTCGCGCTCGAGACGATCGTGGCTCTGGCGAAGCGGGCTTGCTAAGCCCACATCCGGATTTTCGAACGCCGACCGCAGAGTTGGCCTCGGGGCTGCCAATCGAGGGGATGACCATGGATGCCGAGACGAAAGCCGCCCGCGCCCTGGTGGTGCGGTTCGCGGGCGACAGTGGCGACGGCATTCAGGTAACGGGTGGTCGATACACGGCGGCGGCGGCGTTGGCCGGCACCGACCTTGCGACCTTCCCCGACTTCCCCGCCGAGATCCGAGCGCCGGCCGGCACGACGTTCGGCGTCAGTGCCTTTCAGGTGCAGCTCGGCCGCGAGCGCGTGCGCACGGCGGGCGATCTGGTCGACGTGCTGGTGGCGCTGAACCCGGCGGCGTTGAAGGTCAATCTGGAGGAGGTGCGGCCGGGCGGCGTGGTGATCGTCGACCAGTCGGCCTTCACCGAGCGCAATCTGAAGAAGGCCGGCTACGCGGGCGATCCGACCACCGACGGGACGCTCCAGGGCTTCCGGCTGATCGCCCTCGATATCCAAAAGCTCACCCAGGCGGCGGTGAAGGACGCGGGCGTCACCGCGCGCGAGGCCGGCCGGTCGCGCAACTTCTGGACGCTCGGCCTCGTCACCTGGCTCACCGGCGGCGAGGTCGCGGCGACGCGGGGCTGGATCGAGCGCCGTTTCCAGGGCGCGGTCGCCGCTGCCAACCGCATGGCGCTGGAGGCCGGCCACGCCTTCGGCGAGACGGCCGAGCTGGCGCGCATCGAGCCGATCCTCGGCGTCGGCACCTCGCCCCTGCCGCCCGGCCGCTACCGCTCGATCAACGGTGCCGACGCGCTCTGCCTCGGCCTCGTGGCCGGCGCCAAGCTCGCCGGACTGGAGCTGCTCTACGGCTCCTATCCGATCACGCCGGCATCCTCGATGCTGCACGCGCTCGCCAAGCTCGGCGCCTACGGCGTGGACGTGTTCCAGGCCGAGGACGAGATCGCGGCGATCGGCGTGGCGCTGGGTGCGTCCTACGCCGGCAAGCTCGGCGTCACCGGCACGTCCGGCCCCGGCATGGCGCTGAAGACCGAGACGATCGGGCTCGCCATCGCCGCCGAGTTGCCGCTGGTGGTGGTCGACGCGCAGCGCGGCGGCCCCTCGACCGGGCTGCCGACCAAGACCGAGCAGTCGGACCTCTATCAGGCGGTGCTGGGCCGCAACGCCGACGCGCCGCTGCCGGTAGTGGCGGCCGCCACGCCCGGCGACGCGTTCGAGTGCGCCATCGAGGCGATCCGCCTTGCCGTCACCTACATGACGCCCGTGATCCTCCTCACCGACGGCTACCTCGCCAACGCCACCGAGCCCTGGCGCGTGCCCGAGGTGGCGAGCCTCCAGCCGATCCCTCTGCCCGAGCCCGCCGGGCGCACGCCCTACGAGCACGACCCGGTGACGTTGGCGCGGCCGTGGATTCCGGCCGGGACCAAGGGCGGCCGCCATCGCATCGGCGGCCTCGAGCGGGCCGACGGGTCGGGCGCCGTGTCCTACGAGCCGGCCAACCACCAGCGGATGACGGAGCTTCGCACGGCGCGCGTCGCCCGCATCGCCGAGGCCCTGCCACCCCTGGAACTCGCCATGGGTCGGCCCGACGACGACCTGCTGCTGGTCGGCTGGGGCTCGACCAAGGGCGCGCTCGCCCAGGCCACGGCGGAGTTGCGGGCCGAAGGCGCTCGGGTGGCACACCTGCACCTCCGCCACCTCGCCCCCTTCCCGAACGACTTGGAGGCGCTGTTGGCGGCGTTTTCCAAGGTGTTGGCCTGCGAGATGAACATGGGCCAGCTCGCGTTTCTGTTGCAGGGGCGCTATGGCCGCCCGGTGGCGTCGCTGACCAAGGTCTCCGGCCGGCCGTTCCAGGTCCGGGAGATCAAGGCGCGCGTCCGCAGCGAACTGACGTCCAATCTCGGAGCCGTCGCATGAGCGACACCCTCGATCACCAAGGCGCACCGCGCACGGCCAAGGAGTGGGCCACGGACATGGAGGTCCGCTGGTGTCCCGGCTGCGGCGACTACGCGATCCTCAAGGCGGTGTTGAAGACGCTGGCCGACCTCGAGCTCGACCCGGACCTCACCACGTTCGTGTCCGGCATCGGCTGTGCGGCGCGCTTTCCCTACTACGTGGACTCGTACGGCTTCCACACCATCCACGGCCGCGCCCCGGCCATCGCCACGGGCGCCAAGCTGGCGCGGCCGGAGCTGGACGTCTGGGTCGTCTCCGGCGACGGCGACAGCCTGTCGATCGGCGGCAACCACCTCCTGCACCTGCTGCGGCGCAACGTCGACCTCGTCTATCTCTTGTTCAACAACGAGGTCTACGGGCTGACCAAGGGGCAGGCCTCGCCGACCAGCCCGGTGGGGCAGGTGACGCCCTCGACGCCCACGGGCTCGCTCGACCGGCCGGTGCATGCGGCGAGCTTCGTGCTCGGCGCCGGGGCCACCTTCTACGCCCGGGTGCCCGACGTCGCGCAGGCCCAACTCGTCGAGGTGCTGAAGCAGGCGCACGGCCATGAGGGCACGGGCTTCGTCGAGATCCTGCAGAACTGCATCGTCTACAACGACGACGCCTTCGCCCCCGTCACGGCCAAGGCCAACGCCGCCGAGCGCCAGCTTTGGTGCGTGCCGGGCGAGCCCCTCGTCTACGCCGGCGGCAGCAAGGGCCTGCGCTTCGATCCCGCCCGGTTCGACCTCGTGCCGTTCACCGTCGGCGAGGGGGGTCTCGACGCAGCCGACGCCGTCGTCCACGACCCGGCCAATCTCAGGCTTGCCCAGATGCTCGCCGCGCGCAGCGACGTCGTGGCGATGGGCGTGCTCTACCAGACGACGCAGCCGACCCTGGACGCGGTACACACGGCCCGCCGCCCCGAGCGGCGCGACGACCTGCAAGCCCTCCTGCTCGGCCGGGAGACCTGGACGGTCGGATAGCCGACCGTCCGGCTTCGTCGCCCGGGGGCGCCGGTGGGGCCAAAGCCCCCGCTCCTTCGTTCCCTCGATTGACGCCGGCCTCGGCTCCTCTACCCCTATGCTGCCGAGTGTCCCGCTCGGCGTCGGCGAGGAGGGGATCGATGCGCGCGCAGCTACCCGGAGCGGGGGAGGTCTTCCTCGACCATGTGGCGTGGTTCGTCGCCGACATGGCGGCGGCCGAACGTAGCCTCGCCGCGACCGGCTTCACGCTGACGCCGTTCACCGAGCAGACCAACGCGTCGCCCGCGGGGCCGGTGTCGGCCGGCATGGCCAATCGCTGCGCGATGTTGGAGACGGGCTATCTGGAGTTCCTGACGGCGGTGGGCGACACGCCGCTGGCCCGGCAGTTCCAGCGGCAGATCGCGCGCTATGCCGGGCTGCACCTGTTGGCCTTCACCGTGGCCGACGCCGAGGCGGCGGCCACACGGCTCGACCGGGCGGGCTTCGCGGTGCAGGCGCCGGTGCGGCTGCGGCGGCAGGTGACCACGGGCGATGGCGGGCTTGCCGAGGCCGCCTTCACGGTCGTTCGCGTGGCGCCGGAGGCGATGCCCGAGGGGCGCATCCAACTCCTCACGCATCACACGCCGGAAGTGGTGTGGCAGCCGCGCTGGACGGCGCACGCCAATGCCGCCCGCTCGCTAGAGGCGGCGCTGGTGGCCGTGGCGGAGCCGGCGGCCGTGGCCGACCGCTTCGCCCGCTTCCTCGACCGGCCGGCAACGCCTCTCGGCGACGGCCGCTTCGCCCTCGCGCTGGAGCGGGGTGCGCTGGTCTTTGCCCCGCCGGCGTGGGTGACGGCGGCGGTGACGCCCTTGCCCGCAGGCGTGGCACCGCCGGTGATCGCGGCGGTGGCGCTGGGCTCGGCGGACCTTGCCACCACGTCGGTGCTGATCGGCTCGATCGGCGCCGAGCCAGCCGCTGGCGCCTACGCGCTGCCGTCGCCGCCGGGCGGTGCCATCACGCTGGTGGAGCCGGGCGATCTCCCCGACTGGGCGCGCTGAGCGCGCAACTGCACCAATGCGAGACCAGCGAAGATGCCGAGCCCGACGCCCGAGGCCCACAGGCTCGGATGCAGCAGGCCGAGGGCGGCCGGCGCCAGGGCCGCGCGTTCGACGAGGCTGAGCGGCCGTAGCAGGTAGCCCTCCAGCATGACGTTGAGCGCGACGACGCCGACCAGCGCCATGGCGGCGACGAGCAGGGCCTCGGCGAAGCTGGCGTCGATGCCCAGGATCTCCGGGTGGACGACGAACAGGAAGGGCAGGATGAAGCCCGGCAGGCCGAGGCGCACGGCGATGAAGCTCGTGCGGAAGAAGCCGGCATCCGCGATCTTGGCGGCAACGAGGCAGGAGATCGCCACCGGTGGGGTGATCGCCGAGATGTTGGCGAAGAAAAAGACGAAGAAGTGTGCCGCCAGGAGCGGCACGCCGAGGTTCACCAAGGCCGGCGCGCCGAGCAGCGCCACCAGGATGTAGGCGGCCGAAGTCGGCAGGCCGAGACCGAAGGCGAGACAGGCGAGGGCCGCAACGACCAAGAGCAGGGCCAAGTCGCCGCGCGCCAGCTCCAGCATGGCGAAGGAGAGCTTCTGCGCGAAGCCGGTGACGGCGAGGATGTCGACCAGGACGCCGATGACGGCCACGACGACGGCGACCTGGGCGCCCCTGAGCGCCGCATCGGCGGCGGTGCGGGCCAGGAGCGTCAGGGCGTTGACGACGATGGCGACGAGGCCGCGCCAGGAGAACAGCACCTCGCGCAGCACGAACAGGGCGAGCAGCACCACCGTCGCTTCCAAGGCCGAACGGCCCGCCAGGTTGGTCACCAACAGCGCCCAAATCAGGTAGGTGACGGCGACGAAGAAGTGCAGATGGTCGAGGCAGAGCCGCCAGAGCGGCCCGGTGCCCTCGAACTCGCATGCCAGTTCCGGGCTGCCGGTGGCATCCAGGCCCACCTTTACCGCGCGCAGGTGCACGGCGAACATCAGGTAGAGATAGGTGATCAGCGCCGGAAAGACCGCGGCGACGATCACCTCGCTGTAGGGGATGCCGGTCAGGCCGACGATGAGGAAGGCGGCGAGGCCCATCACCGGCGGTGTGATCTGCCCGCCGGTCGAGGCCACGGATTCGACGGCCCCTGCGAATTCCGGGCGAAAGCCGACGCGCTTCATCAAGGGGATGGTGAGCGCACCCGTCGAGGCGACGTTGGCCACGCTGGAGCCCGAGACCATGCCCATGAAGCCGGACGAGATGACGGCGATCTGCGCCGGCCCGGCACGGGTGCGGCCGGCCATGCGGTAGGCCGCCTGCATGATGAAGGCAACGCAGCCGGTGCTCTGCAAGGCGGCGGCGAAGATCATGAAGGGGAAGATCGTCCCCGCCGAGAGTTCGGCGAGGCCGCCGAGCAGGCCGTTGAAGAACGGGATCGAGGTCGTAGAAAGGAGCCGGCGCAGGCTGAGACCGCCGTGGTAGAGGAGGCCGTCGGGCATCGACTGGCCGAAATAGCCGTAGAGCAGGCCCACCACGGCGAGCGCGCTGACGATCCAGCCCCATTCGCGCATCGAGGCGTAGAGGCACAAGACGAGCAGCAGACTCGCCACCCACAGGTCGTAGGCGTTCGGGATGAACGACCGCCTCGACGTGAGTTGCTGATGCTCGGCGAAGACGTAGGCGATGGTGAAGGCGGCCGCCGCCGCCAGGACCAGATGCACCGCGCGGCCGACCACGCTGCTGCTGCGGCCGGCAAGCGAGAGGCAGATGAGCAGCACCGCGCCGCCGACGTGCCAGATCTTGAACTGGCCCGACGGCAGCACGTAGGTCTGCACCTGGATCAGATGGCCGGCGACGTAGACGATCGCGAGCAAGCCGAAGAGCAGGCGCAAGAGCGCAGGCCCCGGCATCGCGTCGAAGGGCGACGCGAGCCGGGTCAGAAGGTGGCTCAACGGGCGGCGGGGCTCAGGCGGCCTCGACCATGTCGTCCCGCCAGAGGCCGCGCTCCTTGTAGAAGCGCGCAGCCCCCTTGTGGATGGGGAAGCCGGCGACGAGGAAATCGGCGCCGAACTGCGGCTCGATGTCGAGGAACTGCACGCCCAGGGCATGGACGTCGTCGAGGTGGTCGAAGATCGCCACCATCACCGCGTAGGCGTCGTCCTCGCTGACGTCGGGCGAAACGCCGAGCACGCCCGAGAACGAGGCCGCCATGACGTCCTCGTCGATGCCGGGGACCACGCCGCCCGGCACCAGGCCGAGCGAGATGCCGGGGTTCAACTCCTGGGCCGCCAGGATCAGCTCCTCGCTGACGGGCAGGATGCGCAACGGCACCGTGGCGCCGATCTCCTCCATGATCGGCGACGGCCGGCCGTTGGTGAGGAGCGACGGGATGCAGTCGACGGCCCCGCCCCGGAGCGCGTCGTAGGTCTCGCGCCAGGAGCCGTAGGTGTAGCGGAGGTCGTCCTGGAGCCCGGCGGCGGTGAACAGCACCTCCCACATGGTCGCGGTCGAGCTGCCGGCGGGCGAGGGCATCAGCCGCCGGCCGCGCAGGTCCTCGAGCGTCTGGATGTCGCTGTCGGCACGCACCATCGGCGTGCAGTTGAAGAGCGTGTAGGCGAACATCTGATGGACGGTGATCGGCTCGGGGTAGGGCTCCATGCCGTCGCGTGCCGGCAGCCAGTCGGTCGACGTGGTCTGGCCGAACTGGATCACGCCCTCGTGGAAGAGCTGCATGTTCTCGGTGCCGCCGCTGGTCGCCATCGAGGCGTGGCGCATGTCGGTGTGGCGGTTCACCGTGTTGGCGAGGCCTTCCATGATGACGTAGCCGGTCGAGCCGAGCGACGACGAGCCCCATTGGAAGTTGCGGCTCTGCGCCCAGACGGGCAGCGGGCGCAGGGTGGCGAGGGCGGCGGCGCCGAGCCCGAGGGCGGAGCGACGGTCGAACAGGGTCATGGTGCGTTCCTCCAGGTTGGACGCCGGAGCGTCAGGCAATCCATTCGGTGACGGGGGCCGCGGCCTCGTGCAAGGGCTGGCTGACGACGTCGACGAGGCTCGGCCCGTCATGGGCGAAGGCGGCGGCCAGCGCCGTCCCGACGTCGGCCGGGTCCTCCACGCGCCACGCCTCGACGCCGAAGGCCCGGGCGACCGCGGCGTGGTCGGTGCGGTCGAAGTCGACCGAATAGAAGCGCTGGCCGAAGCCGGCGTTCTGGCCGGCCTTGATCCAGCCGAAGGTGGCGTTCGACATGACGATCAAGGTGACCGGTGCGCGTGTGCGCACCAGCGTTTCCATCTCGCCCGCGTTGAAGCCGAAGCTGCCGTCGCCCATCATCGCGACGCACTTGGCCTCGGGTCTCGCATAGTAGGCGCCGAGCACGCCCGGCAGCGAGTAGCCGAGTGCGCCGTGCGCGCGGTTGCTGATCACCCGCGCTTCGGGGTGCTTCAGCTCGAAATACGCCGAGAGATAGGGACAGGGCGTGCCCGGATCGGCGACGACGACGGCATCGGCCGGCAGCAGCTCCGCCATCGCCTGGACCACGCGCTCGGGACGGATCGGCCGCTCGGTCGAGGCGGCGAGCTTTCGGAAGCGCTCGAACTTCGCAGCCTTGGCGGCGGCGATTCGGCGGCGGCTCTCCGTCCCGTCGCGCTGCGCGTGGCCGAGCCGATCGTCGATGGCGTCCAACAGCGCTTGCAGGGCGATCTGCGCATCGGCGACGATGCCGACCGCCGTCGGGTAGTTGGCGCCGATCACGCCCGCCTCGGCATCGAGATGGATCAGCTTGACCCCCGGCTTCGGATGCCGCCAGCGCTCGGTCGTGACCGAGCCCATCCGGCAGCCGACGGCGAGGACGAGGTCGGCCCGGTCGAGCACCGCGCGCGTCTCGGCCGCACCGCCATTGGAGCCGACCACGCCCAGCGCCAACGGATGGTCGTCGAGGATCGCCCCCTGGCCGCTGATGGTGGTGGCGACCACCGCGCCCAGCCGCTCGGCCAGCGCCGTCACCTGCTCGCGGGCACGGGCGACGACGGGGCCGCCGCCGCAGAGGATCAGGGGGGCCTTGGCGTCGACCAGAAGCTCGGCCGCGTTGTCGATCTCGGCCCAGGGCGGCGCCGCGCGATGCGCGGGGAAGCGGCCGTGCACGGGCTCGCCCCAGACGTCCTCGGCATCGACCGGCCCCTTCTGCACGTCCATCGGCAGCCCCAGATGCACGGCCCCCGGCCGGCCCGAGCTGGCCTCGGCGAAGGCGCGGCGGACGGTGCGGGGCAACGCTTGGCTGGAGCCGATCACCCGGTTCCACTTCGAGACGGGCCGGAACAGGGCCTCCTGGTCCAACTCGGTGAGGGTGTAGCGCCCGCGCGATCCCGTGCCGATGTCGGTGGTGATCGCCAGCATGGCGATGGAGCTTTCGTTGGCCTCGACCACCGCCGGCAGAATGTAGGTGGCCCCGCCCCCCGACGGCCCCTCGCAGACGCCGACCTTGCCGGAAACGCGGGCGTAGACGTCGGCCATGTAGCCGGCCGAGCGCTCGTCGCGCGTCAGCACGTGGCGCATGTCGTGGTCGAGCCGATGGAGCGCGTCGTAGAACGGCAGGCTCGTATCCCCACAGAGGCCGAAGATCACCTCGACGCCGTGCTGCTGCAACAGACGGACCATCGCTTCGGCGCCGGTCAGTTGGTTGGTGGTCATTGAGGTTCCTCAGGCTACGAGACGGGCGAAGTCGAGCCGGGCCGCCGGCCCCTCGCCCATGAACAGGCTGGCATGACCGCGCCGGAGCACGTCGGCGATCTCGTCGCGGCGGCGCAGGATATGGCGCTCCATGCGCCGAGCCGCCTCGGTGCCGTCCTTGGCGCGCAGCGCCTGCACGATGCCCCGGTGCTCCGCCTGGGTGCGGTCGCGCCGCCCCGGCATGTCGGCCCACCGGAAGAAGTGAATGCGTGCGTGCAGGTTCTCCAGCATCCGCACCAGTTCGCCGTTGCCCGCGAGCGCCGCGAGCCGGCGGTGGAAGCCCTCGTCGAGCGCCAACAGCCGCTCGATGGGGGCGGTCGCCTGCACCGCCACGCTGGCGTCGAGATAGGCGTCGAGCGCGTCGAGGTCGGTCGCGGCCGCGCGTGCGGCGGCGGTGCGGGCAAGGAACGTCTCCAGCGCGAGGCGCGCTTCGTAAAGGTCCGCCACTTCCTCCACGTCGAGCCGACGCGCCGCGAAGCCCTTGCCGGGCACGGCGACGACCAGATGCTCGGACGCGAGCCGGTGCAGCGCCTCGCGCAAGGGCGTCCGGCTGACGCTGAGTTCGCGGGCGAGGCGCTCCTCGTGCAGCCGCGCACCGGGCTCGAAGGCGAAGGTCATGGCCATCGCCTTGAGGGCGCGGTAGGCACGGGCGGAGGCACCGTCGGCAGGTGGGGTGGCGTCGTTCACGGCGCACTCGCTCCTTCGTATGCCCGTCAGTATACAGGCGAGCATACCGATCTACGCAAGGGGGTACGGCATGACGGCTCAGGGCGACTTCACCACGCGGCCGGAGATCCGCGGCACCTTCGGCGTGGCGGCCTCGACCCACTGGCTCGCCTCGCAGACGGCCATGGGCGTGCTGGAGCGAGGCGGCAACGCCTTCGATGCCGCCGTCGCCGCCGGCTTCGTCCTCCAGGTGGTCGAGCCGCACCTGAACGGCCCCGGCGGCGACGCGCCGATCCTCCTGCACGACGCCAAAGCCGGCGGCATCCGCGTGCTCTGCGGCCAGGGTCCGGTCGCGGCGGCGGCCACGCTCGACCGCTTTCGCGGCCTCGACCTCGCCCTCGTGCCCGGCACCGGCCTCCTGCCGGCCTGCGTGCCCGGTGCCTTCGGCGCCTGGCTGACGCTGCTCCGCGACCACGGCACCTGGTCGTTCGCCGACGTCCTCGCCCCGGCGCTCGACTACGCCACGCGGGGCTATCCGCTGCAACCGCAGATCGTCAACGCCATGGGCGCCGTGGCCGACCTCTTCCGCGACCACTGGCCGACCTCCGCCGACATCTACCCGACGGCCGACCTGCCGACGGCCGGCGACCTCTTCGCCAACCGGGCCCTCGCCGCCACCTGGCGGCGGCTGATCGATGCCGGCGAGGCCCGTGGCGGCAGCCGCGAAGCGCGGATCGAGGCGGTCCTCGCCGCCTGGTACGAGGGCTTCGTCGCCGAGGCGATCGACCGCTTCTACCGCACGGCCGAACTGCTGGACTGCACCGGCCGCCGCCATCCGGGCCTGTTGACGGGCGACGACCTCGCCGGCTGGCGGCCGGCCTACGAGGACCCGGTCACCTTCGACTACCATGGCCTCACCGTCGCCAAGTGCGGGCCGTGGAGCCAGGGGCCGCTCTTGCTCCAGGCGCTGGCCATCCTCGAAGACGTCGACCTCGGCGATCTCGACGGAGCCGAGGCCGTCCACGTCGTCGTCGAGGCGATCAAGCTCGCCTTCGCCGACCGCGAGGCCTGGTATGGCGACCCCGCCGGCTTCGACGTGCCGCTGGCCGGCCTGCTGGACCGCGGCTACGCGGCCGAGCGGCGCGCCATGATCGGCGACGCGGCATCCCTGGAGCTTCGACCGGGCAGCCCCGGCGGACGCGCGCCGCGCCTGCCCACCTACGCTACGGCCGAGCCCGGCAGCGCGTCCTTCGCGACGCTGCTCGGCGTCGGCGAGCCGACGACGCGGCCCGACGGCGTCCGGCGCGGCGACACCTGCCACCTCGACGTCATCGACCGCTTCGGCAACATGGTCGCGGCCACGCCGTCCGGCGGCTGGTTCCAGTCGAGCCCCGTGGTTCCCGGTCTCGGCTTCCCGCTGACCGTGCGCGGCCAGATGTTCTGGCTGGAGGAGGGCCTCGCCTCCAGCCTGCGCCCGAGAACCCGCCCGCGCACCACGCTGACGCCGTCGATGGCGCTGCGCGACGGCAAGCCCTACCTCGCCTGGGGCACCCCCGGCGGCGACCAGCAGGAGCAGTGGTCGCTCTGGCTGCTGCTCCGCCACCTGCACGGCGGCGCCAACCTGCAACAGGCCATCGACGCCCCCGCCTTCCACGTCGAGCACCAGCCCAGTTCCTTCTGGCCGCGCGAAGCGCGCCCCGGCGTCGTCGTCATGGAAGGTCGCTGGGACAGCGCCACTGTCGAGGATCTGCGCCGGCGCGGCCACCATGTCGAGGTCGGCGGCCCGTGGTCCGAAGGCCGCCTCTCCGCCTGTTCCCAGACCATGACCGGCGACGTCCGCTACCTCCGCGCCGCCGCCAACCCGCGCGGCATGCAGGGCTACGCGGTCGGTCGCTGAACCGGGGCCGTTCGGCCCGAGCCGTTGACCGAGGGAGTGGACGACGGAGGTTGGCAAGCGGCGTTGGGAGTATCGTCCGTGGGTAGTGTGCCAGCACGACAGCCAAACACCAGGCTTGCTGCCCAATCGGTTGCCGCCCGAAAGCTCGAACCAGGAGCGATACCGCGAGGTCGTTACCGTAGTCCCGGACACCGGACCAAAACGAACCGGCGCAGCTCGCCGTGCCGGGCGCGACGCCCGACCGCCCGACCCGATGTGCGCGCGTCGCTCAGCCGAGGTCGAGGCGTCGGCGCAGCGCACGGACGGCGCTCGTTGGGCTGGTGAGGATCGGGCACGGTAGCCGGGCAGCGACCTCGCGTTCGGCGCGCGACGTCGAGAAGTGCGCGAGCATCAAGGCGTCGCAGCCGGCGAGCTGGGGGGCGGCCTCGGCGAGCAGGCGGTTGTGGGTGGCCTCGTCGCCGTCGCGCAGTGCCGTCATCGCCGCTTCCACCAACACGGTCTCGACCCTGGCGGCGCTGCCCTTGGCGGCCGCAGCTTCCCGGAACTCTGCCTCCATGCCCGCGACGCTGGGGCCGAAGGTGGCGAGCATGCCGATGCGGCGGCCGGCGGCGAGGGCTTCGTCGAACATCGCCTCGTTCGGCTTCAGCACCGGGACCGGGCTCGCCGCTGCTGCCGCTTCGATCACTGCGCCGAAGGCCGAGCAGGTAAAGAGGATGCCGTCGGCGCCGATGCCGCGGGCATAGTCGGCGAGCGTCCGGATGCGTGCGGTCATCGCCGCGGTCAGGCCGTCGTCGGCGGACCGGTCCCGGCTCAGCGAGTCCTCCAAGAGGTTGACCACGTCCGCCGCCGGCCAGTGGCTCGCGAAAGCGGCGGTCACCGGCGCGATCGCGACCGGGGTGGCGTGGATCAGCACGATCCGGGGACGGCTCGGCATCGGGGCGGTTCCTTCTCAGGCCGGCAGGTCGAGGTGGTCGAGGATATCGGCAAGCTCGCGGCTCCAGCGGCGCTTGTGCGCCCGGTGGATCTCCAACGCCGTCTGCGCGTCGCCGCGCCGGATCGCTTCCACCACCGCCGCGTGGTTGACGTTGGAATAGACCGGCGGACGCCGGTGTGGCGTCGTCAGGAGCCGGATGCGGTGGGCCTTGTCGAGGAACGCCCGCGCCACGTCGATCAGGTGACGGTTGCCGGAAAGCTCGATCAAGAGTGCGTGGAAGTCGTAATCGGCCTTGGCCCAGGCCTCCAGGTCCTCGCTCTCCAACGCCCGGTCCATCTCGGCGATGCTGGTCTCCAGCCGGGTCATCTCGGCGGGCGAGAGGCGCCGCGACGCCAGCTTCTCGGCGGCACCCGCTTCGAGGAAGGCCAGCACCTCGTTGATCTCGCGGATGTCGCGGGCCGAGATCGGCCGCACGCGCATGCCCTGGCGGGGCACGATGTCGACCAGCCCCTCCTGCTGTAGCCGGACCAGCGCCTCCCGCACCGGCGTGCGGCTGACGCCGAGTTCGCGGGCAAGTTCCTCTTCGAGCGCTTGATGGCCGGGCGGCAGTTCCAGTTGGACGATGCGCCGGCGCAACGCGGCATGCACCTCGTCGACCACGCGCGGCCGCCGGCTCCCCGCCGCTTCGGGCGTCCCGCGCTCCTGCACGTCGTTCGTTGTCACGTCGTTCATCGCCTCAACGTATCCGTAAATCCAAGGCTTTCGATCATCTGGACGGTTCGATATTGCCCAATAGTCCAGTTTCTGGCCTTGAGCGGAGCATATGCCTAAAGAATGCTCAACACAACGCATCCATTGTCGTTGTTTTCGGATGCAAAAGCGGGCATGGTCCCGTCCAACCAACCGCTGCCCGACGCCGGCCACACCGGCGCAGTCCTTCAGGGAGACGCCCATGAACCGCCTTGCCCTCCTTGCCGCGGTCGCCACCGGCTTCGTTGCCGCGACGGCCGACGCCCAGACCGTCCGCTTCACCCTCGGCACGACCAACGGACCGACCGATTCCAGCGTGCTCGCCATGGAGCGCTGGCGAGACGCCATGGCCGAGCGGTCCGGCGGCGACCTGCAGCTGACGATCATCGCGGGCGGCGCCCTCGGTGGCGACGGCGCCCACCTGCAGCAGCTCCAGACCAACGAGATCCAGCTCCACGTCGCAGGCCCCGTCGTCGTCCACCACCTCGTCCCCGACTATCAGTGCATGGAGGCGGAGTTCGTCTTCCACGACGAGGCCCACGGCTTCCGCGCCTGGAACGGCGCCCTCGGCGAGGAGATCAACGAGAAGCTCGCCACCGAGCACGGCATCCGCATGGTCGGCATCGGCTCGCGCGGGGCGCGGCACCTCACCGCCAACCGCGCCGTCGCGACGCCGGACGACCTCCGCGGCGTCAAGGTGCGGGTGACCAACCCCTTGCGCGAGGCGATCTTCGCCGCGGCCGGCGCGCTGCCCGGCCCGCTCTCCATCGCCGAGCTCTACGGCGGGCTGCGGCAGGGCGTGTTCGACGCGCAGGAGAACCCGATCTCCACCATCTACGGCAACCGCTTCTACGAAGTGCAGAGCCACCTCAGCCTCACCGGGCACGTCTGGAGCTACTGGGTGGTCTCGGCCAACCAGTCCTTCCTCGACGGTCTGTCGGACGAGCACCGCGCCATCTTCACGGAAACGTTGCAGGACGAGGGCATCGCCTGGCTCAACGAGGTCGTGCCGGCCCGCGAGCAGGAACTGCTGGCGGAGATGACCGCATCGGGCGTGACCGTGGTCGAGCCGGACCAGGCGGCCTTCCGCGAGCTGGCCGCACCGATCGTCCAGGCCTTCGCCGCCGACAACTGCCGGCCGGGACTCCTGGACGACATCGCGGCCCTCGCCGACTGACCGGCCGATGGGCCTGGGCGCGCGCTTGCTGTGGACGCTGGACCGTACCGTCGAGGCGGTCGCGGTCGCAGCGTTCCTCGTCATGTTCGCAGCCGCGCTCGCCCAGGTCCTGGCCCGCTACGTCCTGCAAATCCCGCTCTCGGGCACGGAGGAACTGTCCCGCATCGCCTTCGCGGCAGCGATGCTGCTCGGCATTGCCGCCGCCCTCCGCCGCGACGAGCACATCCGCATCGACGCCGTGCCGGAGCGGCTGCCGCCCCGTGCGCGGGCTTTCGTCCACCTCGCCTTCGACCTCGTCGTGCTGGCGGTGGTGGCCGTGCTCCTGATCGGCACCTTTCGGATGATGGGCGTGACCTGGAACACGCGCATGGTGTCCTTGGGCTGGATGCGCGTCGGCTATCTCTACGCCGTCCAGTTCGCGGCTCTGTGGCTGATGGCGCTCTACCTCGCCGTGCGGCTGCCGACGCGTTTGGCTGCCCTGGTCCACGGCGGGCGCCGGTGACCGTCTACGCGCTGATCGCCCTCGGGCTCGTCGTCCTCATCCTGGCGGGCCTGCCGGTGGGCTTCGCCGCAGCCACGGGCGCCATGCTGGGTGCCGGCGTCTTCTTCGGCGACCTCGCCGACCCCCGGGTCGCTTCGATGATCGCCCGGCTGTTCCTCGACCGCATCGACAGCTTCCTCCTGCTCGCCATCCCCTTCTTCCTGCTTGCCGGCCGACTGATGAATACGGGCGGCATCACCGAGCGGCTGTTCGGCTTCGTCAGCCTGACGGTGCGACCGTTCCGCGGCGGCCTCGGCCACGCCAACGTGCTGGCGAGCACGCTCTTCGCCGGCATGTCGGGCTCCGCCACGGCCGATGCCGTCGGCCTCGGCCAGGTCGAGATGCGGGCGATGCTGAGCGAGGGCTACGACCGTCACTTCAGCGCCGGCATCACCGCCGCCTCGTCGCTGATCGGGCCGATCATCCCGCCTTCCATCGCCCTGATCGCCTACGGCGTCAGCGCCGAGGTCTCGATCGGCGCCATGTTCATGGCCGGCATCGTGCCGGGTCTGATCCTGACGCTCGCCTTCATGGCCTATGTCGCGGTGTTGGCGCACGTCCACCGCATGCCGAAGGCGGCGATGGCGCCTTGGGGCGAACTCGGCCGCGCCTTCCGCCGGGCGCTGTTGCCCCTGTTGATGCCGGTCATCATCATCGGCGGCATCCGGGGCGGCATCTTCACGCCGACCGAGGCGGCCGCCATCGCCGCCTTCTACGCGATCCTCCTCGCCTGCCTCGTCTACCGCGAGATCGGTCCCTGGCAACTCCTGCTCGAAGTCCGCCAGGCGATGCTCGACAGCGCGGCGATCATGCTGATCATCGCGTTCACCGCCGCCTTCGGCGTGGTGATGATCCACGGCCAGGTGCCGCAGGGCCTCGCCCGTACCATGGCGGGGCTGACCGACAGCGCCACCGTCTTGATGCTGCTGTTGATGCTCGTCTGGGTGGTCGTCGGCCTGTTCATGGCGCAGACGCCGGCGCTGTTGGTGCTCACCCCCATCCTGGTGCCGACGGCGACGCTGTTCGGCATCGACCTCGTGCATTTCGGCATCGTCATGGCGCTGTGCCTCACCGTGGGCCTGCTGACGCCCCCGGTCGGCATGGTGCTGTTCGCGCTCGTCAAGGTGACGGGCGTCAGCTACGGCCGCCTCGCCTGGGTCGTCCTGCCCTACATCGCCATCGTGCTCGGCGTGTGCGTGCTGTTGATCCTCGTCCCCGACCTCGTCCTCTTCCTGCCGCGCATCACCGGCTGATACTTGGGAGAAACGCCATGCGCATCCTCGTCCTGCCCGGTGACGGCATCGGCCCCGAGATCACCCAGGCGACGCTCGACGTGCTCGCCGTCGCCGAGCGCCGCTTCGCCCTCGGCCTCGACCTCGTGCACGACGAGATCGGCTTCGCCGCCCTGCAGAAGACCGGCAGCACCTGCCCGGACGCGGTGCTGGAGGAAGCACGCCGCTCGGACGGCGTCATCCTCGGGCCGATCTCGCACCTCGACTACCCGCCGCGCGACCGGGGCGGGGTCAACGTCTCGGCGGCTTTCCGCGTCAAGCTCGACCTCTACGCCAACGTCCGCCCGGCGCGGACGCGCCAGGGCCTGCCCGCACCGCACGGGCCGATGGACCTCGTCATCATGCGCGAGGCGACCGAGGGCTTCTATCCCGACCGCAACATGGTCAAGGGCACCGGCGAGTTCATGCCGACCGAGGACGTGGCCTTGTCGGTGCGGAAGATCACCGCCTTCGCCTGCGCGCGGATCGCCCGCCGCGCCTTCGAGCTGGCGCAGCGCCGCCGCCGGAAGGTGACGGCGGTGCACAAGGCCAACAACTTCATCCTGACCGACGGTCTGTTCCTGCGCGAAGTCCGCAAGGTCGCCGCCGAGTTCCCGGAGGTGGAGCTGGAGGAGATGATCGTCGATGCGACGGCCGCCCGCATGGTGCGCAGCCCCGGCCATTTCGACGTCCTCTGCGCGACCAACTTCTACGCCGACATCCTCTCCGACCTCGCCAGCGAGCTGGCCGGCAGCCTCGGCCTTGCCGGCTCGATCAACGCCGGCGAGCAGCTCGCCGCCGCCCAGGCGCAGCACGGCTCCGCCCCGGACATCGCCGGCCAGGACAAGGCCAACCCCAGCTCGCTGATCCTGTCGGCGGCGATGCTGCTCGACTGGTTGGGCGAGCGCCGTGACCTCCGAGCCTACCGCGACGCGGCGGCGGCCCTCGACGCGGCGGTCGACGCCTGCATCGCCGATCCGGCGACCCGCACCGCCGATCTCGGCGGCACGCTCGGCACGCGCGCCTTTGCCGCCGCGGTCGCCGCCCGGCTGGAGGCCGCCGGGTGAGCCAGCCGGGTGCTTTGGCATCGGCCGTGCCGCCGGGCGCCACCGACTGCCATCTGCACGTCTTCGGCCCGGTGGCGCACTATCCCTTCGCCAATCCGAGGGCCTATACGCCGCCCGAAGCGCCGCCTGCCGCGGCCGCTGGAATGTTGCGCTCGCTCGGCCTCACCCGCGCCGTGCTGGTGCAGCCGAGCGTCTACGGCATGGACGACAGCTGCCTGCTCGCCGCCGCGGACGCCCTCGACCTGCCCGTCCGGCTGGTCACCTCGGCGGCAGCGGCCCGGCCGGAACGGCTCGACGCCCTGCACCGCGCCGGCGTGCGCGGCGTGCGCATCAATGCCCTCGCCGCGCGCTCGCGGCGACCCGAGGACCTGGAGCACGAGATCGCCGCCGCCGCCGAGCGCATCCAGGCGTTCGGTTGGCACGTCGAGCTGGCGCTGACGGCGGAGGTGCTGGTCGCCCTGGCACCGTTTCTGGAACGCTGCGCGACGCCGGTGGTCATCGGCCACATGGGCTTCGTTGCGGCACCCGGCAGCCGGTCCGCGGCGGCGCGCGCACTGGTCGACCTGCTCGCCCGGACGCGGCACTGGGTGAAGCTCTCCGGTGCCGACCGGACGGCGCCCACGGCCCGCGGATGGGACGACGTGGCCGCAGTGGTCCGCGATCTGGTCGCAAGCGCCCCGGATCGCCTGGTCTGGGGCTCGGACTGGCCGCATACGGCGATGCACGCAGGCGAGCCCGTCGTCGACGCGCCGCTCCGGCCCTTCCGCGAGGTGGACACGGAGCTCTTGCTGCGTGCTCTCGGCGACTGGCTGGCGGACGACACCACCCATCGCCGTGTGTTGGTCGACAACCCGGCGCGACTGTACGGCTTCGACGCGCCTGCGCGGTAACGCTCGCCGCCCGCAGCCCTGGCTGAGCGCGCCGACGGCGAGGAGCACGTCGCCCGCTGGTGGCGGCGCTCGACCCGCGATCGCCATGTGTCCGCGACGCGCAGTTCACGCTTTCCGCATGGTCCGAATCTTGCCAGTAAGTAAGGGTCGGTGCCGCCGTGCCGATCCGAACGGTTTGGGGAGAGAGGACACCATGACGACCAATCCTGGGGCGCTCCCGCACGAGCATGGCTGGAGCCGCGCGCACCGGAGGACGGTGGGGCGGCGTCGGTTCGGGTTGAAGATCGCGGTCGCGGCGCTTGCCACGCAGTTGGGCGCCGGTAGTGCCGCGGCCCAGGAGGTGTTCAACTGGCGGATGCAAAGCAATCTGCCCGCCGGTGAGGCCGGCTATCTGTCGGTCGAGCTCTACTTCGTCGAGACGTTGAAGGAGATGAGCGACGGCCGGCTGAACATCCAGCTCTATCCGGTGGGCTCGCTCTTCCCGGTACAGGAAGGGCTGGAAGCGGTCGGCGCCGGTATCGCCGAGATCGGCATGATGACCGGCGGCTACTTCTCCGGGAAGATGGGCCCGATCGCCACGCTGGAATCGGGGGTGCCCGGAGCCGAGCGCTCCGCCTTCGAGCGCTACGTCTTTTTCTACAAGAAGGGCTTTCTGGACCTGATGCGCGAGGCCTATGCGCCCTTCAACGTGTTCTACGTCGGCCCGCACATTTCGCCCTCGTGGGACATCATGTCGACGGTACCGCTGCGTTCGGCGGCCGATTTCGACGGCCTCAAGATCCGCGCCTTCGGTGTCGAGGCACAGTGGTACGAGGCGCTGGGTGCCTCGTCGGTGTTCCTCGGCGGCGGCGAGATCTACACAGCACTGGCGACCGGCGTGGTCGACGCGGCGCGGTGGAGCGGGCCCACGGCCAACTACCAGGGCTCGTACCACGAAGTCGCCAAGTACTACATCCTGCCGTCGCCGATGCCGGCGCCGAACAACAACATCCTGATCAACCAGCAGGCCTGGGACAGCCTGCCGGCCGACCTCCAGTCGATGCTGGAGCAAGTGACCAAGCTCGCCTCCATCGACTACGTCGCCCGCGCCGTGGAATCGGACGCCGCGGCCATCGTCCGGATGCAGGAGGCGGGCGTCGAGTTCGTGCGCATCCCCGACGACGAGTGGTCGTCGATGGAGGAGAAGGCGCGCGAGCTTTGGTCGGCCTATGCCGACCAGGGCGGGCTCGCGGCCCGCGCCGTCGAGATGATGCAGTCCTATCTGGACGAACTCGGCCGCTAGGCACGCCGTGCCGCACATCCGCCGCTGCGGTCCGCCGATGACCGCAGCGGCCCTCGTTCCCGGGGACGCCCGACGATGAAGAACGGCCTGCTCCGGCTCGCGGACCGCATCGACTTGGTCGGCCGCGTCGTCGGCGGGATCGTCTCGCCGCTGATTGTCGTCATGATCCTGGTGATCATGATCGAAGTCCTCGGCCGCTACTTCTTCAACCGGCCGACGCCGTGGGCGCACGACGTGAGCGGCTGGCTGCAGGTCGCCTACATCTTCCTCGGCGGTGCCTACGCCCTCCAGAAAGGTTACATGGTCCGCGTCGACGTGATCTTCGCAGCCCTGCCGAGGCGGCTGCAGGCACTGATCGACCTCACGCTCGGCACGCTCCTGTTCGGCGTGTTTTCGTACGTCATGATCTCCCGCGGCCTCGACTTCGCCATGATGTCCTGGCGGATCGGCGAGACCTCGGCGACCGGTGTCTGGCGCGGCCCGGTCTGGCCCGCCAAGTTCATGATTCCGGCCGGCATGGCCCTGCTGGCGCTCGCATGGTTCGCGCATGCCTGCCGTCAGTTGGTGGTCTTGATCGACCCGACCCGTCTGCCCGCAGAAACGAAGGTGAAGGCGGTCGGCTGAGATGGATCCCTTCACCATCACCACCGTCTTCTTCGGCTCGATGCTCCTGGCGCTGTTCGCCGGCATCCCGATCGCCATCGCGCTCGGCGGCACCAGCGCCATCCTCGTCTATCTGTTCTGGAGCGAGCGGGCGCTGACGATGCTGGTCATCAAGGCGTTCGGCAACACGGCGAGCTTCGAGTTCGTCGCCATCCCGCTGTTCGTCTTCATGGCCAACGTGCTGCAGCGCTCGGGCATCGCCGAGGACGTCTACGAGACGATGCATCGCCTGTTCGGGCAACTCAAGGGCGGGCTC
This sequence comes from Geminicoccaceae bacterium, assembly GCA_050485385.1. Taxonomy (GTDB): domain Bacteria; phylum Pseudomonadota; class Alphaproteobacteria; order Geminicoccales; family Geminicoccaceae; genus RECO01. The sequence continues at coordinate 6,886 of JBJHBG010000046.1, read as the reverse complement.
GCCGTCGGCACGATCCTCGTCTGCACCATCTTCGCCGCCATGGCCGGGATCAGCGGCGCCGCCACGGTCGCCATGGGCGTGATCGCCATCCCGGCGATGCTCGGCAGACGCTATCCGAAGGCGCTCGCCGTGGGCTCGGTCGCGGCCGGCGGCTCGCTCGGCATCCTCATTCCGCCGAGCGTCACCATGATCGTCTACGGCCTCGTCGCCCAGGTGTCGGTGGGCCAGCTCTACGCGGCGGGACTCCTGCCGGGGCTGATGCTGGCTGGGTTGTTCGTGCTCTACATCGTCCTGCGCAGCTACCTGCAGCCCGGCTTCGTGCCGACGCCGGCCGAGCGCCCGTTCACGCCCATGGAGAAGCTCGTCTCGCTGAAGGGGGTGGTCTTTCCGCTGCTGCTGGTGACGGCCGTCTTGGGCTCCATCCTCGCGGGCTTCACCAGCGTCTCCGAGGCGGCGGCGGTGGGCGCGCTCGGCAGCATCGTCGCCGCACTCGTCAAGCGCGGTCTCGACTGGCGGATGTTCCAGGAGGCGGCGGAAGCGACGTTGTTCCTCTCGTGCGTGATCTTCTGGATCATCATCGGTGCCGGCGCCTTCTCCACGCTCTACACGGCGATGGGCGCCGCCACCTGGATCAACCAGGCGGTGCTCGGGCTCGACGTGCACCCCTACGTCATTCTGCTGGCGATGATGGCGATCCTCATCGTCCTCGGCATGGTGCTCGACACGGTCGGCATCATCATGATCACGGTCCCGGTCTTCACCCCCATCGTGGCTCAGCTCGGCTTCGATCCGATCTGGTTCGCCATCCTCTTCATCATCAACATGGAGATCGGCTTCATCACCCCACCCTTCGGCTACAACCTTTTCTACCTGCGCGGCGTGGCGCCGCCGGAGGTCTCGCTCTGGGACATCTACAAGTCGATCGTGCCATTCTTCTTCATCATGCTGTTCGGTCTCGGTCTGTGCATCGTCTTCCCGGAGATCGTCCTGTTCCTGCCGCGGCAGCTCTTTTGATGACGACGGCCAACTGGCGCGTCGGCGTGGACATCGGCGGCACCTTCACCGACGTGGTGGCGCTCGGCCCGGGCGAGCTGCGGACGGCGAAGACGCCCACCCTGCGGGACGCGCCGGCACTGGCCCTGGCCCGCGCCCTGGCGGCGGTCGAACTCGGGTGGGCGGACGTCCAGGAGGTGGTCCACGGCACCACCATGGTGACCAACGCCCTGGTCGAGGGCCGCCTCGCCCGTACGGCGCTGGTCGCGACCGCGGGCTTTGCCGACACGATCGAGATCGGCCGGCAGAGCCGCCAACACCTCTACCATCTCGACCGGCTGCCGAAGCCGCCGCCGCTCGTCCCGCGCGAGCTGCGCTTCGAGGTCGCCGAGCGCATGGATTACCGGGGCCTGGTGCGGCAACCGCTCGACGAGGGTGAGATCGCGCGGCTCGTCCAGGCCGTCGCGGCGGCCGGGGTGGAGAGCGTCGCGGTCTGCCTGCTCCACGCCTACGCCAATCCCGAGCACGAGCAGCGGCTCGGCGCGGCACTCCAGCCGCATGTCCGCGACGTCGCCCTCTCCCACCAGCACTCGCCCGAGGCCCGCGAATTCGAGCGGATGACCACGACCGTGCTGAGCGCCGGCGTGATGCGGCGGGTGCGCGCCTTCACCGCCAGCCTGGAGGCACCTCCCGCCGACCGCTGCCGGCACCACTTCGTCCACTCGGCGGGCGGGATGGCGACGGGTGCCGTCGTGCGCGAGCGGCCGATGCTGCTCGCCATGTCGGGGCCGTCGGCCGGGGTTGCCGCCGCGACGGCAGTGGCGGGCAGCCTCGGCCACGCCGACGCGCTCACCTTCGACATGGGCGGCACCACGACCGACGTCTGCCTCGTGCAAGGCGGCCGGCCCGAGATCAGCGCCGACCGCCGGCTCGCCGGCCACCGCCTTCGGTTGCCGATGGTCGCGGTCGAATCGATCGGTGCCGGCGGCGGCTCGATCGCGCGACTGGTCGACGGTGCGCTCCAGGTGGGACCGGACAGCGCCGGCGCCGACCCTGGACCCGCCTGCTACGGCCAGGGCGGCGTCGAGCCGACGGTGACCGACGCCAACCTCGTGCTCGGGCGGATCGGCGTCGAACGGGCGCTGGGCGGTTCGGTGCGGCTCGATGCGGGCCTTGCACGGCGCGCGATCCGGCCGCTTGCCCTGGCCATGGGCATGACCGTCGAGCGGGCGGCCCTCGGTCTCCTGGAGGTGGCGCACACGCAGATGACCCGGGCGCTCAGGCGAGTGACGGTGGAGCGCGGCGTCGATGCGCGTAGCCTGCCGCTGGTGGCCTACGGCGGTGCCGGGCCGATGCATGCGGTGGAGCTGGCGCGCCTCATGGGCATCGGCCTCGTCGTCGTGCCGCGGCTCGCGAGCGGGCTGTCCGCCTGGGGCTGCGTGACGGCAACCAAGCGCGTCTTTCGCCAGCGAACGCTCAGCGCCGCCGGTGCCGCCTTCGACCCCGCTTCGCTGGCGGCGATGCGCCGGGAGATGGTCGCCTCGCTCGCCGCCGAGCTGGGCCTGCCGGCGAGCCATCCGTCGCTCCGCCATCACACCACGGCCATGGTGCGCTACCGGGGGCAGAGCTTCGAGATCGACGTGACCGAGCCGGATCTCACGTCCGAGGCGGGCCTCGCCCGGCAGTTCGAGCGGGCGCATCTGGCAGCCTACGGCTTCACCAGCGACGATCCGGTGGTGCTCGTGGCCCTGAGGGTCGAGCTGGAGGATACGGTAGGCCCGGATCCGAGCGCCGCCGCCCTTGCCGACGAGGGCCCATGCAACGCCGCCGGTACACGCCACGCGTGGTTCGACTCGGCGGGACCGCTCGCCATGCCGTGCATCGGCCGCGCCGCCCTCCACACCAGCCGGCGCGCGACCGGGCCGCTCGCCATCGAAGACGCCTGGACGACGGTGATCGTGCCGCCCGGCTGCGGCGTCCGCGTGGCCGAGGCCGGCCATCTGCTCCTGGAGGTCGGTGCCGGATGAGCGCGGCGGTCGATCCGATCCTGCTCGAGGTCGTGCGTCATCATCTCTCGGCGATCGCCGAGGAAATGTCGCTGACGGTCATGCGCTCGGCCCGTTCGCCCGTCCTGCGCGAGGCGGGCGACCTCTCCTCGGCGGTGACCGACCGGGCCGGCGACCTCGTCGCTCAGGGCCAGGACATCCCGATGCACATGGGGGTGATGAGCTTCACGGTCCGGGAGTTCTTGACGCACGTGGCGAAGCAGCAGCTCCGGCCCGGCGACGGGTGGCTGCTCAACCTGCCGTCCGTCGGCGGCAACCATCTGCCGGACGTCAAGCTGATCCGTCCGATCTTTCACGATGGGCGGCTCCGCGCCTTCGCCGTCAGCCTCGCCCATTGGGCCGACATCGGCGGGGCTGCACCCGGCAGCTACTACGCCGACGCGCGCGACGCTTGGCAGGAGGGCCTGCGCATCCCGCCGACGCGCATCGTCACCGCGGACGGCCCGGACGAGGAAAAGATCGGCCTGATCCTCGCCAACGTGCGCGGTCCCGCCGACAGGCGCGGCGACCTGATGGCGCAGATCGCGGCGACGGCCACGGCCGAGCGGCGGTTCGGCGACCTCTTCCGCAGCCACGGCGCGGACGTCGTGGAGGCGGTGCTGGCCGCCCTGCACGACCGGGCGGAGGCGCAGATGCGCGCGGCCATCCGGGGGCTACCGGACGGAGTCTACGAGGGGGTGGACCACCTCGACGACGACGGCCGGGGCGGGCCGCCCGCCGCGATCCGCGTGCGCGTCACCATCGCCGGCGACACGGCGAGCTTCGACTTTACGGCCACCGACGACGCGCTCGAGGCGCCCCTCAACACCACGCCCTTCATCGCCGCGGCGAGCGTCTACTACGCCATGAAGGCGACCCTCGGCCCCGACATCCAGCCGAGCGCCGGCTGTTACCGGGCGCTCCGCATCCGGACGCGGCCCGGCTCGCTGCTCGATCCGGGCGAGGCGGCGCCCGTCGTCGGCGGCAATCACGAGACCTGCCAGCGGGTCGCCGACGCGGTGTTCCTCGCCCTGGCCAGGGTCGTACCGGAACGCTTGACAGCGGGCGGCCCGACCACCTCCGGCCTCGTCGCCCTGAGCGGCGTCGACGAGGCGGGCCGCTGGTCGAGCCTCTACGAGCCGCATGGCGGTGGCGAGGGTGGGCGCATCGACCGCGACGGCATGTCGGCCGTCCGCGTGCACATGGCGAACGTGATGAACACGCCGGCCGAAGTGATCGAGGCGGAGTATCCGATCGACGTGCTGGTGCAGGCCATCCGCCGAGGCTCGGGCGGCGCCGGGGCCCATCGCGGCGGCGACGGGCAGACGCGCGCCTACCGCACGCGCGTCGACGGGCTCGTCCTCACCACCATGATCGAGCGCGTGGTGATTCCGCCCTACGGGCTCGAAGGCGGCGAGCCGGGCCTACCCTTCCGCATCACCCTCGAGCGCGCGGACGGCACGACCGTCGCGGTGCCCGGCAAGGCGAACATTCGCCTGCGCAAGGGTGACGTCGTGATCCTGGAGAGCTCCGGCGGCGGCGGCTACGGCCGACCGCGCGGCGGCGGCTGAAGCAGGCTCCCGCGTCGGGTGCGTGCGGTTCGTATCGCTTCCGTCATCGCTCGACACCTTCGCCCGCCGGCCGGCCACCGAACCGGGCGCTCGTGGCATCGCGGTAGTAGCCGCGCCGCAGATCGCGGCCGACCGCTTCCTCCGCGCGATCCTCTGCCTTGCCGTAGCCGCCGCCGCCCGGCGTGCGGACCTGAATGCGGTCGCCGACGTGCAGGAGATAGCCCTCGCCCTTGGAGCGGTGCTCGGGCCGGACGACGCGGCCCGCCTGTTCGACCTCGATCTCGTTGGTGGCCCCCGGCAGCCCGCCGAGCGCGCCCGGTGGCCCGAAGCGGCCGTGGTCCATCAAAAACGACGCCTTGCCCTCGCCGCGCAGGAGCCTGAGGCGATAGCTCACGCCGAAGCCGCCGCGGTGGCGGCCCGGCCCGCCCGAGCCCTCGCGTAGCGCGTATTCCTCGAACAGGAGGGGGTAGTGCTGTTCCAGGATCTCGACCGGCTGGGTCTTGGAGATGCCGACGGCCGAGCAGCCGTTGGTGAGCCCGTCCGTCTCCCACCAACCGCCATAGCCACCGCCGGAGAAGAAATACATGATGTAGTGCTGGTGTGCTTCCGGGTCGTAGCCGCCGAGGGCGAGGTTGCCGCTGGTGCCGAAGGGGGCGGCGAACATCCGCTCGGGAATCGCCTGCGCCATCGCGCCGAACACCGCCTCCATGATGCGCTGCGCCACCTCCGCGGCACAGCCGGCGACCGGTCGCGGATACTGCGCATAGAGGAACGTTCCGTCGGGGACGGGCACGTGCAGCGGCTGGAAGCACCCGGCGTTGATCGGCACGTCCGGAAAGACGTGCTTCATCGCCACGTAGACGGCCGAGCGGGTGGTCGCCCACACACAGTTCATCGGCCCCCGGCAGGGTGGGCTCGACCTGGTGAAGTCGAAGGTGATGTCGGTGCCGTCGACGGTCATGCCGAGCACGATGGCGAGCGGCTCGTCGACCACCCCGTCGCTGTCGATGTAGCTCGTGAAGTCGTAGGTGCCGTCCGGGATGCTCGCGATGCGCGCCCGCATCGCCTGCTCCGAGCGTGTCCTGAGCTCGGCGATCGCCGCTTCCACGGTCTCGGCGCCGTAGCGGTCGAGCAACGCCGTGAGCCGCGCCTTGCCGGTCTCGAGCGCGCCGATCTGCGCCTTGATGTCGCCGATCCGCTCCTCGGGCACGCGAATGTTGTGCAGGATGATGTCCACCACGTCGCGGCACAGTTCGCCCTTGCGGACGATGTGCACGGGCGGGAGGCGCAGGCCCTCCTGCTGGATTTCCGTCGCCGTCGAGTTGAAGCCGCCCGGCACCATTCCGCCCGTATCCGGCCAGTGGCCGGTATTGGAGAGGCAGCACCAAAGCTCGCCCCGATAGAAGAACGGCATCACCATCTTCACGTCCATGAGATGGGTGCCGCCGAGATAGGGGTCGTTCTGGATGATGACGTCGCCGTCCTCCAGGTCCTTCCGCCGCTCCAGTACCGCCTCGGTCGCGAACTGCATGACGCCGAGGAAAATCGGCAGACCCAGCTCGCCCTGGGCGATCATCTCGCCGTCCTTGCGGCCGTAGATGCCGTTCGAGCGGTCGTAGGCCTCGGAGATCACCGGCGAGAAGGACGTCTTCTCGTGGACGAGATCCATCTCGCTGCAGACTTGGTTGAGACCGTTCTCGATGACGGCGAGGGTCACGGGATCGAGTGGCATGTCTAGCCCTCCGCCGGCGTCCGCTCACTCGGAGCGACGTCGATGACGAGGTTGCCGAAGCGGTCGGTCCGGGCCACGGCACCCGGGTCGACGACGATGGTCGAATCCTGCTGCTCGACGATCGCCGGCCCCGCGACGACGGCGCCGGGACCGAGCCGATGGCGCGCGTAGATCGGCGTCTCGACGAAGCCGCCCGCGAAGTAGACGGGTCGCCGTCCGAGGGGCGTTGCCTCGCCGCCGGTCTCGGCCCCGTCGCCGAGCAGTCGGAGGTCGAACGATCGCCGCCGGCCGATCACCGTCGTGCGCAGGCTCGCGAGTACCGGGACCATGCCGTCGAGGCGGATGTTGAAGCGCTCGAAATAGCGCTCCTCGAGCGCCAGGGCCACCGCCTCGGGGGCGAACCTCGGGTTCGGGAGCGACACGCGAAACACGTGCGACTGGCCGCGGTAGAGGAGGTCCGCCTCGTGGATCACCTCGATGCCGGTGAAGGGCGTGCGCTGGCCGACGATCCGCGCTCGGCCCTCCTCCGCGTGACGGGCGAGGAT
>JBJHBG010000045.1:0-34731 GCA_050485385.1 Geminicoccaceae bacterium | reverse complement strand
ACACCTTCGACCTCTCCAACGCCACCGGTACCAACCTGACCGCCGCGAACGAAGAGGTCGTGGTCACCGGTGGCGCGGCCACCTTCCAGATGGGCGTCACCGCCGGTGCCGGCAACGACGACATCTCGGTGAACTTCGCCCAGACCACGGTCGCCACACTCAACCTGACCGGCTCGAACATCACCAGCATCGCCAATGCCGAGACGGCGAACACGGCGCTGGATACGGCGATCGAGACGATCAACACGCAGCGTGCCGGCCTCGGTGCCGCCATGGCGCGGGTCGAGCGTATCGGCGAGAACATCGCCACCACCATCGAGAACCTGGACGCGGCGCGGTCGGTCCTGATGGACGTCGACGTCGCCGAGGAGATGACCAAGTTCACCACGAACCAGGTCATGACCCAGGCCGCGACGGCGATGCTCGCCCAGGCCAACCAGCTGCCGCAGAACCTCATGCGCCTGCTGCAGTAACCGGGATGAAAGGGACGTGGGGTATTCTCCCCACGTCCCACTTTCCTTGGGACTGGACCGATGACCGTGCTCGATCCGACCAGCACTCTTCCAGCGTTGCCACCGCCGCGACAGGCGGCCAACGCCATTCCCGCGCGACCCGAGCCGTCGAAGCCAGCCGTCGTCGAGGCCGCTCCAGAGACGCTGGAGGCGGCCCAAGCGGCGTTCAAGGCCCTGACGAGCTCGCAGAGCCTCGAGATCAGCGCGTTCCACGACGATGCCACCGGCCGCTACGTGGTGCGCGTTGCCGATCGCCTGAGCGGTCGCGTTCTGATCCAGACCCCGCCCGACGACCTCCTCCGCTTCCTCGCCTCGGCGCCGTCCCTCGACCCGCCGCCCACCCTGATCGACGCCTGAGAGACCTCCCATGCCCGATGCCCTCGGCCTAGGTAGCCTCGCGATCGACCCGAACACCAATCGGGTCCGCATGAACGCCATGAGCTCCGGCATCGACACGGCGGCCCTGGTCGACGCGATGGTCGACGCGCGGAAGATCCCGGCGTTGCGCATCGAGCAGAAGATCAAGGTGGGCGAGGCCAAGGTCGCCGCCTACCAGGACCTCCGCACCGTCCTGACCGCCATGCAGTCGGCCCTCCAGGGGCTGCGCAATCCGCCCGGGATCAACGGCGTCGACGAAAACCTGTTCGAGCGCAAGGAAGCCTATTTCAGCTCGAACACCACCACCTCGCCGGCAACCCTGGTCGGCATCCAGGCGACCAACCGCGCCGACGTCGGCAGCTTCGACCTGACCATCGGGTCGCTCGCCACCGCGCACAAGGTGATGAGCCACGCCGTCGCCGACAAAACGGCACCGGGGCTGGTCGACGACACGCTGACCGTCGGCCTCGGTTCGGGCCCGCAGGCGTCGATCGCGGTTAGCGCCGACATGTCGCTCGGCGCGCTCCGCGACGCGATCAACGCCAAGAGCGGCGAGACTGGGGTGCGCGCGTCGATCCTGCAGATTGGGCCGGACGACGCCCGGCTGGTGCTGACCGGGCAGAAGACCGGCAGCGGCAACGACATCGTCGTCGGCGGCGATGCTGCCAATCTCGCGACGCTCGGCTTCACCGCACCGGAAAACCAGCTCGCTGCAGCCACCAATGCCGAGTTCCTGGTCGACAACGTGCCCGTGACGCGGCCGACCAACACCATCACGGACCTCTATAGCGGGCTCACCATCGACCTCTACCAAGCCGACCCCGGCACCACGGTGACGGTCCAGGTGGAGCGCAGCTTCGCCGCCGCACGCGACCGGATCTTCGAGTTCGTCGACGCCTACAACACGCTGCGCGACCTGACGACCAGCCAGAATGCGGTAAGCGAGGCGGGCAGCGTCGACAAGCTGGCATCGCCCCTGTTCGGCGACAGCCTCCTGCGCTCGCTGTCCCAATCGCTGGGCCTGGAACTCGGCAACGCCGTCAAGGGCCTCGGCGCCGGCCAGCCCTCCACCTTGGGCGAGCTGGGGATCACCGTCGGCAGCGACAACCGCCTCCAGATCGACACCGCCAAGCTGGACCAAAAGCTCCTCACGGACCCCGGTGCCGTGCGGCGTGTGTTCGAGTTCGACGCCCAGATCTCCAGCCCCGATCTCTCGATCTTCCAGCGGCCGACGCACCTGCCGTCCAACGCCTTCACGGTGGAGAAGGAGGGTGGCGAGTGGCTCCTCAAGGACGGCACGCACACCATCACGCTCGAGGTCTCGGGCAACACGCTGCGCGCACCCCAGAGCAGCGCCTATGCCGGGCTGACCATGTTCTACGTCGGCGACGGCGATCCGGCGGCACCGATCTCGATCACAGCGACGCAGGGCATCGCCGACCGCCTGCACGGCCTGATCGAACGGGCGGTCGGGCTGGTCAGCGGCTCCATCGATCAGGCGATCGAGGGTACCGAGCAGCAGATCGACACGTGGCGCCGCAACGTCGATCGCATCAACGAGCGGGCCGAGACCTATCGCGACGTGCTGATCGAGCGTTTCGGCAAGTTGGAAACCGCTCTTTCACTTTCCGAGGCGATGCTGAGGCAGATCCGCACGCAGACCGACGCGATGTTCGCGCGGAACTAGGAAAGCCTCGGCAAGGAGCTCGCATGTACGCCGTCAATCCGAGAGAACGGGCGACCAACGCCTATGCGCGAGGTGCCGCCACCTTGCCGCCAGCGGCGATGCTGGTCGAACTGCACGACGGCATGGTCGCCAAGCTGGTGGAGGCGCGACGCGCCATCGTCGAGCACCGCATCGAAGACCGGCTCGCCGCCAGCCTCAAGGTGGCGGCGGTCATCGAGGCCCTGCACCTCGCCCTCGACAGCGAGCGCGGCGGCGAGATCGCGGGCAACCTCGCCCAGCTCTACGGCTACTTCATCGGCCGGCTGCAGACGATGAACCTCGCCAACGACCCAGCGATCTGCGACGAGCTGATCGCGCGGCTGCGCGAGCTCCGCCAGGGTTGGGCCGCGGCGATCAGCCATCCGACCGCGGCGGCATCGCCCGACCTCGCCGCCCTCTCCGCCTGAACGCATGGGGAGGCAGCAGAGGACCGTCGGCACTCGGTCGGTGCGATCGGCCGAAGACACCCCCGCTAGCCACCGCATCCGGCGCGTGCCGCGCCGGCTCAACGTCCGGACGGAAGCCCGGCGCAGTAGTCGTGATCGGCTGGCTTCGCCCGCGCCGTGAACCAGACGAAGTCGTGCGGCCAGTCGCGGCCGGCCGCGGCCTCGAGATCAGGGGCGACCTCGATCAGTCCGAGGCTGACCACGTCGGCCTCCGGCGCCAGCATCGCCAAATAGGCCGGCACGCCTTGAGCGACGTCGGCATGGGCGGTGCCGGCAATCAGCACCCCCTGGCCGGCTCCAGCGAGGCGCCAGAGCCGCTCGGCCATGCGCCCGTCGCGCGCGCGTTGGACGTCGACCATCGCCGCCGCCCCATTGCCGAGCGCGTGGCCGCAATGGACCTCGACCATGTGCCGTTCCCGGCGCGCCTGCTCGTCCGGCGGCAGGGGCCGGTCCAGGCCGGTGCGCTCGAGGAAGGTGTCGTCGAGCGCTTCCAGGCCTTCGTGGTAGACGCGGCGCATGTCGTCGCGGGCGAGGTTCGCCGCGACGATGACGGCATCGTGGCGATGCGCGGCGCGCATGATGGGGCCGTACCAGGTCCATGGTCCCCAACCCAGCGTGTCCCACCCCACCGCGCGATCGAGGTCGCCGACGTCGCCGCCGGTGGCGAGGTGCTCGGTCACCGCCGTCTGCCGGTCCGTCGGCAGCATCTCGAACGCGACGGCCCGCAGCCGACCCCGGCCGCCGATGGCGTCCACCAGCTCCGCCTGGATCGCGTGGTGTGCGGCATTGTCGTGCTTTTCCCCGAGGAGCACGAAATCGGCGATGGCCAGCCGCTGCTCCAGCTCGTCGCGGCTAACCGTCTCGCCCGTGCGGACGTCGACAATGGTGTCGACCAGCGGATGGTCGCCGAGGAGTTCCGCCTGGGCGGGCACGATCCACAGCGAGACGGCGGCGAGAACGGCGAGGGTACGCTGCATCGGGGCCTCGTCGACGGTTGCTCCTTGATGTCGGGCCGCATCTGGGCAGGACAACCCCGCTTCGACGATACGTCACGCCCACGACGATGGCGCGCCACGGCCTTCTCGTGTAGAAGCGCGCACCTCGCCAAGAAAACCTCAGAGCGGCCCGCCGATGGATCTGCGTAACATCGCCATCATTGCCCATGTCGATCATGGCAAGACCACCCTCGTCGACGGCCTGCTGCGCCAGTCGGGCTCGTTCCGCGACAACCAGCAGGTCGCCGAACGGGCGATGGACTCGAACGACCTCGAGCGCGAGCGGGGCATCACCATCCTCGCCAAGGCGACCTCGGTCGTGTGGCAGGGCGTGCGCATCAACATCGTCGACACCCCGGGCCACGCCGATTTCGGCGGCGAGGTCGAACGCATCCTCTCGATGGTCGACGGTGTGCTGATCCTCGTCGACGCCGCCGAAGGCCCGATGCCGCAGACCAAGTTCGTGCTCGGCAAGGCCTTGAAGCTGCACCTCGCCCCGATCGTCGTCATCAACAAGGTCGACAAGCCGGATCAGCGCTCGGACGAGGTGCTGAACGAGATGTTCGACCTGTTCGTGGCGCTGGAGGCGGACGACCGCCAGCTCGACTTTCCCCACATCTACGCCTCGGCCAAGGAGGGTTGGGCGGTGGTGGAACTCGGCCAGCCCAAGACGAGCCTCGCCCCCTTGTTCGACCTGATCGTCCGACACGTGCCGCATCCCAAGGTCGAGGACGAGGGTCCGTTCACGATGCTGGCGACGACGCTCGAGGCCGATCCCTATCTCGGCCGGCTGCTCACCGGCCGCGTCGACCGCGGCAAGCTTCAGCCCAACGCCACCTTGAAGGCGCTTGCCCGCGACGGTCGCCATGTCGAGACGGTGCGGGTGACCAAGATCCTCGAGGCGCGGGGCCTAGCGCGTGTGCCGGTCGAACTCGCCGAAGCCGGCGACATCGTCACGCTCGCGGGCTTCGGCGACGCGACCGTCGCCGACACGCTGTGCGATCCCGCCGTCGAGGTGCCGTTGCCGGCGCAGCCGATCGACCCGCCGACGCTGGCGATGACCTTCTCGGTCAACGACAGCCCGCTCGCCGGCCGCGAGGGCAAGAAAGTGACGTCGCGGCTGATCGGCGAGCGGCTCGAGCGCGAGGCCGAGGGCAACGTCGCCCTGCGGGTCACGCCGTCGGCCAACAACGAGAGCTTCGAGGTGGCGGGGCGCGGCGAGTTGCAGCTCGCCATCCTGATCGAGACCATGCGCCGCGAGGGGTTCGAGCTGTCGATCAGCCGGCCGCGCGTGGTCATGAGCAAGGATACCAAGACCGGCCAGCTCCTGGAGCCGATCGAGGAGGTGGTGATCGACGTCGACGAGGACTATTCGGGGGCGGTGATCGACGCGCTGACGCAGCGCCGCTGCGACCTGGTCGAGATGCGGCCGACCGGCATCGGCCGCCAGCGCTTGGTGCTGCATGCCCCGGCCCGCGCCCTGATCGGCTTTCTCGGCGAGTTTTTGACCATCACCCGCGGCACCGGAATCATGAACCGCTCGTTCTTCGAGTACGCGCCGTTCAGGGGACAGATCCCGACGCGGCGCACGGGTGTGATGGTCTCGACCGAGCAGGGCGACGCGGTCGCCTACGCGCTGTGGAACCTGGAGGAGCGGGGCCCGCTCTTCATCACCCCGGGCACGCCGGTCTACGAGGGCATGATCATCGGCGAGCACACGCGGCCGAACGACCTCGACGTCAATCCCCTGAAGGCGAAGCAGCTCACCAACATCCGCGCCGCCGGCAAGGACGACGCGGTCAGCCTGACGCCGCCCACGCAGCTTTCGCTCGAACAGGCCCTCGCCTACATCGCCGACGACGAGCTGGTCGAAGTGACGCCCAAGAGCATCCGCTTGCGCAAACGCCACCGCGATCCGAACGAGCGCAAGAAGGCGCAAAAAAAGGCCGCTCAGCTTTCGGCGTGAGCGGCGCGCGAAATCGCTGGGAGGAAACGGAAAGGCTAGAACCCGACCTCGCGGCCGAGCATGGTCGACCAGAAGGCGTCGCGGGCACGGAGCGTGAGGGCGGTGTCGTCGTAGCCGCGGGCGAGCAGGACGAAGGCGTGGCCGGGTGCGAGGTCGAGCACGCGGGCGACACGGTCGAGACCGTGCTCGGCGATCCAGCGGTCGGCGGCGTTGCGGTGGGCGGCGAGCGGCGACAGGGCGTAGGTCAGGGCCTGATGGGCGCCGTCGACGTGGCTCGGGTCGGCGTCGAGTTCCATCAGCACCGCCGCCAGCGTGTGCTCGGCCGTCTCGACGAAGTGGGCGATCTCGGGCTCGCGCTTCATGTCGACCAGCCGGCGGTCGATCACCGCCTCGGCGGCGCGTTCGCACAGGAGCTTGGCCCCGAGCTTCCAGAAGAACCAGTCGATCGATTGCAGCCGCTCGGACCACGCCAAGGGCTGGATCTCGCCGGCGAGCACCTCGGCATTGCCTTTGGCGTCGGTCCAGCCATCGTGCAGGTGCCGCGCCAGATACCCTTCCGTGTCGTGCGATGCGGCCATGGCGGGTCTCCCATCCTCGGGGCGGCTCGCCGATCTGCGGCGGCGCCGTCTTGATACAACCCTAGGATGACCACTCATGGTTAAGGCACGGTAAAGGCGAATGGCGTACCCGAATGCCGCCCCCACCGGCGTCGATGCCGCCGCAACGCCGATGATGCGGCAATATCTGGCGATCAAGGCGGCGCATCCGGACCAACTCCTGTTCTATCGGATGGGCGATTTCTACGAGCTGTTCTTCGACGATGCGATCAAGGCGGCGGAAGCGCTCGACATCGCCCTCACCCGACGCGGCAAGCACGACGGCCAGGACATACCGATGTGCGGCGTGCCGGTGCACAACGCCGAGGCCTACCTCCAGCGTCTGATCCGGCGCGGCTTTCGCGTCGCCGTCTGCGAGCAGCTGGAGGACCCGGCCGAGGCGAAGAAGCGACCCGGCAGCGCCAAGCTCGTCAAGCGCAACGTCGTCCGCATCGTCACGCCCGGGACGCTGACCGAGGACGAACTGCTCGACGCCCGCCGCGACAACTACCTGGCAGCCATCGCCAGCGAGGACGCGATGCCGGCCGCCGTCGCTTGGCTCGACCTCGCCTCCGGCCGCTTCGCCACCGCCCCGCTCCCGCGCGACGGGCTCGCCGCCATGCTCGCCCGGCTCGACCCGCAGGAGGTGCTGATCCCGGAGGATCGCGCCGACATCGCGGGGCTTGCCGGCTGGCAGGACCGGCTCGTGCCGCTGGCGGCGTCGAGCTTCGCCCCCGCGGGCGGCGAGCGGCGGCTGCTCCAGGCCTATGGCGTCGCCACGCTCGACGGCTTCGGCGGCTTTACGGCGAGCGAGCGCGGGGCCGCCGGTGCGGTGCTGGCCTACGTCGAGGCGACGCAGAAGGGCGCCATGCCGACGCTCCAGCCCCTCGTGCGGGAGGACGCGGCCCACCATCTGCTGCTCGACCCCGCGACGCGGCGCAATCTGGAACTGACGGAAGCCCTGGGCGGCGGCAGCCAGGGCAGCCTGCTCGCCGCCGTCGACCGCACCCGCACGGCGGGCGGCGCCCGGCTGCTCGCAAGCCAACTCGCGGCCCCCCTCACCGACCGCGACCGGATCGCCCGTCGCCACCGCCGCGTCCAGGCACTGGTCGACGACGGCCAGCGGCGCGAGGCGCTAAGGGGTCTGCTGCGCGAGGCACCCGACCTGGAGCGGGCGCTCGCCCGGCTCGGCCTCGGCCGTGGCGGCCCACGCGACCTCGGCGCCGTCGCTCGCACCCTCGCCCTGCTCGCGACGATCGACGCCCGGCTCGACGATGCGGCGCCGGCCTTGCAGGAACTGCGGCCCGACATGCGGGCGGCCCTCGACACGGACGACGGGCTCGCCGACCGGCTGGAGCGTGCGCTGGTCGAGACCCCGCCCCGGCTCGCCCGCGAGGGCGAGGCCATCCGTGCCGGCTACGACGCTGCGCTGGACCGGGCACGGAGCCTCCGCGACCAAGGCCGCAAGCATATTGCCGCGTTGGAGGCGGACCTCCGGACGCAGACCGGCGTTGGCCAGCTCAAGATCCGCCACAACCACATGCTCGGCTACTTCGTCGAGGTGCCGGCGGCACGGGCGGATGCCCTGGCGGAGCGGTTCGTCCGCCGCCAGGGGCTCGCCAACGCCAGCCGCTTCGCCGTCGAGGAACTGACCGAGTTGGAACTCGCGCTCAACCGCGCCGACGAGGAGGCGAAGGCGCGCGAGGCGGTGCTCCTGGAGCAGCTGACGGCGGCTGTGCTGGTCCAAGCCCCGGCGCTGGCCACGGCAGCGCGCGCGCTCGCCCGGCTGGACGTCGCCGCCGCCTGGGCGGCGGTCGCCGTCGAGGAGGGCTGGGTGCGGCCGGAGTTGACCGAGGACCTCGCCTTCGAGGTGGTGGGCGGCCGCCATCCCGTGGTCGAGGCAGCGCTGCGCAGCGCCAGCACCCGCTTCGTCGCCAACGACTGCCGTCTGGGCGAGGCGAGCCGCCTGTGGCTGCTCACCGGCCCCAACATGGCGGGCAAGAGCACCTTCCTTCGCCAGAACGCGCTGCTCGTCATCCTCGCCCAGGCCGGAGCCTTCGTGCCGGCCGCGAGTGCCCGCATCGGCATCGTCGACCGGCTGTTCAGCCGCGTGGGTGCCGCCGACGACCTCGCCCGCGGCCGTTCCACCTTCATGGTGGAGATGGTGGAGACGGCGGCGATCCTGAACCAGGCGAGCGAACGTTCGCTCGTCATCCTCGACGAGATCGGCCGGGGGACGGCGACGCACGACGGCCTCTCGCTCGCCTGGGCCGTGGTCGAGCATCTGCACGACCAGGTCCGTTGCCGCGGGCTGTTCGCGACCCACTTCCACGAGCTGACGGACCTCGCCGAGCGGCTGGAGCGGCTCGCCTGCCACACGATGAAGGTGAAGGAGTGGCGCTCGGAGGTGGTGTTCCTGCACGAAGTGGCCCCGGGTGCGGCGGATCGCTCCTACGGCCTGCACGTGGCCCGGCTCGCCGGCCTGCCGCCGCAGGTGATCGCCCGCGCGGGCATCCTCTTGCAACGGCTCGAGCGGCAGGCGAAGCTGGCGCCGCGCAGCCTCGTCACCGACCTGCCGCTGTTTCAGGAACTGGCAGCCGAGGTGGCGGAGACGGGCGATCCGCTGGAGGAGGCGTTGGCCGAACTGGACCCGGACGCGCTGAGCCCGAAGGCTGCGTTGGAAACGCTCTACCGATTGAAGGCTCTTTGGGCCGAGGGAAGGGAAGAGGCATGAGGCATCGGCTGACGGCGCTCGCGCTCGTGGCGGGCCTGATCGCGGCACCGGCGTTCGCCGACGACGTGCGCCGCTTCCACCGCTTCGTCTACGAGGTGGCGCCACTCTGCGCGTCGGCGGCCTCGACCGCGTGTTTCGATGCCGCCTTCGCCTATGCCGACGGCAGCGGCGACGGCACGCTGACGCTCACGGACCTGGAACGGACCCAGCGCGAGCTGCGCGCCTGGAGCAACGCCAACTGGGACCAGCTTCCCGCCGCCGAGCGCGCGGCCATAGCACTCGGCCTCTTCGTGGTCGACAGCGTCGGTCTGGAGCAGCTGTTCGCCTCCTACGACCAGAACGGCGACGGCCGGCTCACGCCGGAGGAACTGCAAGCCGACATCGCCCTCGACGACCGTCCGCTGGCCGAGGTGGTCACCGACCGCGAGGCGGTCGACTGGCCGAGCCTGCGTGGCCGCCTCGGCGCCATGGCCGCCCTCGTCCTGCCGCAGTTCGGCCGCTGAGACTCAGGCCGGCCGCTCGGCCGGCGCCACCACGGGCTTGCGGATCAGCAGCAACGAGAACGCCATCACCCCGCCGCAGATCAGCATCACGACGATCATCGGATAGGGCGTGCCGTTCTGCATCACGCCGACGAGTTGGGCGACAGCGGAGGCCACCGCCATCTGCATGAAGCCGGCAAGCCCGGAGGCGGTGCCGGCGAGCGTGGGGTTGACGGAGAGCGCACCGGCCTGGGCGTTGGGCATGCCGAGCCCCTGGCCGTAGGCGGTCACCATCATGGGCAGGAACAGGGCCGCCGGGGTCCAAGGACCCTGGAGCATGGTGGCCAGCGTCGCGCCGACACCGAGCAGCACGAGGGCCGTGCCCGCCACGATCATGCGGTCGAGGCCGAACCACGCCGACAGCCGTGCCGCCGTCAGATTGCCCATCATGAAGCCGAAGGCGTTGAGCACGAACCAGAGGCCATAGGCCGTGGCCGGCTGGTCCATCACCTGCTGTACGACGTAGGGAGCGCCCGCGAGAAAGGCGAAGAAGGCGGCGAACGAGCCGGTGCCGTGCAGGGCATATCCGAGGAACTGCGGCTGGCGCAGGAGGCTCATGGAACCGGGCATGAAGCCGCGCCGAACCTGAGCCTCGGTGGCTTCGGGCCGGGTCTCCGGCAGATGGGCGTAGGTGGCGTAGAGGAGCACGAGGCCGGCGAGCGCCGGTGCGAGGAAGTTCAGCCGCCAGGACGCGAAGTCGACGAACAGCCCGCCGATCGCCGGCGAAACCATGGGCACGGCGACCATGCCGACGGTGAGCCAGGCGATCATCTCCGCCGAGCGCGAGCGGTCGAACAGGTCGCGGACGATGGTGCGGGTGAGCACGAGGCCGGCGACGCCGCCCGCCGCCTGCACGAAGCGGCCGAGAATCAGCACCTCGATGGTGTGGGCGAGGGTGGCGATCACGCTGCCGGCGACGAACAGCACGATGGCCCACACCAGGACGGGCCGGCGGCCGTGACGATCGGCGAGGGGACCGTAGGCGAGCGTGCCGAGCGCCATGGCGAAGCCGGACAGGCTGAACACGAGCTGGGCGGTAGCGACGTCGACCCCATAGGCCGCCTGGATCGCCGGCAGGGCCGGCAAAAAAATCTGCATGGCAAACGGCCCCATGGCCGTCAGCGCCACGAGCAGCAGCATGAAGCCGAACGAACGCGGCAATGCCATGAAAGTCCCACACGAAAACGCCACCCCGCACGCTTAGGGTCGTGCTGCCATGCGTGAAGTCAACGCCGGGAACGATGGAACCGGCTATGCGTAAATGCCAAAGTGGGCAGGACGACGTGCGGCCGCTGCCGCCAACCAAAAAGGGAGCCCTAGCATGCGTGCCCGTGACATCATGACGACCGAGGTCGTGACGGTGAGCCCGACCACGCCGGTGAGCGCCGTGGCCCAACTCCTGGTGGAGCGCCGGATCAGCGCCGTGCCGGTGGTGGACGGCGGCAAGCTCGTGGGCATCGTCTCCGAAGCCGACCTCCTCCACCGCGAGGAAGCGGGTACCGAGACGCGACCGTCCTGGTGGAGCGAGTTGTTCCGCTCGACCGAGGATCGCGCCCAGGCCTATCTGAAGGCGCACGGTCAGCGCGCCGAGGACGTGATGAGCCGCGACCTCAAGACGATCGCCCCCGACGCCGATGTCGCCGAGGTCGCGACCCTCATGGAAAAGGCGCGGGTCAAGCGCGTGCCGGTGCTCGACCAGGGCCGGCTCATGGGCATCGTCAGCCGCTCGGACATGCTGCGGCTGGTGGTCAAGGCGGCCGACCACACGGCGGCACCGATGGCCGTGAGCGACCAGCAGATCAGCGAGGCGGTGCTGAAGGAGATCCAGACCGCCGGTCTCGCCACCACCACCACGCTCAATGTCATCGCGACGGACGGCACCGTGGGCCTCTGGGGCTTCGTTGCCAGCCAGACCGAACGCCAAGCGGTGGAGGTTGCGGCCGCCGGAACCAAAGGCGTGAAGGCGGTCGAAAACCACCTCACCGTCCGCCCGCCCTACCTCACCGGCGCCTACTGACGACGCGCTGACGAGCAAGGAACCGGGGGGCTCTTGGCCCCCCGCGCCCCCCGAATGTGCAGGGGGGCAGGGGAAAAAGCCCCCTGCCTGGTCTTGCCTTGCCTTGCTCAGCCGGCCGGCTGCACCGGTTCCTTGCGCTCGGGCCGCTCGGCGTAGATCTTCAAGGGCGGCGCCTTCGCGTCCACCGCCTCCTTGTTGATCACCACCTCCTCCACACCGTCCAGGCCCGGCAGGTCGAACATGGTGTCCAACAGGATCCCCTCCATGATCGACCGCAGGCCGCGCGCGCCCGTCTTCCGCTCGATCGCCTTCTTCGCCACCGCCTTCAGCGCGTCGTCGGTGAAAGCGAGGCGCACGTCCTCCATCTCGAACAGCTTCTCGTACTGCTTCACCAACGCGTTCTTCGGCTCCGTCAGAATCGAGATCAGCGCCGGCTCGTCCAGGTCCTCCAGCGTCGCCACCACCGGAAGGCGGCCGACGAACTCCGGGATCAGTCCGAACTTCAACAGGTCGTCCGGCTCCACCTCCGCCAGAAGCTCGCCCGTCTTGCGCGCGTCCTGGCTCGCCACCTCCGCACCGAACCCCATCGACGACTTGCGCCCGCGCTGCGCGATGATCCGGTCCAGACCCGCAAACGCACCGCCGCAGATGAACAGGATGTTGGTCGTATCCACCTGCAAAAACTCCTGCTGCGGATGCTTCCTGCCCCCTTGCGGCGGCACCGACGCCACCGTCCCCTCGATGATCTTCAACAGCGCCTGCTGCACCCCCTCGCCCGACACGTCGCGGGTGATCGACGGGTTCTCACTCTTGCGGCTGATCTTGTCGACCTCGTCGATGTAGACGATCCCCCGCTGCGCCCGCTCCACGTTGTAGTCCGCCGCCTGCAACAGCTTCAGGATGATGTTCTCGACGTCCTCGCCGACATAGCCGGCCTCGGTCAGCGTCGTCGCGTCCGCCATCGTGAACGGCACGTCCAAGGTCCGCGCCAGGGTCTGCGCCAACAGCGTCTTGCCGCAGCCGGTCGGGCCGACCAAGAGGATGTTCGACTTCGCCAGCTCGACGTCGCCCGTCTTGCCCGCGTGCGCCAGCCGCTTGTAGTGGTTGTGCACCGCCACCGCCAACACCCGCTTCGCCGCGTCCTGACCGATCACGTAGTCGTCCAGCGCACCCTTGATCTCGCTCGGCGTCGGCACGCCTGCCCGGCTCTTGGAGAGCTGCGTCTTGTGCTCCTCACGGATGATGTCCATGCAGAGTTCGACGCATTCGTCGCAGATGAAGACGGTGGGGCCGGCGATGAGCTTGCGCACCTCGTGCTGGCTCTTGCCGCAGAAGGAACAATAGAGGGTGTTCTTCGCGTCGCCGCCGGATTTGCTCATGAAACCGATCGTCCAGGTTCGGGCCAAGCCACGACACTAGACCCCGTGACACTCACCCACAACCCTGCCGGCAGGTCGCAGGAACCCATCCGTGCGCACCCAGATGCCGCATCCGCGCTGCCCTCGCGGACGCCCTCGCCTAACCCGCCTTCGGCGTGGCCGCGCGCTGTTCCACCACCTTGTCGACCAAGCCGAACGCCATCGCATCCTCGGCGCTCATGAAGCGGTCGCGCTCCATGGCGTCCTCGATCACCTTGATGTCTTGACCGGTGTGCTTGACGTAGAGTTCGTTCAAGCGCTTGCGGATCGCCAGGATCTCGCGGGCGTGGATTTCGATGTCGGTGGCTTGACCCTGAAAGCCGCCGGAGGGCTGATGCACCATTACCCGCGCGTGCGGCAGGCAGTGCCGCTTGCCCGCCGCCCCCGCCATCAATAGAAGCGAGCCCATGGACGCTGCCTGACCGATACAGAAGGTGGCGACGTCCGGCTTGATGAGCTGCATCGTGTCGTAGATGGCTAGCCCCGAGGTCACCACGCCGCCCGGCGAGTTGATGTAGAAGGCGATGTCCTTGTCCGGGTTCTCCGCCTCCAGGAACAGCAGCTGCGCACAGATCAAGGACGCCATCTGATCCTCGACCATGCCGGTCAGGAAGATGATGCGTTCCTTGAGCATCCGGGAAAAGATGTCGTAGGCGCGCTCGCCGCGGCTGGTCTGCTCGACCACCATCGGCACGAGATTGGCTTGCATCGCTCGGTCCTTGCCGCAGGCGAAAGGGGGCTGGGTCAGGCGGTCGCCGGGGCGTCGTCAGCCTCGGTCTCGTCGGGATCGCGCATCAACTCCTCGGGGGTTACCTCCTTGGTCGTCACCTGGGCGATCTGCATGATGAAGTCCACCACCTTGTCCTCGAACAAGGGGGCCCTGAGTTGCTGGCGCGCCTCGGCGTTGTTCTGGAAGAACTCGAAGACCTCGCGCTCCTTGCCGGGATAGCGCCGCGCCTGCATCGCTACCGCCCGCGCCAACTCGTCCGGCGTGACCTCGATCTCGTTCTTGGTGCCCACGTCGGAGAGGATCAGCCCGAGCCGCACCCGTCGCTCCGCGATCGAGCGGTACTCGGCCTTGGTCGCCTCCTCGGTCTTGCCCGACTGCTCGAAGGTCTGGCCCTGGCGTTCCATCTCTTCGGTGAGCTGCTTCCAGATCGCCTCGAACTCGATCTCGACCATGCCCGGCGGCACCTCGAAATCGTGCCGCTCGGCGAGCACGTCCAATAGCGCGCGCTTGGCGCGGAAGCGCGAGGTGTCGTCGTAGCGCTCCTGCAACCGCGAGCGGAAGGTGGTCTTCAACTCGTCCAGGTTCTCGAAGCCCAACTTCTCGGCGAAGGCCTCGTTCACCTCCGGCAGCTTCGGCGCCTCGACCTCGTGCACCGTCACGTCGAAGGTCGCGGGCTTACCCGCCAGCTCGGCCTTGCCGTAGTCCTCGGGGAAGGTCAGCTCGACCACCGTGGCAGCGCCCGCATCGACGCCCACGAGCCCGCTCTCGAAGCCCGGGATCATCATGCCCCGGCCGAGCACCAGCTTGAAGCCCTCGGCCGCACCGCCCTCGAACGGCTCGCCCGCGACCTTGCCGACGAAATCGATCGTGAGGCGATCACCGTCCTGGCTCGGACGGGCCGGCTCCGGCGTCTCCCATTCGGCCTGCGACTGGCGGAACTCGTCGAGCGCCTTCGCCAACTCCGCGTCGGCCACCTTGGTTACCGGCTTCTCGATGGCGATGGTCTTCAGCTCGACCTCGGGCAGCTCCGGCAGCACCTCGACGTCCATCGAGAACTCGAGATCCTTGCCCTCGTCGAAGCTGGTGAGCTCGATCTTCGGCCTGAGCGCCGGCTTCAGGCCGTGCTCCTCGATCGCCTTCTGCGAGCCGGCATTGACCCGGTCCTCGACCACCTCGCCCAGGACCGAGCGGCCATACTGCTTCTTCAGCAGCGCCAGCGGCACCTTGCCGGGACGGAAGCCCGGCATGCGCGCTTTCTGCTTGATCTCCTCCAGCCGGCCCTGCACGCGCTCCTCGATCTCGGCGGCGGGGACCACCACCTTGTAAGCGCGCTTCAATCCCTCGGCGGAGAGCTCCGTCACCTGCATCCGTCGTGCCTTCTCGTCTGATCCGGGGCGATGGGTCGATCCCGGCCGCCTGCCCAGCGGTGGCGGGTTCCTGGTGCGGGCGGAGGGACTCGAACCCCCACGGCCGAAGCCACGGGAACCTAAATCCCGCGCGTCTACCAGTTCCGCCACGCCCGCTCGGCTCGGCCGGCACCCCCGCCGCCAGGAGGTGCGCGTATAGCAAGGGGCAGGGTCGCGGCCAAGGAAAACCGGCGAGCCGCTCCGCCGCTTGCCAAGACCGGGGCCGAGGCCCACATCCGCTGCCGCCGCGACGCCGTTTCCCCGCGGCGGAGCGCCTCCCTTGGATGCCACCACCGTCGCCTTCCTCGTCGCCGGCCTCGCCCTGCTCCTGGTCGGCGGCGAGTTCCTCGTCCGCGGTGCCGTCGCCACCGCCGCCCGCCTCGGCGTCTCGCCGCTCCTCGCCGGTCTCGTCATCGTCGGCTTCGGCACCTCCACGCCCGAGCTCGTCACCTCGGTCAACGCCGCCCTCGTCGGCGCCCCCGGCATCGCCGTCGGCAACGTCGTCGGCTCCAACATCGCCAACCTCCTCTTGATCCTCGGCCTCGGCGCCCTGCTCTTCCCGCTGCCGGTCGAAGCCGCGGCCTTCCGCCGCGACGGCGCCGTGCTCGCGCTCGCCACGGCGATCGGCGTCGGCGTCGTCCTCTGGGGCGAATTGACCCGGCCCGTGGGCGCCGTCCTCGTCGCCTGCCTCCTCGCCTACGTCGTCACGACCTACGTCCTCGAAAAGCGCCGCCACACCCCGGCCGAGAAGGTCTACCTCGAGGAAGCCGAGCTGAAGGCCACCCCCGGCCTCGGCCTCGTCCCCGCCCTGCTGCTCGCCGCCCTCGGCCTCGTCGGCGTCGTCGTCGGCGCCGACTGGCTCGTCTCCGCCGCGGTCGACGTCGCCCGCGCGCTCGGCGTCACCGAGACCGTCATCGGCCTCACCCTCGTCGCCGTCGGCACCTCGCTGCCCGAGCTCGCCACCGCCATCGTCGCCGGGCTACGCCGTCAGACCGAGGTCGCCATCGGCAACGTCATCGGCTCCAACATCTTCAACATCCTCTTCATCCTCGGCACCACGGCCCTGGTGCAGCCGATCCCCATCCCGCCCGAGATCGCCCGCTTCGACGTCTGGGCCATGGTCGCCGCCACCGCCCTCACCCTCTTCCTCGTCCGCACCGGCTGGCGCGTCACCCGCCTCGAAGGCGCCCTCCTCCTCGCCGCCTACGGCGCCTATCTCGGTTTCGTTCTGTAGAGACAGGTCGGGGGGCTTTTGGCCCCCCGCGCCCCAATGCTTATGGTTTGTGGGGGTGCAGGGGCCAAAAGCCCCCTGCCTCTTCCTCAAGCCCGCGCGCGCGGGTATGAGGCGCCATGCACGAACAGGTCCTCATCCTCGACTTCGGCTCGCAGTACACCCAGCTCATCGGCCGCCGCGTCCGCGAGCTCGGCGTCTATTGCGAAATCCATCCCTGGTCCGTCGGCGACGCCAAGGTGCGCAGCTTCGCACCCCAGGCCGTCATCCTCTCCGGCGGACCCGCCTCCACCTACGGGGCGGCCGCCCCCGCCGCCCCGCCGGCCGTCTTCGACCAGGGCGTTCCCGTCCTCGGCATCTGCTACGGCGAGCAGGCCATCTGCGCCCAGCTCGGCGGCAAGGTCGAGGCCGGCACGTCGCGTGAGTTCGGCCGCGCCGAGCTCACCCTCGAGCGCCCCTCGCCGCTCTTTGCGGGCCTGCTCGAGCCCGGCGAGAGCACCGTCGTCTGGATGAGCCACGGCGACGCCGTAACCACCCTGCCGCCCGGCTTCGCCCCCATCGCCACCAGCCACCACGCCCCCTTCGCCGCCATCGCCGACGAGGCGCGCCGCCTCTACGGCGTCCAGTTCCACCCCGAGGTCCACCACACCCCCATCGGCACCGGGCTCTTGCGCAACTTCCTCTTCGACGTCGCGGGTCTCAGGGGCGACTGGTCGATGCAGAGCTTCAAGCAGGAGGCCATCGCCCGCATCCAGGCCCAGGTCGGCCGGGGCCGCGTCATCTGTGGGCTGTCGGGCGGCGTCGACAGCTCGGTGACCGCCCTGTTGCTGCACGAGGCCATCGGCGACCAGCTCACCTGCATCTTCGTCGACACCGGCCTCTTGCGCGCCCACGAGGCCGACGAGGTCGTGGGCCTCTTCAAGCGCCACTACAACATCCCGCTGGTCCACGTCGACGCGGGCGAGCGCTTCTTCGAGGCCCTCGACGGCATCACCGACCCCGAGACCAAGCGCAAGACCATCGGCGGCCTGTTCATCGACGTGTTCGAGGCGGAAGCCCAGCGCATCGGCGAGGTCGACTTCCTCGCCCAGGGCACGGTCTATCCCGACGTCATCGAGAGCGCGCGCGCCCACGGGGCTGCCGTCACCATCAAGAGCCACCACAACGTCGGCGGGCTGCCCGAGCGGATGCGCCTGGCCCTGGTCGAGCCCTTGCGCGAGCTCTTCAAGGACGAGGTGCGCGAACTCGGCCGCGAGCTCGGCCTCTCCCCCGCCTTCGTCGGCCGCCACCCCTTCCCCGGCCCCGGCCTCGCCGTCCGCATCCTCGGCGAGATCACACGCGAGCGCGTCGCGTTGCTCCAACAGGCCGACCGCATCTACCTGGAGGAAATCAAGGCCGCCGGCCTCTACGACGCCATCTGGCAGGCCTTCGCCGTCCTCCTCCCGGTCAAGGCCGTGGGCGTCATGGGCGACAACCGCACCTACGAGGCCGTCTGCGTGCTCCGTGCCGTCACCTCCGTCGACGGCATGACTGCCGACGTCTACCCGTTCGAGACGAGCTTCCTCGCCCGCGTCGCCACCCGCATCGTCAACGAAGTCCAAGGCATCAACCGCGTCACCTACGACGTGACGAGCAAGCCGCCGGGCACCATCGAGTGGGAGTGAGGGGACGGTAAGGCACGGGAAGCAAGCAGGGGGCTCGCCCCCGGCACTGCGCGCAGCCGTTGCCGACCATCTTCGCTCCCCCTGGTCGAACGAAGCGCAAGCGAGGCAGGCAACCCTGCTCGGCGCCCCTGACCGCAAAATGACGGCTCCTCGGCGTCTGGGCGCCTCGAACAACCTCTCGATCGCCGGCCGTTGGCGTGAGTGGATGGGGGTGGCGAGCGGGAGGGCGCATGGCGGTGCAACTGGGTTACTTCGACGTCGACGGGCTGGAGCGGACCTCGAGGCGCTCGGACCGGGCCAAGGGCGGCAGGCCGCCCTACGACGGGGCTCCCCATCGCAGCATGGCTGCGGTGGGGTCCCCGACACGGTGCTGACGTTCCGGCTGCTGGTGCCGCAGACGCTCTACACGCTGTCGGACGATCAGGCCGAGTACCAGCCGCGCGACCGGCTCGCCGCCGCCGTCTGCTGACGGCGGTCCCTGCGGGAATGGATCGCTTCGCTGCTGCTCGCGAGCATGCGCTTCGTCGGCCTTGGGCTGGGCGACCCTGTCCCCGATGCCAAGACCTTGTGGCTGTTCCGCGAGCAGCTCACGCGGGCGGGCGCCATCGAGACGCTGTTCGCGCGGTTCGACCGGCTGCTGCGTGACGCGGCTATCTGGCGATGGGAGGTCAATTCGTCGATGCGACGGTCGTCGAGGTCCGGCGGCCGCGGCTGAAGGGCGACGAGAAGGCCACCGTCAAGGGCGGTGGCGTGCCGGAGGGTTGGTCGAAGGCGAAGAGGGCGCAGATAGACCAGGACCGGCGCCTGCAGCGGCCGAAGCCGCGCGGCAAACCGATGACGCCCAACGTCCGCCGCGGCAACACTAGGCGCGCCAAGGTCCGCGCTCGGGTCGAGCACGTCTCCGCGGCGCAGAAGCGTCGCCTCGGCCTCGTCGGCCGCACGGTCGGAGAAGCCCGCGCCGCGGCGAAGCTCGGCCTCGCCAACCTCGTCGCCAACGGGCTGCGCCTCGTCTGGTTCGAGACCCGGCCCGCACCGGCGTGAGCGACGCGGCAGCAGAGCCCGGCAACGAGACCGGATTGCGCCCCACCACACTCCCCGAGTGGCCCGAAACGCGTATCGGGAGCCTTCGCCGCCCCGCTTCCCAGCCCGCCATCGCCCGCATCACCCACTCAACGGCGTCGAGAACCCGGTAGTTCGAGGGCTCCGGCTGTCAAGCTCGCGGGTGGCGCTCACCTCGCCAACCGTCTCGAAGTTCGCTTCACCACGACGCCGGCTTCGGCCAGCGGGCTGCACGGGCTCGATGCAGCTCGCTCCCTACGACTATCCGGGGGCTCTGGGGGATCATCGAGTCCCTCCGCCTTCTTGCCGCCGTCAACCCAGCGGGCGGCGGGAGCGGAGGGCGGCGTCGATGGTGCCGTCGTCGAGGTAGCCGAGTTGACCGCCGAGGGGGACGCCGTGACCGAGGCGGGTGACGGTGCAGCCGAGGGGGGCGAGGCGTTCGGCGAGGTAGTGGGCCGTCGTCTGGCCGTCGACGGTGACGCCGAGCGCCAGGATCACCTCCTCGATCTTGGGCTCGGCCTGCTGGATGCGGCGGACGAGGTCGGGGATGCGCAGCGCTTCCGGCGTGATGCCGTCGAGGGCGCGGAGCGTGCCGCCGAGGACGTGGTAGCGGCCGCGAAAGCTGCGGCCGCGCTCGAGCGCCCAGAGGTCATCCACCTCCTCGACCACGCAGAGCGTGCGGCCGTCGCGGGCCGGATCGGCGCAGACCGCGCAGGGGCTTTGGGTGTCCAGGTTGCCGCAGACCTCGCAGGCGACCACCTCCTTCGCAACGCGGGCGAGCGCTTCGGCGAGGGGGCGGAGATGGGCGTCGGGGCGCTTCAGGAGGTGCAGGGCCGCGCGGCGCGCCGAGCGGTGGCCCAGACCGGGAAGCCGGGCGAGTTGCTTGACGAGCTGGTCGAGCGCTTCGCTCGGCATGGGGCTATAGACGGGGAAGAGGCAGGGGGCTTTTGGCCCCCTGCGACCCCCGAAAACCTCGGGGGGTCGGAGGGGGGGCCATCAAGCTCCCCCTACCCGCCTTGCCGGCTCGGTCGTCAAAACGGCAGCTTCATGCCCGGCGGCAGCGGCAGGCCACCGGTCATCTTGCTCATCTCCTCCTGCATCATCGCCTCGACCTTGGTGCGGGCGTCGGCGGCGGCGGCGACGACGAGGTCTTCGAGCACCTCGACGTCGCTCGGGTCGAGGAGCGAGGGGTCGATCTTCACGCGCCGCAGGTCGCCCTTGCCGGAGACGGTGACCTTGACCATCCCGGCACCGGCGCTGCCCTCGAGCTCGGCGGCCATCAGCCGCTCCTGCATTTCGGCCATCTTGGCCTGCATCTCCTGGGCCTGCTTCAGCATGTTGCCGAGGTTCTTCATGGGGTGGCGGTTCCTTCCTGCAGGGTCGGGGGAGCGGTATCGCCGGGCGTGGCGTCGCGTTCGACGGCGACGATGGTCGCACCCGGCACCGCGTCGAGGACGTGACGGACGTGGGGCAGGTCCTTGACCTCGTCCTGGCGCGGGGGGGGGTGGGCCGGGACCTGCTCGGGGTGGGGGGGCTCGGTGGCGGCGGCGCGGTCGACGCCCCAGCGCCGGCCGGTGAGGCGGTGGAGGGCGGCGGCGAGGCGGCTCGGCGCGTCGGCGGGCGAACCCGCGACCCAGTCCAGCCGCAGGCGGCCGGGCTCGACCAGGGCGGGGCGGGCGCCGTGCTCGACGACGGCGGCCAGCACCGGCTCGCCGCCGGCGCGGAGCGTGGCAACGATGGCGGCCAGGTCCTGCGGCATGGGCGGCAGGGTGGCCGGCGCGCGGGCGGTGGGCGCGGTCGATGCAGCCGAGCGCGGGCCGGCGGCGGCAGGCACGGCGGAGGTGCCGGCTTCCAGGCGGCGCAGCAGGTCCGCGGGCGACGGCAGATCGCCCATGCAGGCGAGGCGCACCAGGAGCATCTCGGCAGCGGCGATGGCGTCGGGGGCGCGGCCGATCTCCTCCAGGCCCTTCAAGAGCACCTGCCAGGCGCGGGCGAGGGCGGCGAGGCCCACGCGCTGGGCGAGGGCTTCCAGCTCCGGGTCGTGCAGCGCGGGGTCGAGCTTGTCGCGGGTGAGGCGGTGGCAGAGGCCGAGCAGGTCCTCGACCACGGCGCGAGGATCGCCGCCCTCCCGCATCATGGCGCCGAACAGGGCGAGGGCTTCGGCGGCCCGGCCCTCGGCCACATGGCCCAGAAGGTCGACGATGCGGCCCTTGTCGACGAGGCCGAGCATGGCCTGGACGGCCTCGAGGCGGACCGGGCCGTCGGCCAGGGTGATGGCCTGATCGAGCAGCGAGAGCGCGTCGCGCGCCGAACCGCCGCCGACCCGTGCGATCAGGTCGAGGGCGGCCGGCTCGACGTCGGCGGCCTCGGCCACGGCGACCTTCGCCAGATGCGCGACCAGGACCTCCTGATCGATGCGGCGGAGGTCGAAACGCTGGCAGCGGGACAAGACGGTGACGGGGATGCGCCGCACCTCGGTGGTGGCGAACACGAACTTGGCGTGCGGCGGCGGCTCTTCCAGCGTCTTCAGCAGGCCGTTGAAGGCCTGCTGGGAGAGCATATGCACCTCGTCGACGATGTAGACCTTGTAGCGGGCACTGGCCGGCGCGTAGCGGACGTTGTCGACGATCTCGCGGATGTCGCCGATGCCGGTTTGGGTGGCGGCGTCCATCTCGATGACGTCGATGTGGCGATCCTCGGCGATGGCCGTGCAGTGTTCGCACACGCCGCAGGGCTCGGCCGTGACGCCGCCGTTGCCGTCGGGGCCGATGCAGTTCAGGCACTTGGCGACGATGCGGGCGGTGGTGGTCTTGCCGGTGCCGCGGATACCGGTGAGCAGATAGGCTTGGGCGATGCGGCCGGTGGCGAACGCGTGGCCAAGGGTGCGGACGAGCGCATCCTGGCCGATGAGGTCCTGGAGCCGGCTCGGACGGTAGGCCCGGGCGAGCACCCGGTAGGGCTTGGCGTCGTTGGTCAAGCGCCCTCGCGATTGGCTCGTCCGACAAAGGGGTGGAGAACTGGCGGCGACCCGAACCGAAGCTCGTTACGGCTGCTTCCTTCCGGACCTGACCGGGTTGGCGAGGGGTCCGTCCGCGCCAGCCCTCCGCCCCTGACTATCGGGTGTTCCCGTCGGCTTCGCAAGGTGGCAGGGTAGCGCCATGCGCACGATCATCACCAACGCCCCGCCGCACCGCTACAGCTTCAGTCGTTTCGACCGGGCTGCCCCGTTTCGCAAGAACCCCGAATGGCTGGCGGCGCGACGGCGCGATCCGCGCACACGGCTGGTGCTGACCCACGAGCTGCGCGCGGTGGTGCTGCCGGACGAGCCGCAGCGGCTGATGGTCGTCGAGCTTGCGGCCTTCGCCGATAGCGTGCCCGACGAGGCGGTACTTCTGGGCGTCGATGACGACGTCGCCATCTTCGCGCTCGAACTCGAGGGCGAGCACGACCTCGCCGCCCATGCGCGGGACTTGCGCGAGGTCGGGCCGACGATGGAGCCGGGCGAGGCGGGGCTCGCGGCCTATGCGCGTGCCCTCGCCTTTTGGCACCAGACGCACCGCTTCTGCAGCCGCTGCGGCCACGCCAACACCATCATCGACGGCGGTCATGCCCGGCAGTGCGGGTCGTGCGGCCATACCACCTTCCCGCGCACCGATCCGGCCGTGATCATCCTGGTCAGTTGCGGCGAGCATTGCCTGCTCGGCCGTTCCGCGCGCTTTCCGCCCGGCATGTACTCGACGCTGGCGGGCTTCGTGGAGCCGGGCGAGAGCCTGGAGGACACGGTGCGGCGCGAGGTGTTCGAGGAGGCCGGCGTCGAGGTCGTCGCGATGCGCTACCGCTCGTCGCAGCCCTGGCCGTTCCCAGCGTCCTTGATGCTGGGCTTTCACGGCACGGCACGCTCGATGGATCTCCAGATCGACGCCGACGAACTGGTCGACGCGCGCTGGTTCCACAAGGACGAATTGATCGACGAGGCCCGCCGCCCGATCGCCCTGCCCCGCCCCGACAGCATCGCCCGCTACCTGATCGAGAGCTGGCTCTACGAGCGCTGAGCGCCGGCGCACGATGACGGGTTCCGGACGACGACGGCAGGGCGCCGGCAACGCTTGCATCGAAGCCGGAAATGGCCTAACCACCCGGTCGCTCGCAGCGCGTGGGGCCGTAGCTCAGCTGGGAGAGCGCCTGAATGGCATTCAGGAGGTCGTCGGTTCGATCCCGATCGGCTCCACCACCCTCGCCAAGCGTGCGTCTGAGCGCTTCGTCTCGGGTTGGGGTGCGTTGAGCGGCGCCGACCTGCTGGCGCGGTTGCGCGAACGCGACGCGGACGTCGGGGCGTTCGTCGCGTGGGCCGACGCACCCGGCGACGGCCCGTTGCTCGCCGTCAAGGACAACGTCGACGTTGAGGGCATGAGGACCGCTGCCGGCATCGGCGCGTGGCGCAGCCGCCGTCCGGCAGCGACCGACGCGCCGGTGGTCGCCCGGTGGCGGAGCGCGGGCGGTGCGGTGCTCGGCAAGACCAACATGCACGAAGGCGCGCTCGGCGTGACCACCGACAACGCGGTGTTCGGCCGGACCGCCAATCCCGTCGTGCCCGGGGCCGTGCCCGGCGGCTCGAGCGGCGGTTCGGCCGCCGCCGTCGCGGCCGGGCTCGTCCGCTTCGCGCTCGGCACCGACACCATGGGCTCGGTGCGCATTCCCGCGAGCTACTGCGGCATCGTCGGGTTCAAGCCCAGCTTCGGCGTGCTGCCGACCGCAGGCGTCGTCCCCCTGAGTTGGAGCCTCGATCACGTCGGCATCCTTGCAGGCACTATCGCCGATATCGCCTTTGCCTTCGCGCGGCTGACCGGCGCGACGCCCGCGCCGGCGCCCGAAGCCCGCTTTCTCGTCCCCCGCCAGCTCGACGAGTACGACCTCGAGCCTAGCGTTGCCGCCGCCTTCGCCGCGGCACTCCGGCGGCTCGCAGCGGCGGGCGCGCGGATCGAGCGGGCGCCGCTCGACGGCTGGCGGCCGGCTGCGCTCGGACGCGACGCGCTGATCGTCGCCGAAGTCGAGGGCGCGGTGGTTTTCGCCGATCTTCTCGGCGATCCGGCGAGCGACATCACGCCGGCGTTCCGCGCCCTGCTCGACTACGGGCGGAGGCTTGCCGCACCGCGCTACGCAACGGCCCTGCGAACCTGCCGAGAGGTCGGCGGCACGCTCGACCGACAGCTGCAGCCGTTCGCCGCTTGGCTGCTACCGACCACGCCGCAGACGGCCTTTCCCGACGGCGCGCCGACCCCGCCGAGCGTGGCCGATCTGACCGTACCGGCCAATGCCGGTGGCCTGCCGGCGCTCTCCCTGCCGCTGCCGGGTACCGCCAAGCCCGTCGGTCTGCAACTGGTGGCGGCAGCCGGTCGCGACGCGAACCTGCTGGCGACCGCCGCCGCCGTGGCCGCGATGCTCGACTGAACGGCCGTGACGATGTCGTCGCGCGCTGCGAGCGGGGGTGGCGGCCGTTTGGCGCTCGGCCGCCGTCGATCTGCCGTGGCCGCAATTTCGTCCAAGCCGACCGCGCCGGCCTCGGCTACGCTGCTCGCGTACGAGCAGAGGGAGCGGAGGCGGTGCGGGGTTCCGGCGGGTTTCGCATGCTGACGACGGCGGTCGACGGCGTGGTGGCGGTGGCGGCCGACAGCCGTCACCGCTTTCCCCGGCACACCCACGACACCTTCGGCATCGGCCTGATCGATCGGGGTGCGCAACGTTCGGCGAGCGATCGCGGCATGGTCGAAGCCGGCCCGGGCGACGTCATCACCGTCAATCCGGGCGAGGTGCACGACGGCGCGCCATTGGACGACACGGGTCGCGCCTGGCGCATGCTCTATCTGGAGCCGGCCGTCCTGGACGACGGCTTCGCGTTCGCCGAGCCGGTGCGCTCCAACCCGGCCGTCCGCCGACGCTTCGACCGGCTTTACCGGGCAGCGACGGCCGCCGCGACCGACGATGCCGGGTTGCGCTGGGAGGAACGCCTGCTCGCCCTCGTCGCGGCGATGCGCGGCGCCGGGCCGTCCGGCCGGGGCGTACCCAGCGGCATCGCCCGGTCACGAGCTCTGATCGACGACGATCCGGCCGTGGCGCGGTCGCTCGCGGAGCTCGCCGCCGTCGCCGGGCTCGGCCGCTTCCAGTTCCTGCGCGGCTTCAGGCGGGCGACCGGCCTCACGCCGCACGCCTATCTGGTGCAGCGGCGGATCGACCGCGCGCGGCGCCTCGTGAGCGAAGGCGAAGCCCTTGCCGCCGCTGCCGCCGCGAGCGGTTTTGCCGATCAGAGCCACATGACCCGCCTGTTCGTGCGGACCTACGGCCTGTCGCCGGGCGCCT
This sequence comes from Geminicoccaceae bacterium, assembly GCA_050485385.1. Classification (GTDB taxonomy): domain Bacteria; phylum Pseudomonadota; class Alphaproteobacteria; order Geminicoccales; family Geminicoccaceae; genus RECO01. The sequence continues at coordinate 8,957 of JBJHBG010000045.1, read as the reverse complement.
ACCGGCACGCCCTCACCAGTCGGGGCGCGGCGGCCGGAGGTCGATCCAGCCCTGGTCGAGCGCGTAGAGGAACACCAGCGTGAAAGCCGTCGCGAGCACCGTGGCAACGAGCATCTTGAGGCCCAGGCGCGGCTTTTCCGGCGCACTCGCGGCATGACCCTTCTCCGGCCGGGCCGGCGGGTGCGCACCGAAGGGCAGCGCCATGAACAGGATCACCCACCAAGCGATGGTGAAGACGACGAGGCCGCTCAGCAGGTTCATGCCTGCTCCAGCTCGACCAGTGTGCCCTGGAAGTCCTTGGGATGCAGGAACAGCACAGGTTTCCCATGCGCGCCGATCCTGGGCGCGCCGTCGCCGAGGATGCGCGCACCACTGGCAACGAGGCGGTCGCGGGTAGCCAGGATGTCCGCGACCTCGTAGCAGACATGGTGAATGCCGCCGGCCGGGTGCTTCTCCAAGAACCCCACGATCGGCGACGCGTCGCCCAAGGGGTAGAGCAGTTCCACCTTGGTGTTCGGCAGCTCGACGAAGACCACGGTGACGCCGTGCGCCGGCTCGTCCTGGGGCGCCGAGACCCGCGCTCCCAAGGTATCGCGGTAGACGGCCACGGCCGCGTCGAGGTCCGGGACGGCGATCGCAACGTGGTTCAGGCGGCCGAGCATGAGGGGCCTCCGCTGGCTAGGAAGGGTCGGCTCAGGTGGCGGCGTCCTCGAGCTGCGCCAGGAGTTCGGGCGACAGTCGCACGATCTGCACCTGGATCACCGGCCGGCGGTCGCGGCTGAGCTTGAGTTGCCGCCGCAGTGCGGTCCGCACCCGCTCCTCGACGCGGTCGTCCTCCTCGATGTCGCGGTCGTTCATGCGCTCCATCTCGTCGACCAGCGCGTCGGCGAGGCCGCGCAGGGCCGCCGGATCGTCGTCGAGTTCGACGCTGCCAACGGAGCTGACCTTCGGCGGCGCCAGGACCGAGCCGAAGCCGTCGAGCACGAGGCTCACGAACACCGTCCCGTTGTTGGCGAGCTTGCGCCGCTGGCGGTAGCGGTCGGCGTTCACCGCCAGGAAGTCGCCGTCCTCGAAGGCATGGCGACCGACCGGGACGGTGCCGATGGTCTTGGGCTCGCCCGGTGCGAGCTGCACCACGTCGCCATTGGTCGCGAGTACCGCGTGCTTGGCGCCGTGGGCCAGGGCGAAGGTGACGTGCTCGTTGAGGTGGCGCAACTCGCCGTGCACCGGCACCACCGTCCGCGGCTTCACCCAGCGAAAGAGCTGCGCCACCTCGTCGCGCGAGGGATGGCCCGAGACGTGGACGAAGTGGTCGTCCTCGGTGATCACCGTCACGCCCTGTTTCACGAGATGGTTGTGCAGGTCGTAGATGACCCGTTCGTTGCCGGGGATGATCTTCGACGAGAAGATGGCGCTGTCGCCCGGATCCAGACTGATGCGCTGGTGCGACCCCGTGGCGATGCGGGCGAGCGCCGCCCGCGGCTCGGCCTGGCTGCCGGTGCACAGCAGCAGCACCTCGCGGCGCGGCAGGTTCATCACGTCGCGCTCGTCGACCAGAGGCGGCATGTCGCCGAGATAGCCGCAGTCCTTGGCGGCGGCGACCATGCGCCGCATCGAACGGCCGATCAGGGCGACGCGTCGGCCGGCCCTGGTCGCCGCCTGCATCGCCGTCTGGAGGCGGGCGACGTTGGAAGCGAAGGTGGTGAGCACCACACGGTTCGGTTGGTCGCCAATCACCTTGATCAGCGAGTCGAGCACCTCCGCCTCGGAGCCCGAGGTACCGGGATTGGTAATGTTGGTGCTGTCGGCGATCATGGCGAGGACACCGCCGTCGCGGCCGAGATCCTGCAGTGCGTCGATCTGGCCGGGCTCGCCCAGTTGCGGTGCCGGGTCGAGCTTCCAGTCACCGGTGTGGAGGACGCGACCGTGGGGCGTCTCCAGGACCAGCATCGACGCTTCGGGGATCGAATGCGTCATGTGGATGAAGCGGCAGGGGAAGTCGCCGACGTCGAAGCGCTCGCCCGGCTCGACGACGTTGATCGGCACCCGCTCCCTGATCGGGCTCTCGTCGAGCTTGCGCCTGAGCACGGCCGCGGTGAACGGCACGCACCAGATCGGACAGCGCAGCCGCTCCCACAGATAGGGGACCGCACCGATGTGGTCCTCGTGCGCATGGGTCAGGACGAGGCCGTCGAGCTTGCCCTTCTGGGATTCGGCGAAGCCGATGTCGGGCAGGATGATCTCGACGCCGGGCAGGCGGTCGTCGGCGAAGGTGATGCCGAGGTCGACCATCAGCCAGCGGTCGTTCAGCCCGTACAGGTTCACGTTCATGCCGATCTCGCCCGCTCCCCCGAGGGGCACGAACAGCAGGGGCGTGTCGGTCATTCGGTGGTCTCCACGCGGGCGTCGTCCGCCCGGAATAGGTCGACGAGGCCGGTCATGGTCAAGTCGCGGTCGATCCGGTCGATGGCCTCGGTTGCACCGCCGAACAATGGCGCCAGTCCGCCGGTGGCGATGGTACCCATCGGCCGGCCGAACTCGGCACGGATGCGTCCGACCAAGCCCTCGATCAACGCAACATAGCCCCAAAAGACCCCGGATTGCATCGCCGAAACGGTACTGTCGCCGATGACGCGCTGCGGCCTCTCGACGCCGATGCGCGGCAACTTGGCGGCGGCGCGGTTGAGAGCCTCCAAGGAGAGGTTGACGCCGGGTGCGATGATGCCGCCGTGATAGGCCGCGTCCGCGTCGATGACGTCGAACGTCGTCGCGGTGCCGAAGTCGATGACGATGAGGTCGCCGCCATAGTGGCGGTGGGCGGCATAGGCGTTGACCAGCCGGTCGGCGCCGACCTCCGCCGGGTTGGCCAAGAGGACGCGCATCGGTACCCGCACCTCGGTACCGACGAAGCCGATCGGACAGCGCAGCCGGTCGCGGCACATCCAGCGCAGCGGCATGTTGGCCTGCGGCACCACGGAGGAGGCGATGGCAGCGTCGATGGCCGTCGGATCGAAGCCCCCCATCTCCATGAGCTGGACCAGCGCCAGGGCGTACTCGTCGGCGGTGCGGTCGCGCACGGTGGCGAGCCGCCAGCTGTCGAGCCGGGTGGTGCCGTCGTACAGCGCGAACACGGTGTTGGTGTTGCCGACGTCGATGGCGAGCAGCATCATTCCGTCTCCCTGGAGCGGACCAGCTCGACGTCGCCCACCGCGACGGCGACCGGACCGCCGGCCGTCTCGACCACGAGCGCCCCGACGTCGTCGATCCCGCCGTGCCGGCCTTCGAGGATGCGATCGGCGAGGGTGACCCGCAAGGCCGCACCGAGGCCCGCCGCGCGCGCCAACCATGCCGCCCGGATCGGCGCGAAACCCGCGCGCTCCATCGAGCCCAGCCAGACCCGCAGCCGCGGCAGAAAGGCCTCCAGCACCGCCACCGGCGTGGTGCGGATGCCGAGGGTCGCGAGGGTGGTGGCCCGCCGCTCGCCCGGCGGCGCCGTCAGCACGTTGATCCCGGTGCCGACGATCAGGCCGCGATCCTGGTGTTCCAAAAGAATGCCCGCGAGCTTGGCGCGCCCGATCACGACGTCGTTCGGCCACTTGAGCTTGGGCGCCGCACCGAACTGCTCCAGCGTCTCGGCGAGGGCGACCGCCACCGCCAGCGAACAGGCGGGCAGGAGCCTCGCCGGGACGCGCACGTCGATCACGGTCGAGGCGTAGAGGTTGCCCGCAGGCGAGGTCCAGGTCCGGTCGAGCCGGCCGCGGCCGGCCGACTGCGCGTCGGCGACGACGACCACCGACCGCCGCCCGGCCCGCGCGTGATCGCGGGCCACGTCCTGGGTGGAGCCGACGACGCCGTGCGCGTCGACGGCGAAGCCGTCGATCGTGGCTGGCCAGCCGGTCAAGCGTCCGCCGTCATGGGAACAGCGCCGCGGCCGCCACCTGCGCCGTACCGAGGATCGGGCTCGGGAAGACGACGAACAGTGCGGTGACCGCGGCGGTGACGACCAGGACCGCCTGCACTTCGGGCTCGATGCCCTTGTCGAGCGGCTCGGCCGCTTGATCGAAGTACATCAGCTTGACGATGCGCAGGTAGTAGTAGGCACCGACCACGCTGGTGAGGACGCCGAACACGGCGAGCACGAGGAGACCGGCGTCGATCGCGGCGAGAAAGACGTAGAGCTTGCCGAAGAAGCCCGCGAGCGGCGGGATGCCGGCGAGGGAGAACATGAAGATCGCCGTGGCGAGGGCGAGCATCGGCTGTTGGCGGGCGAGGCCCGCGAAGTCGCCGATCTCCTCCAGCGCCTGGCCGCGCCGCCGCAGCGTCAGGATCACGGCGAAGGTGCCGACGGTCATGAACAGATAGATGGTCATGTAGACCAGGACGCCGAACACCCCCTGCTCGGTGCCAGCAGCGAGGCCGACCAGCGCGTAGCCGACATGGCCGATGCCCGAATAGGCCATCAGCCGCTTGACGTTGGTCTGGCCGATGGCGCCAAAGGCCCCGAGCGCCATCGAGCCGACGGCGATGGCGACGACGATCTGCTGCCACTCGGCAACGAAGGCGCCGAACGGCTCGGCGAAGACCCTGAGCGTGAGGCCCATGGCGGCGATCTTCGGGGCGGCGGCGAAGAAGGCGGTGACCGCCGTCGGCGCGCCCTCGTAGACGTCGGGCGTCCACATGTGGAACGGCACGGCACCGAGCTTGAAGGCAAGGCCGGCGGCGACGAACACGAGGCCGACCAGCGCTCCCAAGGGCAAGGCCGCGTCGCCCGTGGCGTAGAGTTCGGCCAGAGCCGTGAAGTGGATCGTGCCGGTGAAGCCGTAGACCAGCGAGATGCCGTAGAGCAGCATGCCCGAGGCGAGCGCGCCGAGCACGAAGTACTTGAGTCCAGCCTCGGTCGACTTGAAGGTATCGCGCTGGAAGGCGGCGAGCACGTAGAGCGGCAGGCTCATCAGTTCCAGGCCGATGTAAAGCGCGAGGAAACTGTTGGCCGACAAGAGCAGCAGCATGCCAGCGGTCGAGAACAGCACCAGCACGGCGTACTCGAAGCGCTCCAGCCGTTCGCGACGGAGATAGGGCTGGGCGATCAGGAGCGTGCCGAAGGTGCCGATCAGGACGATGGCCTTCATGAAGCCGGCGAAGCCGTCGAGCACGAAGTTGCCGGCGAAGGCGGCGACGGGCTCCGCTTCGGTGACGATCGGCGTGACCAGGAAGGCGACGACGAGCGCGCCGAGCGCGAGGTTGGAGACCAGCCGCGCGCCGGCGTCGCCGTCCTTGAAGGCGCCGACCAAGAGCAGCACGAGCCCGCTCGCGAGCAGGAGCAGCTCGGGCAGGGCGGGCAGGAGATAGCTGGTCGACATCGGGCTCGGCTTTCGGGCTGGACCTCGCCGCTCAGTCGGCGGCGAGGGTGATCGCGGGCTCGAGGTGCAGCAGGAGCGCATCCACGCTCGCCGCCATCGGCTCGAGGAACAGGTTCGGATAGACGCCCATGACGATCACCAGAATCACCAAAGGCGCGAAGGCCGCCACCTCGTTGCGGCGCATGTCCTTGATCGAGAGCAGGTCCTCGCGGACCAGGGGACCGAACACGACGCGGCGATAGAGCCAGAGCATGTAGCAGGCGCCGAGGATCATGCCGGTCGCCGCCAGCGCCGCGACCCAGGCGTTGACCTGGAAGACGCCGACGATGACCAGCACCTCGCCGACGAAACCGCTGGTCCCGGGCAGGCCGACCGAGGCGAGCATGAACAGCATGAAGACGAAGGCGTAGGCGGGCATCCGCTCGGCGAGGCCGCCATAGCGCTTGATCTCGCGGCTGTGGATGCGGTCGTAGATGACGCCGACGCACATGAAGAGTGCACCCGAGACGATGCCGTGGCTGAGCATCTGCATGATGCCGCCCTGGATGCCCTGCTCGTTGAAGGTGAACACCCCGATGGTGACGATCCCCATGTGCGCCACCGACGAGTAGGCGATCAGCTTCTTCATGTCGTCCTGCATGAGGGCGACCAGCGAGGTGTAGATTACGGCGACGATCGACAGCGTGTAGATGAAGGGCGCGAACTCGACCGAGGCGATCGGCAGCATCGGCAGCGAGAAGCGGAGAAAACCGTAGCCGCCGAGCTTGAGGAGCACGCCCGCGAGCAGCACCGAGCCCGCCGTCGGCGCCTCGACGTGCGCGTCGGGCAGCCAAGTGTGGAACGGCCACATCGGCACCTTGACCGCGAAGGACGCGAACAGCGCCAAGAACAGCCACCATTGCGCGTTGGCGCTGAACTCGCTGTGCATCAGGGTCGGGATGTCGGTCGTACCCGCCACAAGGTACATGTAGATGATGGCGACCAGGAACAAGACCGAACCGACCAGCGTATACAGGAAGAACTTGAAGGCTGCGTAGATTCGATTCGGCCCACCCCAAATTCCGATGATCAGGAACATCGGAATGAGGATGCCTTCGAAGAAGATATAGAATAGGACGATGTCGAGCGCGCAGAATACGCCGACCATCAGGGTTTCCATGACCAGGAATGCGATCATGTATTCCTTGACGCGCGTGATCACCGAGTGCCACGAGCCGAGCACGACGACGACGGTCAACAGCGTCGAGAGGAGGACGAACCAGAGCGAGATGCCGTCGACGCCGACGTGGTAGTCGATGCCGAGACCCGGCAGCCACGACGTCTTCTCGACCAGTTGGAAGCCGGACTGCGTCGGGTCGAACTGCAACCAGATCAACAGGCTCAAGAGGAAGGTGATCGACGAGGTCCAGAGCGCGACGGCCTTGGCGTTCTGCGCCACCACGGCCTCGTCCTCGTGCCGGATGGCGACGATGAACAGCACGCCCACCAGGGGCAGGAAGATGACGAGCGAAAGAAGCGGCCAATCGCTCATCGGTCAGCCCCGCGCCATGAAAAGATACCAAGTCACCAGCACCGCCACGCCGATCAGCATGGCGAAGGCGTAGTGATAGATGTAGCCGCTCTGCAGCTTGACCACGCGGCGGGTGCCCTCGAGGGCGGTCGCCGCCACGCCGTTGGGGCCGTAGTCGTCGATGACACCGGCGTCCACCCGGCGCCAGAGGAAGGTGCCGAGCGTGCGTGCCGGCCGGACGAACAGCGCCTCGTAGGCCTCGTCGAAGTACCACTTGTTGAACGACAGCCGGTAGAACCAGGGTAACCGGTCGACCACCCGGCCCGGCATCGCCGTCGCTGCCACGTAGAAGTACCAAGCCAGTGCAAGACCGACGAGACCCGCCACCACCGGTGCCAGTATCACCCACATCGGCACGTGGTGCGCCGCCTCGATGATGTTGTGGTCGAGGTCGGCGACATGGATGGCCCCGCCCCAGAAACCATGGTCGCTGGCCACCATCGGCAGGCCGAAGAAGCCCGAGACGACCGCGCCGACGGCGAGCAGCGCCAGGGGAATGGTCATCACCGGCGGGCTTTCGTGGACGTGGTGCATCACCTCCTCGGTCGCCCGCGGCTGGCCGTGGAAGGTCAAGAACAACAGGCGTCCGGAGTAGAAGGCCGTCATCACCGCCGCCGCGAGCCCGAGGGCGAAGGCGTAGAAGCCGACCCCGCTGCCGGCGGCGAACGCCGCCTCCAGGATGAGATCCTTGGAGTAGTAGCCGGCGAAGAACGGCACGCCCATCAAGGCCAGCGAGCCGATCCACATCATGGCATAGGTGAACTTCATCTTGTGCCAGATGCCGCCCATCCGGCGCATGTCCTGCTCGTCGGACATGCCGTGGATGACCGAGCCGGCGCCGAGGAACAACAGGGCTTTGAAGAAGGCGTGGGTGAAGAGGTGGAAGATCGCGGCGGCGTAGGCGCCGACGCCGAGCGCGAAGAACATGTAGCCGAGCTGCGAGCAGGTCGAATAGGCGATCACCCGCTTGATGTCGTTCTGGGTGAGCGCCACCGTCGCGGCGAAGAAGGCGGTCGAGGCGCCGACGAAGGCGACCACGGCGAGTGCTGTCGGCGCGTATTCGATCATCGGCGAGATGCGCGCGATCAGGAACACGCCGGCGGTCACCATGGTGGCGGCGTGGATCAGCGCCGAGACCGGGGTCGGACCCTCCATCGCATCGGGCAGCCAGGTATGCAGGCCGAGCTGCGCCGACTTGCCCATGGCGCCGACGAACAAGAGGATGCAGATCAGATCGAGCGTCGACCAGTTGGCGCCGAACACGCCGACGGTGCTCCCCACTTGGTCCGGCACCGCGGCGAACACGGTGTCGAAGTCGACGCTGTCGAAGACGAAGAAGATCAGCGCGATACCGAGGATCAGCGCGAAGTCGCCCACCCGGTTGACGATGAACGCCTTCATCGCGGCGTTGTTGGCGCTCGCCTTCTCGTACCAGTAGCCGATGAGCAGATAGGAGGCGACGCCAACGCCCTCCCAGCCGAAGAACAGCTGGATGAAGTTGTCGGCGGTCACCAGCATCAACATCGCGAAGGTGAAGAGCGACAGATAGCTCATAAACCGTGGGATCGACGGATCGTGGCTCATGTAGCCGACGGAGTAGACGTGGACGAGTGCCGAGACCCAGGTGACGACGACGAGCATCACGGCGGTGAGCGCGTCGATCCGGAGCGCCCAGTCGACCTCGAACGAGCCCGAGACCATCCAGGCGGCGAGCGGCACCTTGAAGCCCTCGCCATAGGGGACGGTGGCGATGGCGACCGCGGAGAGCAGCGCCGAGACGACGAGGAGCGTGCAGGTGACGACCTGCGCCGCGCGGTCGCCGATCAACCGGCCGAAGCAGCCGGCAACGATGGCGCCAAGGAGCGGCAGAAAGACGATGGCCGTATACATGCCGCTCAGCCCTTCATCATGTTGATGTCTTCCACCGCGATCGAACCGCGCGCCCGGTAGACGACCACCACGATGGCGAGACCGATGGCGGCCTCGGCGGTGGCCACCGTCAGGATGAACATGGCGAAGACCTGGCC
>JBJHBG010000044.1:0-36097 GCA_050485385.1 Geminicoccaceae bacterium | reverse complement strand
ACGGCGTTGCCGAGATCATGCCCCAGGCCACCCGCATGCTCGTCAGCTCGGCGATTCCGACGATGGCGACGAACCCCAGTGCGAGGCCGATCGGCACGCGCAGGGCGATCAGGACCAGCACCGCCCCGACGCCGACCATGCCGATCTCGAGATTGCTCACGGCTAGAGCGCCCGACGCCGGGCGAGCGCCTTCAGGAGGTTGACCGCGATCATGAGGACGATCGCACCGAAGCCGATGGGCAGGGCCCAGCGCGCCGGCCAGACGTAGAACAGGAAGTTGGCCATGATCGTCTCGGCCCGCGTCGTCGCCCGGACCGCGTCGAGATAGCTCTGATAGGCCAGCATCGAGAAGAACACGATGCCGACGCCGCAGGCGACCGCGTAGAGCAGCACCTGCAACCAATTCGGCATGAACTGGGTGAAGAGGTCGACCTTGATGTGCTCGTGGCGCCGCTCGACATAGGCGAGCGGCAGGAACACGGCGAAGATCATGTAGTAGTAGGAGACCGTCTCCAACGTGCCGACGATCGGCCGGTTGAAGACGAAGCGCATGCCGACGTCGGCCGCAACGTGCAGCATCATCAGGCCGAGAAAGACGCAGCCGACCGCGAGCAGGCAGCGGGCGAGCCAGCCGGAGAGACGGTCGAGGAGGGCGAGCACGGACGCCGGGCTCCTCGACCGCCCAGCCTCAGCGGACGCCGTAGGTGGCCGGGTCCAGGCGGGCGTAGATCTCGCGCATGGCGATCTCGGTCAACGCATCCTCGTCGGTGCGGTCGACGTCGGCGAGGAGCGCTTCCCACTTCGCCACGGTGGCGCGGAAGTCGTCGATCAACGCCTCGGGCTCGGCGATACCGTAGGTCGAGCGCGCGGTCTCGTACACGGCGGTCAGGGCCTGCTCGCGGAACGCCTCGACCGAAGCGATCAGGTCAGGCTCCGGCTCGTAGACGTTGGCGCCCAGTTCCTCGGCCTTGGCCAAGGCCTCCTCGCTGGCCCGGATGTAGCCGATGTTCATGCGCGCCATCGAGCGGGCGCTGGCCTCCATCAGCCAGCCGCGCTGCTCGGTCGTCAGGCCCGACCAGAAGTCGACGTTGTAGCCCCAATGCGGCCCCGACCAGTACATGCCGGTCGGCACCACCGTGGTGTGCTTGGCGACCTCCCAGAGCGAGCGGTCGATCAAATCGTTGGGCGCGTTCGAGGCGCAGTCGAGCGTGCCGCGCTCGAGCCCGGTATACATCTCGCTGGACGGCACGTTGACCGGCACGCCGCCATTGGCCTCGACCCAGCGCGAGACGGTGGAGCCCGCGGTGCGGATGCGCTTGCCCTGCATCTCGGCGAGAGTCCGCACCGGCTCACGGCAGAAGATGATGTAGGCGGGGGTGTTGTAGGCGCCGAGATAGACCACCTCGTGCTCGGCCCACTCCGCCTGTTGGGTTTCGTTGAAGATGCTGAACTCGGCGACGGCGAAGATGCCCACCAGCGGGTCGGAGTAGTTGAAGCCCAACTCCTGCACGGCGTTGGCGACCGGCAGCTCCGACGGTGTGAAGACCGCCGCGTGATGCGCCACCTGGACCACGCCGTCGCGCACGCCCTGCAGGGCCGCGCGCGGTGCCAGGAGCGTGGTGCCGGCGAAGAACTCCGGCTGCAACTCGCCGCCGGAAAGCTCCCGCACCATCTCCGCCCACTCGACGTAGCCGTAGTAGGAGAGCGGATGCTGCTGGTCGTAGAAGGCCGTGGCGACGAACGACGTCTGCGCGGACCCTGCCGCGGTCGTCGCCACCAACACCACCCCGGCCAAAGCCGCCACTGCCGTCCTCGTCATCGTCCATCCCTTTCGTCACGCGCCGCGATCCGGCACGGCTTTCGCTCGTCGCTAGCAGGAAGCATGCCGGCGATCCAGCGTGCGCCGGTGCGCGGCCGGCGCCGGCGCGGTATAGCGAAGGCGGTAGCCGTCCCAGGAGAGCCGTCTTGCGCACCCTCATCACCAACGCCCGCATCGTCGACGTCGACGCGGGCGACTACGTCGACGACCGCTTCGTGGTGGTCGAGGACGGCCGCATCCGCGAGGTTGCGGCCACCCGCCCCGCGGTCGGCGAAGCCGAGGTGGTCGATCTCGCCGGCCGCACGCTCCTGCCGGGGCTGATCGACGCCCACGTCCACGTCATCGCCTTCTCGGCCGACCTCGCGGCCCTGCACCGCCAGTCGCCGACCTACGTCGCCGCCCGTGCCGCCGGCACGCTCAGGGGCATGCTGCAACGCGGCTTCACCACCGTGCGCGACGTCGGCGGCGCCGACTACGGGCTCGCCCGGGCCCAGGCCGAGGGGCATCTCACGGGGCCACGCATCCTCTACGGCGGCAAGGCGCTGTCGCCGACGGCCGGGCACGGCGACATGCGCAGCGTCGGCCAGGACGCGGAGGACGCGAGCTACGCGGTGCCGAGCCTCGGCCGGCGCTGCGACGGCGTGGCGGCGGTGCGGGCGGCGGCGCGCGACGAGATCCGCAGGGGCGCGCACCACGTCAAGATCATGGCCAATGGCGGCATCGCCTCGCCGACCGACCGGATCGATAGCGACCAGTTCTCCGAGGAAGAGATCGCCGCCGCGGTCGACGAGGCGGCGATGGCCAATCTCTACGTCGTCGCTCACGCCTACACCGCGCGCGCCATTGCCCGTTGCGTGCGCAACGGCGTGCGCTCGATCGAGCACGGCAACCTGCTCGACGCGCCGACGGCAGCGATGATGAAGCAGCAGGGCGCCTTCCTGGTGCCGACGCTCGCGACCTACCGGGCACTCGCCGAGGAGGGTGTAGCGGCGGGCCTGCCGGCGGCGCTGGCGGCCAAGATCGACGCCGTGCTGGAGGCCGGCATCCAGGCGGTCGAGCACGCCCAGACGGCGGGTGTGCCGATGGCCTACGGCACCGACCTTTTGGGTGCGATGCATCGCCGTCAGTTGAGCGAGTTCGACCTGCGCGCCGACGTGGTGGGGGCGGCGGACCTGTTGCGCGCGGCCACGGTCAACGGTGCCGCGCTCGTCCGCCGCGCGCACGACCTCGGCCGCATCGCGCCGGGCTACGTCGCCGACCTGATCGCCTTCGAGGGCGATCCCCTGCGCGACGTGCGCCTCATGGCCCGGCTCGACGAGCGCCTGGTCATGGTGATGCAGGACGGCCGCATCACGCACCGGGCGGGGTGAGCGACCCCGTCTCAGTCGGGCAGGACGACGCGGCCGGCCGCGTCGAGCGGGAAGACGGGGTTGTGGCAGATCTCCCAGACGAAGCCGTCGGGGTCGGCGACGAAGCCCGAATAGCCGCCCCAGCTCTGCGCCTCGGGCGCCTTCAGGAGCGTGCCGCCCGCCGCCTGCATCGCCGCCGCCACCAGGACGACTTCGGCACGGCTGCGCACGTTGTGGGCGAGGGTCAGATTGCCGCCGCCGTCGGCGAGCTCGATGCCGGCCTCGGCTGCGAGCGCCGTTCTCGGGTAGAGCGCCAGCACAGCACCGCCAGCCTCGAAGAAGGCGACGCCCTCATAGGCATTGCCTTTGCGCTGCCAGCCGAGGCGTTCGTAGAACGCGACCGCACGCTCGAGGTCGCTGACACCCAGGGTGACGAGGCTTAAACGTTGCTCCATGACGTCCGTCTACGTCACCGCTGGCGTCGACGCCAGCGGCAGGGTGCGCGTGGGGAGGAGAGGGGTCGATGACGGTGCGGGTAGCGGTGGTTGGCTGCGGCCATTTCGGGCGCTACCACGCGCAGAAATACGCGGCTCTTCCCGGCGCCGATCTGGTCGCCGTGGTCGACACCAACCCCGCCGCCGCCGCCCGCGTCGCCCAGGAGGTGCAGTCCTTCGCGGTCGCCCGGCTGGAGGACGTGATCGACCGTATCGACGCCGCCAGCGTCGCCGTGCCGACCCGCTACCACCATGCGGTGGCGAGCCGGTTGCTGGCCGCCGGCAAACACGTCCTGATCGAGAAGCCGCTCGCCTCCACCCGCGAGGAGGGGGCGGCACTGATCGAGCTTGCCAAGCGTCAGGGTTGCATCCTCCAGGTCGGCCACCTCGAGCGCTTCAACGCGGCCATCCTGGCGCTCCAAGACGTCATCGCCGAGCCCCTGTTCATCGAGAGCCACCGCCTCGGCGGCTTCAATCCCGGCCGCGGCACCGACGTCTCGATCGTGCTCGACCTCATGATCCACGACATCGACCTGATCCAGGAGTTCGTCGGCCGGCCGCTCGCCAAGGTGGATGCCGTGGGCGTCGCCGTGCTCACCGACCAGGACGACATCGCCAACGCCCGGCTCGAGTTCGAGGGCGGCTGCACGGTCAACGTCACCGCCAGCCGCGTCAGCATGACGCCGCAGCGGCGCATGCGCATCTTCCAGCACGACGCCTACATCGCCATCGACTTCCAGACCCGCGAGGCGACCATCGCCCGGCGCGGGCTCGGCAAGCCGTTGCCGATGCTGCCCGGCATCGGCGTCGAGGAGCGCCAGTTCGAGCCGAACGACGCGCTCATGCTCGAGATCGAGAGCTTCCTCGACGCCATCGCCGGCGAGGCGGCGGTGACCGTATCCGGCGAGGCTGGCCTGCGCGCGCTGGATACGGCCTTGCGCATCACCGAGGCCTTGCGCCGGCCCGGTGGGCCCGTTCAGGGCGCGTAGACGAAGCCCTCGCCGACCATCAACTCCTCCGGGATCGGCGGCAGGTCGTCGAACAACTCCGGCCGCTCCTGCATCACCTTGACGATGTGGCTGGCGTCGATGTGGTCGTTCACGTCGAACGTGCCGGGGATGAAGTCGAGCCGGTGCAGCGTCTCGACGGCATCGTGCAGGGCCTGGAAGTTGGTGGCGGAGAGGCGCCGGTCGTTCTGTTGGATGTTGTACTGCATCGCCTCGGCCGCGACCTCGAGGTCGAGGCCGGGAATCCAGCGGGTCGCCACCTCGGCGGCGCGGTCCGGGTTCTCGCGCATCCACTGGTCGGCCCTGGACACGGCGGCGAGGAACTTCTCGATGGTCTCGCCGTTCTCCTCGACCCAGGAGCGGACGGCGACGTTGAAGCCGAGATAGGCGATGGCGTCGCCGCCACGGATCACCTGAACCGCGCCCGGCACGTCGCGCAGGCCGATGATCGGCCAGGGGTCCCAGCCCGAGAACGCGTCCACGCCGCCGGCCAAGAGCGCCACCGTCATGTCCGGCGGCGGCGTGTTGACCAGCGTCACGTCGTCGGGGGTGAGCCCCGCCTGCTCCAACAGCGCCAGCGCGTAGAGGTGGTTGATGGTGCCGAACGAGACGGCGATGCGCTTGCCGGCGAGGGTCGTGAGGTCGTCCGGATCGATGCCGGTGCCCTCCTTCGTCACCAGCGCCATGGTGGCGTCCGAGCCGAGCTGGGTAGCGCTGCCCGAGTAGTTGCCGAGGGCTATGAGGTCCATGCCGCGCAGCACGGCACCGATCATCGGCACGCCGACCTGGACGATGGCGACCTCGCCCGCCTGCAGCGCGTTGAGGGCGTCGACGCCGGTGGCGTAGGGCCGGGCGATGGTGACGTCGAGCCCTTCGTCCTCGAAGAAGCCGCGCTCCAGCGCGATCGGCAAGCCGACCTGGTCGATGCCGGTCACCATGCCGGCGGAAAGCTCGATCATGTCCTCCTGGCCGACTGCCGGCATCGCCAACAGCAATGCCGCACCGGCCACGAACCCCTTGGTGGTTCTCATTTCCTTAGCCTCCGTCCGTTAGCGGATCGACGCGCCGGACCCAGAAGGGCCGGGCCATGGCGCGCAGGTTGTCCGGCGGCACGCCCCTCACCTCGACGGTGGGGCCGTCCGTGCCGGAAACCCGCCCGAGCGCTTGAAAGTGCTGGATGTGGAAGCGCTCGGGCGGGAAGCTCAGGGTCACGATCACGTTCACCCGCCGCGCCTCCTTGGCGAGGTCGGGCGACAGCTTGAAGGCGACCGCAAGGCTCAGCCAAGCCTGCCAAGCGAGGATCGCCGCCAGCACCGCCAGCACGATCCGGCCGCGGGTGGAGGCCAGCGCCTGGCGGGCGAGGCTCATGCCGAACGCACCGCATGCAGCACGTGACCGGACAGCGCCTTGAAGTCCTGGTCCTCCATCAGCCGGTCCCAGGAGCGCGGACGCGGCAGGTCGACCGCGATCTCCTCCAGGATGCGCCCCTTGGAGAGCACCATGACCCGGTTGGCGAGGAACACGGCCTCGGCCACGTCGTGGGTGATGAAGATCACCGTCGGCCGACGCTCTTCCCAGATGCGGGTCAACTCCTCCTGCAGCGTCATCCGCGTCTGCGCATCGACGCTGGCGAAGGGCTCGTCCATCAAGAGCAGTTCCGGCTCGTTGGCGAGCGCGCGGACCACGCCCACCCGCTGCTGCTGGCCGCCGGAAAGCTCGCTCGGATAGCGGTCGGCGGCGTGGCCGAGGCCGACGAGGTCCAGATACTCCCGCGCTCTGGGCTCCCACTGGTCGCGCTTCATGCCGCGCATGCGCGGGCCGAAGGCGACGTTCTCCAGCACGGTCTTCCACGGGAACAGCGCGAAGGACTGAAAGACCACGCCGCGGTCGGGGCCGGGGCCGCGCACGGGCGCGTCGTCGAGCCGGATCGCGCCGTCGGTCGGGGCGACGAAGCCCGCGATCATGTTGAGGATGGTGGTCTTGCCGCAGCCGGACGGGCCGACGATGGAGAGGAACTCGCCGCTCTCGAGGGCGAAGGAGACGTCGTCGACGGCCACCACCTCGGTGCCGCGCTGGGCGTCGTAGTAGGTCTTGGCGAGCCGTTCGACGGCGAGGTCCTTCATCGCTGCACGAGCCCCCAGCGCTCGCCCGTGGCCTTTTCGATCGGGGCGAGGATCCACGCATCCACGATGTACCAGAGAATGCCGAGCACGATCATGCCGACGACGATCTCGTTGACCGAGCCGGCGCGCCGCGCGTCGAACATGAGAAAGCCGATGCCGCTGGTGCCGACGATGATCTCGGCGGCGATCAAGGCCCGCCAGCCGTAGCCGAGGCCGTTCCTGAGGCCGGTCATGATGTTGGGCAAGGCACCCGGCAGCACGACCTCCGCGATCAGCCGAAAGCGGCTGGCCCCCAAGCTCTGCGCCGCCCGCAAGAGCGGCTCGGGCACCGAGCGCACGCCGAGCACGGTGTTGAGCACCACCGGGAACAGGACGGTGTAGACCAGGATGAAGGTCATGGTGGTGAGGCCGAAGCCGAACCAGATGACCAGGATCGGCAGCCAGGCGATGTCGCCGACGGCCTGAAAGAAGAGCAGCACGGGCCAGAGTGCCTTGTGCGCGGTGCGGCTGAGGCCGACCAGGACGCCGAGCGGGATGGCGAGGGCAACGCCGATGATGCCGCCGACGGCGAGCCGGACCACGCTGTCCCAGAGATAGGCCGTGAGCACGCCCTTGGTCAGCAGGTTCCAGAAGGAGGCGGCGACCGCCGGCGGGCTCGGGAAGAAAACGGGCGGGAACAGCTCGGCTGCCGCCACCCACCACCATGCGGCGATCAGCGGCACGAAGGGCACGAACGTCTTGATCGCGGGAAAGCGCACGGTCAGGCGGAGATAGGCGCGGCCGAGGGCGACGAACGGGTTCATCAGCTGCGGACCACGCCCCAGCGCTCGATGGTCCGCCGCTCCAACGGAGCCAGCAGCAGGCGGTCGAGCAGGAGCCAGAGGATGCCGATGAGGATCATGCCGAGCACGATCACCTCGGTGCGGTAGAAGTCGCGGGCAAGGAACAGCATGTAGCCGAGACCGGTGCTGGTCGCGATCATTTCCGCCGCGATCAGCCCGCGCCAGGCGAAGCCGAGCCCGGTCCGGATGCCGGTCACGATGTTGGGCAAGGCCCCCGGCAACAGGACCTCGAACAGCATCGCCCTGGGGCCGGCGCCGAGCGAGGCCGCGGCATGGCGCAGCGGCTTGGGGATGGTCGAGACGCCGAGCAGCGTGTTGTAGGCGACGATGAAGAACACGGCGTTGAAGATGACGAAGGTGATGGCGCCGAAGCCGTAGCCGAACCACAAGGTGGCAATCGGGATCCAGGCGATGCCCGCCAGCACCGAAAAGAAGCGGAAGAGCGGCGTCAGGAAGTCGGAGACGAGCGGGCTGACGCCCATGGCAACGCCGAGCGGCACGGCCACCAGCACGGCGAGCACGGTGCCGACGGCGATGCGGGTGAGGCTCGCCGTCATGTGGGTGAGAAGCGTGCCGTCGCGGATGCCCGCAAGCCCCGCCTCGACCACGGCGGGCACGCCCGGGAACACGAGCGGGTTGACGTCGAACGCCGTGACGATCGTCTGCCAGGCCACCACCAAGAACGCGAGCGGCGCCAGGAACCAAAGGGTCGGAACGAGGCGACGCCTCAGCCAACCGGCGTCGCGAACGACGATGTGCCCCGCCATGATGCCTCGCTCCGGCAGCACTGCCGGAGCCCCTTCAGGTTGGTCGCGCCTCCCGGGCGCGGGCAAGGGTGCCCGGCCAGGGCTGGACCTTGGCCCAGGCCGGCGCCCTCGGCAACGGCAAAACCGAACGGCCGGTCAGGCCCGCACCCGGTAGCGCACGAAGCCGTCGGCCGGCCCGGCCACGCGGTCGTAGAGCCGTCGCGCCACGGCGTTGCCCGCCTCGGTGTGCCAGTAGACGTCGTGCCAGCCGGCGTCGCGGGCGCGCTGCACCACCGCCTCGATCAACCCCCGCCCGACACCGCGCCCGCGCATGTCGGCTGCCGTGAACAGGTCGTCCAGATAGCAGTGCGGCGCCACGCTCCACGTCGCCTCGTGGACGACGCAGACGCAAAAGCCCACGAGCCGCTCCTCGCACGCGGCGATCAGGCCGAAGACGGGGCTCGCCGGGTCGAGCACGCGGCGCCAGGTCGCGGCGGTCGCCGCATCGGGAACGTCGACGCGATAGAAGGCGAGGTAGGCCGCCCAAAGCTCCCGCCAGCCGTCGCGGTCGCGGGGTTCGGCATGGCGCACGTGCCACGCGGCACCAGGGGGCATGGGCGATCCTCGATCGGGGCTCGGTCCGCCCCCTTATGGCGCCGGGCGTGGCAGGGCAGCAACCCGGGCTCGACGGTTGCGCCGGCCGGTCGCGCCAGCGATAGACGAGAGCGCCAACCGAAGGAGCCGCCATGAACGCCCTCGTCGATCTCGCAAGCGATACCAAGACCCGCCCGACCGCCGCCATGCGCCGAGCGATGGCCGAAGCCGAGGTCGGTGACGAGCAGGCGTTCGAGGACCCGACGATCAACGCGCTCTGCGCCAAGGTCGCGGACCTGCTCGGCCACGAGGCGGCCGTCTTCCTGCCGTCGGGCACCATGGCCAATCAGATCGCCTTCCGCCTGCACACCCGACCCGGCGACGAGGTGCTGCTGGAGGCGACCACGCACCCGATCCACTTCGAAAGCGGCGGCCCCGCCGCCAACGCCTTCTGCATGTTCCGGGGCTTGCCGGGCGAGCGCGGCAAGTTCACGGCGAGCCAGGTCGAAGAGGCGATCCGCGGCAGCTACCGCCACCACCCGCGCACCTCGCTGGTCTGCATGGAGAACACCACCAACATGGGCGGCGGTGCCGCCTGGACGGTGGACGAGGTGCGGGCGGTGGCCGAGGTCGCCCGCGCGCACGGCCTCAAGGTGCACATGGACGGTGCCCGCGTCGCCAACGCGGCGGTCGCCCAAGGCGTGCCGATGGCGGCCTACGGCAAGCTCTGCGACACCATCTGGCTCGATTTCTCCAAAGGTTTGGGCGCCCCGGTCGGCGCCTGTCTCGCCGGCTCGAAAGAAACGATCCACGAGGCGTGGCGGATCAAGCAGCAGCTCGGCGGTGCGTTGCGCCAGGGCGGCATCGTCGCCGCCGGTGCCCTCTACGCGCTCGACCACCACTACGACCGCTTGGCCGAGGATCACACCCGCGCCCAGCGCCTCGCCGCTGCCATCGAAGAGATTCCCGGCCTCACCCTCGTCAACGGCCCGGTCGAGACCAACCTCGTCTTCTACTCCACCGAGGCCTCTGGCCGCGAAGCCGCCGAGGTCAGCCGCGAACTCCTCGCCCTCGGCGTCCGCAGCAACCCGACCAACCGCTGGACACTCCGCGCCTGCACCCATCTCGATGTCGACGACGCCGGCATCGACCGCGCCATCCAGGCGCTGCGGCGGGTGATGGGCTGACGCCATGTCACAACCAATACTGCCGAAGTCATACCTATTCTTGTTTGAAGTTCAAACATTCGTACCTAAATAACATTGCCAGAGAACGGTACTCCTGCTGAAAAGGCGATGGCAGCTCGTCTGCCAGCAATCTTTTTCATTGGAGCACTTGCAACATGCGAAAGTCGATATGGCTCGCCGCGGCGGCGCTTGCCCTGCCGACGGCGGTCGCCGCCTGCCCGATGAGCTACGACACCTTCGAGCTGGCGGTGCCGCACCTCGACCTCGAGACCTGCCCGGCGGAGCTGGCCGTGGATGGCACCTTCTGCCGCGCGGCCATGGCCCTGCACGGCCTCGCCGTCTACCAGTTCGCGGACGACGAGGGCGAGCGCTGCCTCGTCCGGGTGGTCCGCTTCGAGGAGGACGAGGTGGCACTCACGCTGCGGCGGGAGTGAGCCTCAGGCGGCCTTCTTGCCCTGGGTGTAGAGCGCTTCCAGACGGTCGTGGTAGCGCTCGATGATGATCGGCCGGCGCAGCTTCAGCGTCGGGGTCATCATCCCGTTCTCGATGTCGAAGGGCTCCGCCATGATGTCGAAGCGGCGCAACTTCTCGATGACCGAGAGGTGTTGGTTGGCGCGTTCGATGGCCGTCCGGATCGCCCTTCGCACCTCCTCGTGGTCGTGCAGGGTCGCAAGGTCGCCCTCCAGCCCCGTCTCCTTGGCGAACGTCTCCAGCCAACCGGGATCCGGCACGACGAGGCCCACGAGGTGCGGGCGGCGGTCGCCGTAGACCAGCACCTGGTGGATCTCCGGCTCCATCGTGATCACCCCTTCCACCCGCTGCGGCGAGACGTTGTCGCCGCCCGAGTTGACGATCATCTCCTTCTTGCGTCCGGTGATGAGGATGAAGCCGTCCTCGTCCACGGCACCGATGTCGCCCGTGTGCAGCCAGCCGTCGACCAAGGTCGCCGCCGTCGCTTCCTCGTCGTTCCAATAGCCCTTCATCACCAGCGGGCCGCGCACCAGGATCTCGCCATCGTCGGCGATCTTCACCTCGACGCCCTTGAGCGGCAGGCCCACGGTCTTGAGCTTGTGGTGCTTCGGCCGGTTGGCGCTGATGACGGGGGCGGCCTCGGTCTGACCGTAGCCCTGGAAGATCGGCAGGCCGAGGGCCGCGAAGAACACGCCGACCTCGTAGTTCAGCGGTGCTCCGCCCGAGACCATCGCCTTGAGCCGGCCGCCGAAGCGGTCCTTCACCTTGCCGCGGACCAGCCGGTCGCAGGCGAGGTCGATCACCCGCTCCAGGGGACCGAGCGGCTGCTTCTCGTACTTCTTGCGGCCGAGTTCGACCGCCTTGTGGAACAGCCACGCCTTGGTGCCGCCTGCCCGCTGCACGCCGGCCAGGATGCGCGCGCGCATCACCTCGTAGAGCCTGGGCACGCAGGTGAGAATGGTGGGCCGCGCTTCCTGGAGGTTCTGCGTCAGCGTGTCGACGCCCTCGGCGTAGTAGACCTGCGCCCCGATCGCCATCGGCACGAACTGGCCCGCCGTGTGCTCGTAGGAGTGCGACAGGGGCAGGAAGGAGAGGAACACCTCGTTCTCGTCGACCCCCAGTTCCTCCAACAGATCGATGGCGCCGTCGCAATTGGCGAGGATGTTGCGATGGGACAGCATGACGCCCTTGGGCGTGCCGCCGGTGCCCGAGGTGTAGATGATGCAGGCCATGTCGTCCGGAGCCGGCTCGGCGAAGGGGGCGTCGTCGGCCTCCCGCCCGAGCGCCAGCGCATCGTCCCATGAGGTGATGTCGAGCCCGCCCGCGTCCGTCGGGGGCTCGATGGCGACGATGGCGGTCACGGAACCGGCCTCGCGGATCGCCGGCAGCAGCGTCTTGGCCACGACAGGCCCCGAGTAGATCACCGCCGTCGCCCCGCTGTGCTCGATGACGAAGCGGTGATCCTTGACCGTGTTGGTGGTGTAGGCCGGCACCGAGACGGCACCCACGGTCATGCTCGCCATGTCGGCGATCAGCCATTCCGGGCGGTTCTCGGCGACGATCACCAGCCGGTCGCCCTTCTTCACCCCCTTGGCCCGCAAGGCGCGCGCCAGCGCCGTCACGCGCTCCGCCACCTCGTTGCCGCTCGTGGCGTGGTAGCCGTCCGTCGAGCGCCGCCAGAGATAGGGACGGTCGCCACGCTTGACGACCGCACGGTGGAACAGTTGCACGAGATTCGGTGCGAGTTGCACGGTGGAACTCTCCTGATCGGTGCGACCCTGTTATCTACACTTAAAGTGGCGCGCGCGCCGCGTGAAAAGGGAAATCCGCCGGGCGCTGGAAGCGGCTCCGGCCCGGTCCCATATCCCGCCCACGACCGAAAGGAGAGCACGATGGCCGATGCGGCCCAGGCAGAGCCCGCCCCTCGCTGGGATCTCGGCGACCTCTACGCGGCGCCCGACGATCCGGCTCTCGCGGCCGATCTGGCAACGGCCGAGCGCGAGGCGGCGGCCATCGAGGCCGAGTTCCGCGGCAAGCTGGAAACGTTCGACGGCGACGGCCTCGCCCTGATGATCCGCCGCTACGAGGCCGTCAGCGAGACCGTCGGCAAAATCTACTCCTACGCCAGCCTCCGCTTCGCCGCGCAGCGCGACGACGCCGAGATCGGCCGCTTCTTCCAGGCCATGCAGGAGCGCATCAACGCCATCACCACCCCGCTGCTGTTCGTCACGCTGGAACTCAACCGCCTGGAGGAAGACCACCTCCAGACCCGGATCGCCGCCTCGCCTGCCCTCGCCCACTACCGCCCCTGGCTGCGCGACGTGCGCGCCTTTCGCCCGCACCAACTCTCCGACGAGGTCGAAAAGACCCTGCACGAGAAGGCCGTCGCCGGCCGCAGCGCCTGGATCCGGCTGTTCGACGAGACCGTGGCCGATCTTCGCTTCGACTTCCGCGGCGACAGGCTCACCAACGCACAAGTGTTCGACAAGCTCCAGGACCGGGACCGCACCGTCCGCGAGGACGCGGCCGGCGCCATCTCCACCGTCCTCGGCGAGCGCGTCAAACTCTTCGCCCGCATCACCAACACGCTGGTCAAGGACAAGGCGATCGAGGACGGCTGGCGCAACTACGCGCGCCCGATCTCCTCCAGGAATCTCGCCAACCGCGTCGAGGACGAGGTGGTCGACGCCCTGATCGCCGCCGTGCGCGACGCCTATCCCCGCCTCTCGCATCGCTATTACGGCCAGAAAGCCCGCTGGCTCGGCCTGGACAAGCTCCAGCACTACGACCGCAACGCGCCCTTGCCGGAGGACGACGACACCCGCATTGCCTGGGGCGACGCCAAGGTCATCGTGCTCGACGCCTATCGCGGCTTTTCGCCGAGGATCGCGACCATCCTCGAGGACTTCTTCGCCAAGCGGTGGATCGACGCCGAACTCCGCCCCGGCAAGGACTCGGGCGCCTTCAGCCACGGTACCGTGCCGAGCGTGCACCCCTACGTGCTCATGAACTACCAGGGCCGCGCGCGCGACGTCATGACGCTGGCCCACGAACTCGGCCACGGCGCCCATCAGGTGCTCGCGGGCGGCCAAGGTCCCTTGATGTGCTCGACGCCGCTCACCCTTGCCGAGACCGCGTCCGTCTTCGGCGAGCAACTGACCTTCCGCTCGCTGCTGAACGCCACCAGCGACCCCAAGCGCCGGCGCGTCCTGCTCGCCGGCAAGATCGAGGACGCCCTCAACACCGTCGTCCGCCAGATCGCCTTCTGCGAGTTCGAGCGCCGCGTGCACGATGCCAGGAAGGACGGCGAACTGACCCCGCAGGACCTCGGCGACGTCTGGATGCAGGTGCAGACGGAAAGCTTGGGTCCGGCCTTCGAGTTCAGCGACGACTACCGCACCTACTGGAGCTACATCCCCCACTTCGTCCACGTGCCGTTCTACGTCTACGCCTACGCCTTCGGCGACTGCTTGGTGAACGCGCTCTACGCCGTGTACGAGGCCGAGCGCGACGGCTTCGAGGCGCGCTACGTCGACATGCTGAAGGCCGGCGGCACGCTTTGGCATTCGGACCTGCTCGCTCCCTTCGGCCTGGACGCGCGCGACCCAGCCTTCTGGTCCAAGGGCCTCGACGTCGTCGCCGCCATGATCGACGCGTTGGAGCGGGAGCTGCCCGCTTGAGCGAGAACACCCTCGGCGGCCGGGTCAAGCGCTACGCCCAGGTCGGCACGGCGATGAGCGGCATCGCCGCGCGCTACGCCGGAAAGCGCGTCTTCGGCTGGCAACTCGACGACGCCAAGTACGCGGGCGACCTGAGAGCGGCCCTCGGCGGGCTCAAGGGGCCGCTCATGAAAGTGGCGCAAATGCTCGCCACCATCCCGGAAGCGCTGCCCGCCGACTACGCCGCCGAACTGGCCCAGTTGCAGAGCGAAGCCCCGCCCATGGGCAAGCCCTTCGTCCGTCGCCGCATGGCGGCCGAACTGGGGCCGGACTGGCAAAAGCGCTTCGCCGGCTTCGACCTGGACGCGGCGCACGCCGCCTCCTTGGGCCAAGTCCACAAAGCCACCCTCCACGACGGCAGCCAAGTCGCCTGCAAGCTGCAATATCCGGGCATTGCCTCGGCGGTCGAGGCCGACCTCCAGCAACTCCGCCTCATCTTCGAGATCTACAAGCGCTACGACCGCGCCATCGACACCCGGAACATCTACGCCGAGATCGCGGCTCGACTGCACGAGGAACTGGACTACGTCCGCGAGGCGAAGAACGCGCAACTCTACGCCCACATGCTGCGGGACGAGCCCAACGTCCACGTCCCCGAAGTCGTCGGCGACCTCTCCACCGAACGCCTGCTCACGCTGCGCTGGGTCGACGGCCAAAAGCTCCTCAGCTTCAAGACGGCCGACGTCGAGACGCGCCGTACCATCGCCCGCAACATGTTCCACGCCTGGTACGTGCCCTTCTACCACTATGGCGTGATCCATGGCGACCCGCACCTCGGCAACTACACCGTGCGCGACGACCACGACGTCAACCTGCTCGACTTCGGTTGCATCCGCGTCTTCGAGCCGCGCTTCGTCGGCGGCGTCATCGACCTCTACCGCGCCCTCGTCACGGACGACCTGGACCTCGCCGTCCACGCCTACGAGGCCTGGGGCTTCGAGAACCTGTCCAAGGACGCGATCGAGATCCTCAACACCTGGGCGGCCTTCCTCTACGGCCCGCTGATGGAAGACCGCACCCGCCTGATCGACGAGGCCAACACCGGCCGCTACGGCCAGGAAGTCGCCAGCGACGTCCACCGCAAGCTCAAGGAATTCGGCGGCGTTACCCCGCCGCGCGAATTCGTCCTCATGGATCGAGCCGCGATCGGCCTCGGCTCCGTCTTCCTCCACCTGCAAGCCGACCTCAACTGGCACCGGATGTTCATGGACCTCGCCGAGACCTTCGACTTGACGAGGGTGGAGAAGAACCAGAAGGAAGCCCTCGCCCTCGTCGGCCTGGCGTAGCGCCACGGCGGATGACGGAAGATTGCCGGGGGCTCGCCTTCTGCACCCCCTCATCTGCGGATGCGCTCGCATGGCCGAGGATCGGCCGCTGTCCCTGCAACCGGCCGATCACGCCCAGCACGAGGGTTGGACGGAGAATGCACTCATGACCCCCGTCCAAGTCCTGCAGGTCCGTGAAGCGTACTTCCATCACCTTATGGTTCTGCACGCACAAGTCGCGCCGTCGCGTGGGTTCCCGGTAACCGAGCGGGCGCCTCCAGCAACACCCGTCCGGCGAAGTCGCACGTTTCCTTCGCCCGCTCGTCGCCAACGTATCTAGGATCATGCGCCTATTCAGTGTTGGTTCTCGCGGTCGATGAGCGTGGCGTGCCCGGTCGACGAGGCGAACCATCGAAGCCAAACAGATACCGTCGCCCACGCCATGCGTGGGACGAAGGGGTTTCGGATCGCATGAGCGCCGGTCTGGCACTGCTCGCCGCAATCGCGTCGTGGGCGATCCTGTTGGTGGCGAGCCGCGTGCTGATTCTCGCCTTCCAACTCGATCCCTGGTCGTTCGCCTTCCTGCAGATGGCCGCCGGCGGGCTCTTCATGATGTGGGTCGGCCGGCGGACGGTGCGCGTGCGGGAGACACTCGGGTCGCCACTCACTTGGCTTTACGGCGTCCTGCGCGTGGGCACCGCCGGCTTCTTCACCGCGGCGCTCGTCCACACCAGCGCGGCCAATGCCGCCTTTCTGAGCATCCTTTCGGTCCCGCTGGCCGTCGTCGCGACGGTGTTTCTGTTCGCGCGCCGGCCCGCCCGAAGCGAGCTTCCGGGACATGCGCTCGTGCTCGTCGGCGTGGTTTCGCTCGGCAACGCCTTGGAGGCCGGCCTCGCCAATCCGGCCGTCGTCTTGATGCTGATGTCGACGTTCTGCGTCGTCGGCGCCACGATCGTCGCGGAGGTACACCCGGTGAACAAGGGAGAGGACGAGCGCAGCCGCGTCTTTTTGACCGGCGCCGTTCTCCTCGTCAGCGCCCTCGGCCTGATCGTCGTCCTCGTACTCGGGCAAATCGCCTTCCGCTCGTTCGCGCCGGGTGACGACGTCTTGGCGACGAGGGGACTGGCGGACCCGCTCCTCTGGCTATGTGCGTGCGCCGTCGGGGCCCTCGCGCGCGGCCCGTCCGTCTACCTCTCGCTCAAGGCGATCGCCCGCGCCGGGGCGGTAACCTACGTCGCGGCGATGGCGGCGTTGCCGCTGATCGCCTTCGTGCTGGAACGGCTCGTCGCGGTCACCGGGCTCGGCGGCCCGGAAGCCTTCCAGGCACGGCTGCTCGCCTACGGCGTCCTGGCGAGCCTCGGCAGCCTCCTCGTGGTCCTCGCCCGCTCGCGACGTTCGCCCGCCTGATCCGGTGGTCGACGTCGGTGACGGCCCACCGGCCAAGTCTGCCGCGAGGCGCCGGTAGCCGAGCCCTGCACCCTCGTGCGGCACGGCGAAGGCGGCGTGTTCCATGACCCGCCCTTGCGAATGGGGACCAGGCCGTCGCCGCGCCCGACCCGAGCGACCGTTCGGGCTCCCTTTGGAACCGATGGACGGGGCCCCGCGCCGGACCACGGGTTCGACCGCCCGAGGGGGCCACGGGTGCCCGTCCACCCAAGGCGCCGCCGGCTCGACCGCCGCCAGCGCTACCGCAGCCTTGCGCCGTTCGCCGTAGTCTCCTGCGACCGCGGGAGTAGGAAGGCTGGGAGCGTGGCCGTCCGGCGGGTGTCGCTGTCGCGGCGACGGATCGACCCATCCCCGCGTCGGTGCGCGGTAGGAGGATGCCGCCTTCGTGATTCTCGCCGGCCGCAGCGAGCGGCCCATGCTCGGCATCGCCCTGATGTTGGCGTTCGCGACGATGGCCTCGTCCGCCGACGCCATCACCAAGGCCTTCACCGAACTCTATCCGGTGCCGCTGCTGCTCTGGATTCGCTTTCTCGGTCAGACCGCAGGGCTGCTCCTGCTCCTACCGTGGGTCGGCTGGCGGGGGCTGGTCGCGTGCCAGCGACCGTCGGCACAGATCGCGCGCGGTGTCATGCTCACGGCGTCGGCGTCGTTCTTCGTCTTCGCGCTCAGCCAACTGCCCTTCTCGACCGCCAAGGTGCTGGCCTTCACCTCGCCCCTGCTGGTGGCGGCGTTGTCGCTGCCGCTGCTCGGCGAGCGGGTCGGGTTGGCGCGGGTCGCGGCGATCGCGGTCGGCTTCGCCGGCGTCGTCGTCATCATCCGTCCGGACCAAGGCAGCGTCGAATGGGCGATGCTGCTGCCGCTCTGCACCGCCGCGAGCTACGCCCTCTACCAACTCATGACGCGTATGGTGGCGAGCCACGACGGGCCGGTGGCGAGCCTGTTCTACGTCTCGGCCGTGGGGCTCGTGCTGACGAGTTGCGCGCTGCCGTTCTTCTGGGTGCCCGTCCGCGCGGAGCACGTCGCCTTCCTGCTGGTCCACGGCGCCGTGGTCGGGTTCGGCCACTTCCTCCAGATCCGTGCCCTGTCCATGGCAGCGCCGTCACTCCTGGCACCGTTCGGCTACACCTCGCTGATCTGGGCGATCGGCTTCGGCTACTTCCTGTTCGGCGAGACCATGGAAGGGGGCATCCTCGTCGGCGGTGCGGCCATCGCCGGCTGCGGCATCTACCTGTTCCGGAGCGCCGTCCCGCGCCGACCCCGCCCCTGACCGGCGCCATGCCACATGTTCGTGCGACTGCCCAAAGATGACGGCTTGACAATCTTACGAATGTTGTTCAATTTTATGAAAATTAGTCAGAAAAACGGAATGAGGGAGGGCACGATGCCATTGGATCGCCGAATCGCTTGCGCTCTGACATTCGCTGGTGTTCTCGCCGCAACCCCGGTCGGCGCGTCGACCGTGCTGTTCCAGGATGGGGATTTCTTCCGTAGCTGGGACTACCTGCCGCCGATCAACACCAAGCCGACGGCCGTACTTCCCGAGACCGTCACCCCCGGTGCGCCGGGCACGGCCTACCACAACAACGTCCTCTCCGGGGGCAATCCCGGCGCCTACGTCGAGCACGTCATCGAGGACTTCAAGTGGGGCGAGCGCATCACCCACATCGCGATCTTCACGGGCGAGCCGCCGGTAGTCACCCCGCCGATCTACGACCCGGCCACGCAGGGACCCATCGCCGCCATCGACTTCCGCGCCGACGTCAAGGTCAGCTACGACACGAGCGGCTTCCACCCCGACTCGGAGCCGCTTACGATGTTTCACTTCGTCGTCATGCAAGGCGGCGAGGTGTTCTACACCACGCGGCGACGCGCCGAGTTCGAGGATTGGACCGCGATCGAGCGGCTCGACCTGACGGCGGCGAGCTTCAGCACCAATCCGCTGCGGGAGGTCTTCGGGCAGGGCGCCCCGGTACCGGATAGCTTCGTCGACCAAGCCGACGGGGTGTTCCCCGACTTTTCGGAGAACGGACTGCCACTCAGCTTCGGCTACGCGGTCAGCAGCACGTTCGCCGGCCTCGTCGCAGCCGACAGCAGCGCGCTGCCGCAAATCGGCACCGCCTTCTTCGGCGTCGACAACTGGCAGGTGAGCATCACCCCGGTGCCGGTGCCGGCAGCACTGCCGCTGTTCGCCAGCGCCCTCGTGGGCCTCGCCTGGTGGCGCCGGCGCAGCACCGCCGCCTGAGCCTGGGCCAAGGCGGCGGCCGCCATCGCGGCCGAGCTGGCCGAGGTCAGTGGATCTCGGCCTGCTCGGCCATCGCCGCCTTCAGCTTTTCGACGTCGAAGTCGGGGCGCTTGGAGGCTTCGATGAGGACGGCTTCGCGGCGGGCGATGGTATCGATGGCGGCCTGGAGCTTGGGGAGGGCCGCGTCGGGGATGATGACCGCGCCGTGGCGGTCGGCGTGGATCAGGTCGTCGTGGTGGGCGGTCATGCCGTGCACGTCGACCTCGCCGCCGAAGTCGACGGGGTGCACCCAGGCGTGGCTCGGCGCCAGCATGCCACCGAGCATCTGGAAGCCCGCGGCCCAGGCATCCAGGTCGCGGAACGAGCCGTTGGTGACGCACCCGAGCACGCCCAGGCCGCGATGGACGTGGCTCTGCACCTCGCCCCAGAAAGCGCCGAAGCCGACGATGTCGTCGACGTCCTGGATCACGACCACGGTCGGCATCGCGCCGGCGGCCACGTACTCGTAGTAGGCGGCGCGCTGCGCGCGGGCCGCGGCCGCATCCAGCTTGGCCGGCTGGCTGGCGCGAATGGTGGCGGTCCGTACCCGGCCGACCATCGGCGGCAGCGCGGGATCGGCGCAGACGAAGGGCCGGCGCGTGAAGCCGATGGCACGGCGCTCGGGTGCGACCATCTCCAGCGCGTTGCAGATGGTGGGCGTGTCGTAGGCCTTGAGCGCTTCGAGCGCGGCGCGGTCGACGGTCATGGGTGCCTCCCCTTTGCGGTCGGGGCGAGGGTTACCGGCCGCGGCGCGGTGCTTCAAGGCTCAGAGCTGCCAGAACGCGGCAGTCCAGCCCGGCAAGATCGGCGTGACTTCGGCCTCGGGCACCGAGGCGGCGACGAGGCGGCCCGCCGGCAGGACGGTCTCCAGGGGCTCTTCGGCGAGGTTGGCGAGGAGCGTGAGGGCCGGGCCTGCCGCCGTCCGCCACGTCACGCGCAGCCCGCCCGTCCCCAGCCGCTCGGCCTCCGCACCGACGATCGCGGGCACGAGCGGCACGATGACGGCGGCGCGCTTGGTCAGGAGATGCCGCACGCGATCCAGCCAAGCGGCGTGCGCCGGTTGGTCGAGACTGGCCCAGTCGAGCCTGGAGCGCTCGAAGGTCGCGGCATCGTTCGGGTCGGGGATGCGCTCCCTCGCCTCGGGCGACGCGAAGGCCGGAAAAGCACGGAACTCGCGCCGGCGCCCCTCCCGTACCGCGTCGGCCAACTCGTCGTGGAAGTCGGTGAAATACTGAAAGGGCTGCCGGCTCCCCCATTCCTCGCCCATGAACAGCATGGGCGGCTGCGGCGCCAGCAGCAGCACCGTGGTCATCGCCGCCAATGCGCGCGCGGGGGCGAGGGTGCTCAATCGGTCGCCGAAAGCGCGGTTGCCGATCTGGTCGTGGTTCTGGATGAAGTCGACGAAGGCGGTGGGCGGCAGATGGCCGCTCGGCTCGCCCCGCCGCTCGCCGCCGCGATAGGGCGAGGGCTCGCCCTGCTGGACGAAGCCCGAGACGAGCGCCTTGGCGAGCAGGTCGACGGGCGCCTCGGCGTAGTCGGCGTAGTAGCCCTCGGCCTCGCCGGTCAGGAGGTGGTGCGCGACGTGGTGATAGTCGTCGTTCCACTGCGCGTCGTAGCGCACGACGCCGCCGCCCCGGCTGCGGTCCAGCCGGTGCGCCTCGTTGTCGTCGTTCTCGAGGACGAGGTGGACGTGCCGCTCCGGCCCGAGCAGAGCGCGAACCTGTCCGGCCAATTCCTCCAGGACGTGCGGCCGCGTCGGGTCATGGATGGCGTGGACGGCGTCGAGCCGGAGACCGTCGAAGCGGTAGGTGTCGAGCCAGAACAGGGCGTTCTCGACGACGAAGCGGCGCACCTCGGGCTTGGTGTAGTCGATGGCCGCCCCCCACGGCGTGTGCAGATCCGCATTGAAGAAGCCCGGTGCATAGGCGTGCAGATAGTTTCCGTCCGGGCCGAAGTGATTGTAGACGACGTCGAGGAACACCATCAGCCCGCGGCCGTGCGCTTCGTCGATCAGCGTCAGCAACTGCTCGGGCCGGCCGTAGGCCGAGTCCGGCGCGAACAGCAGCACCCCGTCATAGCCCCAGTTGCGGCGGCCCGGGAAATCGGCGAGCGGCATCAACTCGATGGCGGTGACGCCGAGGCCCGCGAGGTGGTCGAGCTTCCGGCGGAGGCCGTCGTAGGTGCCCTCCGGCGAGTACGTGCCGACGTGCAGTTCGTAGAGCACGGTCTCCGTCCACGGCCGGCCGCGCCAGTCGTTGCGCCAGGCGAACGAGGCGAGGTCGACCACCTCGCTCGCGCCGTGCACGTCGTCCGGCTGGAAGCGCGACGCCGGGTCGGGCACGCGCAGGTCGCCCACCTCGAACAGGTAGCGGGTGCC
The DNA here is from genome assembly GCA_050485385.1 of Geminicoccaceae bacterium. Lineage (GTDB taxonomy): Bacteria > Pseudomonadota > Alphaproteobacteria > Geminicoccales > Geminicoccaceae > RECO01. The sequence goes on along the minus strand of JBJHBG010000044.1, from coordinate 14,377 downwards.
GGCACCGGCGCCGGGAACGCGCACCAGCCACCAGCCGTCCCGGCGCGTCATCGGGTGATGCGCCTCGGCGGCGGTAGCGGGGTGCACAACGAGGCTCACCGCCGCGGCGGCGGGCCCCCACAGCCGGAAGGTGACACCGTCCGGCTCCACGAGCGGGCCGAAGCGGCAGGTCGGCGACAGCCGCCGGCTCATGCATGCACCGTGCGGCAGCGGAGAACGGCGAACGACCGGGCCGTCAGGGCGTAGGCGCTGCCGGCGGCGAAGCTCTTGGGCCGCGTCTTGCCCGCGCGCGGTGCCGTGTCGACCTCCAACTGCCATCCGGTCTTCACCGCGCAGGGCGGCAGGATGAACTTCATCGGCTCGGCCCCGGCGTTGAACAGCAAGAGGAAGGTGTCGTCCGGTTCCGGCTCGCCGCGTTCGGTGACGTGCATCAACCCCGCCTCGCCCGACAGCAACAGGCCGAGGCAGCGGGCGTGGTCGACGTCCCAGTCCGCCTGGCCCATCTCCTCGCCGTCGGGTCGCAGCCAGACCACGTCCTGCACGTCGGTGCCGGGGATGGTGCGGCCGTGGAAGAAGCGCGAGCGGTGGAAGACGATGTGGTCGTGCCGCAGCCTCAGCAGGCGGCGGACGAAGCCGTGCAACTCGCGCCCCTCCTCCTGCTCCAGGGCCGCCCAGTCGAACCAGCTCAGCTCGTTGTCCTGGCAATAGACGTTGTTGTTCCCCTGCTGGGTGCGCCCGGCCTCGTCGCCGGACAACAGCATCGGCACGCCCTGCGAGAGGATCAACGTACCGAGCAGGTTCTTCATCTGGCGAAGGCGCAGCTCCTTGATCTTCGGATCGTCGGTCGGCCCCTCCACCCCGTGGTTCCAGCTGTGATTGTCGCTGTGCCCGTCGGCGCCGCCCTCGCCGTTGGCGTCGTTGTGCTTGTGGTCGTAGCTGACGAGGTCGCGCAGGGTGAAGCCGTCGTGGGCGGTGACGAAGTTGACGCTGGCCCAGGGCCGCCGACCCCGATGGTCGAAGACGTCGGCCGAGCCCGAAATGCGCGAGGCCAACTCGGCGAGCTGGCCGCCGTCGCCCTTCCAGAAGCGCCGCACCGTGTCGCGGTACTTGTCGTTCCATTCCGCCCAGCCGGGTGGAAAGGCGCCCACCTGGTAGCCGCCCATGCCGGTATCCCAGGGCTCGGCGATCAGCTTGGCACCGGCGAGCACCGGATCCTGCGCGACCGCGTCGAGAAATCCCGAATGCTGCTCGAACGTGCCGTTGACCCGCGCCAGCGTGGTGGCGAGGTCGAAGCGGAAGCCGTCGATGCGCATCTCCTGATACCAGTAGCGCAAGCTGTCGGTGACCATGCGCAACACCGCCGGATGCCGTAGCTCCAAGGCATTGCCGGTTCCCGTGAAGTCATTGTAGTAGCGCTCGTCCCCGTCGACCAAGTAATAATACGACCGGTTGTCGATCCCGCGCCAACTCAGGGTCGGGCCGAGGTGGTTACCCTCCGCCGTGTGATTGTAGACAACGTCTAGCAGAACCTCGAGACCATGCTCGTGGAGGACGTGGACGGCCGTCTTGAAGTCGTTGAGGCCACCCTTGCCGAGATATTCCGGGTGCGGAGCGAAGAAGGCGAGGGTGTTGTAGCCCCAATAGTTGCGAAGGCCGCGATCCTGCAGGACGCGGTCGTGGGTGAAGGCATGCACCGGCAGCAACTCGACGGCGGTGACGCCGAGGTCGGCCAGATGGTCGATCACCGGCGGCCGGCTGAGGGCGGCGACGGTGCCGCGATCCACCTCGGCAACGTCGGGGTGGCGCATGGTGAGCCCGCGCACGTGCATCTCGTAGATCACGGTCTCGTGCCACGGGCGGGCGGGCGGGCGCTCCTTACCCCAGGTATAGGCCGGATCGACGACCACGCCCTTCGGGATGTAGGGGGCGCTGTCGCGCTCGTCGAACGAGAGGTCCGCGTCCGCGTGGCCGATGGTGTAGCCGAACAGCGCGTCGTGCCACGCGATCTCGCCGGCGAGCGACTTGGCGTAGGGGTCGATGAGGAGCTTGTTCGCGTTGAAGCGGTGGCCGGCATCGGGCGCGTAGGGGCCGTGCACGCGGTAGCCGTAGAGCTGGCCGGGCCGCACGTCCGGCAGGTAGCCGTGCCAGACCTCGTGGGTCATCTCGGGCAGGGCCACCCGGTGCGCTTCGGTGCGGCCGTCGTCGTCGAACAGGCAGAGTTCAACCTTGGTCGCATAGGCCGAAAACAGCGCGAAATTCGTCCCCAGCCCGTCCCAGGTGGCGCCCAGGGGATGCGGCAGCCCGGGCAGGACCCGGATGTCGTCGGCCAAATTCGTCTCCTCGCTCGATAGCTACGGCCCCCTTTCCTGCGGCAGCGAGCGGCTCGGGGCGGATCGGTGCGTCGATCAACCCTTCCGCGCGCTCTGCTCCAGGAGGTTGGTCACACCCTGCATCAGGTCGATGGGGAAGGGGAACACGACGGTCGTGTTCTTGTCGATGCCGATGTTTTGCAAGGTGGACAGATAGCGGAGCTGCATGCCGCCCTCCTGGCGCGCCAGCACGCCGGCGGCCTCGGCGAGCCGCTCGGCCGCCTGCTGCTCGCCCTCGGCGTCGATGATGCGCGCGCGGCGGTTGCGCTCGGCCTCGGCTTGGCGGGCGATGGCGCGGACCATGCTCTCGTCGATATCGACGTGCTTGATCTCGACGTTGGCGACCTTGATGCCCCAGGCGTTGGTGGCGTCGTCCAGGATCGCCTGGATGTCGTCGTTGAGCTTGTCACGCTCGCTCAACATCTCGTCGAGGTCGTGCTTGCCGAGCACCGAGCGCAGCGTCGTCTGGGCGAGCTGACTGGTCGCGTCGACGAAGTTCTCGACCTGGATCACCGCCTTGTCGGCGTCGATCACGCGGAAGTAGAGCACCGCGTTGACCTTCACCGACACGTTGTCCTTGGAGATCACGTCCTGGCTCGGCACGTCGAGGACGATGGTCCGGAGATCGACCTTCACGAGCTGCTGGACGACCGGGATGATGATGATCAGACCCGGCCCCTTCACGCCGCTGAAGCGGCCGAGGGTAAAGACGACGGCGCGTTCGTATTCCCGCATCACCCGGAAGATGGACACGAGCAGGAAGATCAGCAGCGCTGCCAGCACCGCATAGGTGACGAGGTCGGCGATCGGGTTCATGGTCAGTGCTCCTGTTGCTTCGCTTCGACGGTCAGCACGAGGCCGTCCACGGCAGTGACGGCGACGCGCTGACCGGGGACGAGGTCGGCCGGGCCCCGGCTCTGCCAGTTCTCGCCGGCAACGTGGACCATGCCACGTTCGCCGTCCCAGCGGACGACGCGGCCGATCTGCCCACGCAGCCCCTCGACGCCGGTGACGGTTCGCCTGCGATGCGCTCGGAGTGCCATGGCGAGCACGCCCGACATGAGGCCGACGGTGGTGACGGTGGCGGCACCGATCACCCAGGGCGACAGCGTGAAGCCCGGCACCTCGGTGTCGATCAACATGATCGACCCGAGGACGAACGCGACCGCACCGCCGATACCGAGGATACCGAAGCTGGGGGCAAAGGCTTCGGCCGCCATCAGCGCGATGCCCAAAAGGATCAGCCCCGCACCGGCATAGTCGATCGGCAGGAGGTTGAGCGCGAACAGGCCCATCAAGAGGGCGATGGCGCCGATCACACCGGAGACGATGGTACCGGGGTTGGCCAGTTCGAAGATGATGCCGTAGATGCCGACGAGCATCAGGATGAAGGCGATGTTCGGGTTGGCGAGAACACCCAACAGGTTCTCCTGCCAGTTCGGCTCGATGGCCTCGATGTCGGCGTCGGCCAGCTCGAGCGTGACCTCGCGACCGCCCTCGAGCTCGACCGTCATGCCGTCGGCCTGCTGCAACAGGGCGCGGCGGCTGGAGGCGACGATCTCCACGACGCCGAGATCGAGCGCTTCCGACGCCGACACGCTGGCGGCGTCGCGCACGGCCCGCTCCGCCCACTCCAAGTTGCGCCCGCGCTTCTCGGCGAGCGCCTTCAGGTAGGCGACGGCGTCGTTGATCGCCTTCTCTGCGCCAGCCTCGCGCGTCGCCGGGCGCTCGGTCTCCTCCGCCTCGTCCTCGTCCTCGGTTGGCGAGGCGGGCAGCGGGTTGGAGCCACCCATCTGGACGGGCGTCGCCGCCCCCATGTTGGTGGCCGGTGCCATCGCCGCGACATGGGTCGCCATGATGATGTAGGTGCCGGCACTCGCCGCATGCGCCCCTTCGGGCGCCACGTAGCCGATCACCGGCACCGGCGAGCGCAGAATGGCGCCCACAATCTCGCGGGTCGCCGTCACCAGCCCCCCGGGCGTGTCGATCTCCAGGATGACCGCGGCGTGCCGCGCGGCACCCGCCTCGGCCAGGCCGCGTTCGATATAGGCGGTCGTCGCGGGGCCGATCGCACCCTCGACCTGCAAGAGGCCGACCGTCTGCGCGCCCGCCTGCGGTGCCGCGACGGCCAGCCACGCCGCCGCCACCGCCAAAGCCCATGCTCGCATCATTCGTCCTCCACCCAGTCAACGCGGTCGCGCGGCAATCGTTGCGGGTCGCGTCCCGATCCTCCTTGACGTTCGAGCCTGGCCCGCACGGGCGCGAAGCTACGCCGATGATGGGGTGTCACGCCCGACCGTTCCAGGGCGAGGGCGTGGACGGCCGTGCCGTAGCCGACGTTGGTAGCCCAGCCATAGCACGGATAGCGCGCCGCCAGCCGCCCCATCAGCCGGTCGCGAAAGGTCTTGGCGACGATCGACGCAGCGGCGATGGCACGCACCTTGCGGTCGCCGCCGATCACCGCACCGGTCGGCACGCCGAGGTCCGGCGCATCGCGGCCATCCACCAGCACCCGCACCGGCCGCACCTGGAGCCGCGTCACCGCCCGGCGCATGGCGAGGAAGGTTGCCTGGCGAACGTTCAGCCGGTCGATCTCGGCGACCGACGCCGCGCCCAGCGCGAAGGTCGCCACGCCCGGCCGGCGCAAGGCCGCCGTCAGCGCCTCGCGCGCCTTGATCGAGAGCGTCTTGCTGTCGGCGATGCCGGCGACGTCCCGGTGCAGGATCAACGCGCAGGCCACCACCGGCCCGGCCCACGGACCGCGGCCGACCTCGTCGATCCCGGCGATCGGGTCCGCCCGCACCATCCGCTCCCCCTGGCACCGTTGCCGCCTTGCGCCTATGAGTTTCGCACTCGATGCGCCAGCACGGAAGGACGGGATGGCCCGGCAGCTCTTCGGCACCGACGGCATTCGCGGCACCGCCAACCAGCACCCCATGACGTGCGAGGTGGCGCTCAAGCTCGGCTACGCGGCCGGCGCCCTGTTCGGCCGCGGCAAGCAGCGCAACCGCGTGGTCATCGGCAAGGACACGCGGCGCTCGGGCTACATGCTGGAGCCGGCCCTGACCGCGGGCTTCGTTGCGGCCGGCATGGACGTGACGCTCCTGGGGCCTCTGCCGACGCCGGCCGTGGCCTATCTCACGCCGTCCTTGCGCTGCGACCTCGGCGTCATGATCTCGGCCTCGCACAACCCCTTCGCCGACAACGGCATCAAGCTCTTCGGCGCCGACGGCTACAAGCTCTCCGACCAGATCGAGGAGGAACTCGAGGCGCGGATGGCCGCGGCGCCCGAGCTTGCCGCCAGCGACCGCCTCGGCCGCGTCGACCGGCTGGAGGGCGCGCAGGGCCGTTATCTGGAGGCGATCAAGGCGACGTTGCCGCGGGCGCTGTCCTTGTCGGGTCTCAAGATCGTGGTCGACTGCGCCAACGGAGCCGCCTACCGCGTCGCCCCGAAGATCCTCTGGGAGCTCGGCGCCGAGGTGGTGGCGATCGGCACGACGCCGGACGGCTTCAACATCAATCACGACTGCGGCTCGACCGCACCCACCCAGCTTCGCCAGCGGGTGATCGGCGAGGGTGCCCACGTCGGCGTGGCGCTCGACGGCGACGCCGACCGGGTGATCCTGGTCGACGAGACCGGCCAGATCGTCGACGGCGACCAGCTCATCGCCATGATCGCCCGCGCCTGGCACGAGCGCGGCCGGCTCGAGGGCGGCGGCGTGGTGGTGACACAGATGTCGAATCTCGGCCTCGAGCGCTTCCTCGACGGCCTCGGGCTCGCCACGGTGCGCACCCAGGTGGGCGACCGCTACGTCGTCGAGGCGATGCGCAAAGGCGGCTTCAACGTCGGTGGCGAGCAATCGGGCCACGTCGTCCTCGGCGACTACGCCACCACCGGCGACGGCCTCGTTGCCACCCTCCAGGCGTTGGCATTGATGGTCGAGAGCGGCCGGCGCCTGTCCGACCTCGCGCGCCAATTCCGCCCGCTGCCGCAGAAGCTCCGCAATCTGCGCGTGCCGCGCCGGCCCGACCTGGACACGCCCGCCATCGCCGAAGCCATCGCCGAGGGTCAGAGCCGGCTCGATGGGACGGGTCGCCTCCTGGTCCGCCCGTCCGGCACCGAACCGTTGATCCGCGTGATGGTCGAGGCCGAGGACGAAGCGCTGCTCGCCGCCGTGCTCGACGAGGTCAGCGAGCGCATCCAGGCGGCGCTTTAGCGGGCTTCCCACCGATCGGCCGCGGCGACGCGGCGCGCGCTCGATCATCTTCGCGATACGCAAGTCGGTTTAAAAGACTTGCAAATAATTGCAAAAAAGAATAATAAATAATTTGCATGAAAATCGCCGGATATCCACGCTTCCGGCAACACGACTTCCAATCCGAAGGGAATTGAAGATGGAAATGCCAACGTGGGTCAAGCCCACGCTGCTGGGTGCCGTGGTGGGCGCGGGGGCGGCGATGATCGTCGGCTTCTCGTGGGGCGGTTGGATGACCGGCGGAGCGGCCGGGCGACTGGCAACGGACAGTGCACAGGCCGCCGTCGTCCAGACCTTCACGCCGCTTTGCGTGGTCCGGGCGGAGCAGGCACCCGACCAACGCGCGCAACTCATGGCCCAGAGCAACTGGTCGCGCCGCAACTTCGTGATCGAGGCGGGCTGGGTCGACAACGTCAACGAGCGCTACCGTTCCGCGGTCGCGACCGAATGCGCCGCCGTCGTGGTCGAAGCGATGGACTAGCGGTCCGGCCCGAGCATTCGGATGGACGCTCGACGAACCGACACGAAGGCTTGGCGCTGCGGCGGCACGGTCGGAAGGAACCGGGGCGTTCGATCACCCCCGCCCCAGAAGTTGCCGGCGGGCAGGGCCGCCGACAGGGGGGAGCAGGGGGCCGAAGCCCCCTGCGTCGTCCACGGCTGCAGCGCGCGGAGCTAGGCTTCGCTAGAAGCGGAAGGCGGCCCCCAGCGTCGCCGAGAGGACGCCGGAGTCCAGGCCCGCGCTGCGGATGTCGTAGGCGACCTTGGCCTGGAGGAAGTCCCAGGTCATGCCGACCTCGGGACCGTAGATGAAGTTGGAGCGGATGCCCGAGCCGTAGATGTAGCCGGCGTTGGCGCCGATATGGGCTGCGGCCGGGCCGAGATCGAAGTGGTAGTCGGCGCTGCCCACGGAGCGGCCACCGGCACCGCTGTCGAAGCCACGCGCACCAAACACGTAGAATCCGGCCTGCTCGACGCCGACCGAGACGTTCGGCAGCACGAAGTAGTCGAGCGAGACGTTGCCGCCGACGAGGTTCAGGTCGCGGTCGAAGTCGAAGCCGTAATAGGGACCGACACTGAGCTGGAAGCTCGGCGCGGCCGGCGCCGGCGCGGGCTCGGTCGGTGCCGGTGCGGGTGCCGGCGCCGGATCGCCCATCATCGTCACGACGACGACGCGGTTGCGCTGCTCGAGCACGTTGTCGTCGGTCGGCACGATGAGCTGCCTCTGACCAACACCCTGTTGCTGGACCACACCGGCCGGAACCCCGGCGGCCACCAAGGCGTCGCTCACCGCCTGCGCCCGGCGCTCGGAGAGCCGTTGATTGAATTCGGCACTGCCGGTGGTGTCGGTGTGGCCGACGACGCGCACCATGGTGGCATCGCCGCGCTGGAACGAGGCGGCGGCCTCGCGGACCACCTGCTGCGCCTGCGCGCTCAGGCTGGCCGAGCCGAGCGCAAATTCGACCGTGTAGCTGGAGAGGGTCGTCTGCGCCTGCGCCGGGGCGCGGACGGCGTCGACGGCGGCCGAGCCGAGGAGGGCGGCCGCGGCGAAGACTCCGATAACGAGTGGTCGCGTCATGGGGCACATCCTTCAACTTTGAGATTAGAGGCGATATAGCGCGAGGGCGGCGGCCGAACCATTGCGCCGACGTGAAGCCTCGATGTAATCAACGGCCTTCGCCAATTTTCGTTCCACGACCGTTGCGCCACGGAGACGACATGCGGGCCAAGGACGTCATCGCCGGCCTCGTCGCCATGCTCGTCGTGGTCGCCCTCGCCGTCGGCTATCTCACTTGGCAGATGGAGGGCGAGATCGGCCTGCACGGCTGGATCGCCTTCGGCCTCGGCATGACGCTGGCGGTAGCGCTGCTCGGCGGCCTCCTCGCCTTGATGTTCGTCTCGCACCGCCAGGGCTACGACGACGACGCCGGCCGGCCCTGAGCCGCCCAGCCTCGAGCCTCACGGCAACGCTTGACAGCGCCGGTCCGCTCGGCGCCATGAAGGTGCTTGCGGCAAGAGGACGACGCCCCATGGCCAGCCTGCCCGCCTCGGTTCCCTATCTGGTCATCGGCGCCGGCATGCACGGCCTCTCGACCGCGTGGCATCTGGCGATGGCGCTCGGCGCCAAGGGCAAGGGTACGGGCGCCGACGTCCTGGTGATCGACAAGACCGGGCCGGGTGCCGGGGCCACCGGCATCGCCTGCGGCTGCGTGCGCAACCTCTACATGACCCAGGCGCTGCACCCGATCCTGCGCCATTCGGTCGACGTCTGGCAGAGCGACCCGATCACCTTCGGCTTCCAGCAGGTGGGCTACGTCTCCGCGGGCGAGGCCAACCAGATCGCCGACTACGAGGTGATGGTCGAAAGCCAGAACGCCTGCGGCTACGCCTCGGACCTGCTTACCGGCAAGGACGCGCGCCGGTTCCTCACCGCGCTCTGGCCCGACTTCAGGACCGAGGGCATCGAGGTCGTCCTGCACGAAAAGCCCTCGGGCTACGCCGGTACCCGACAGGCCATCCAGGGACTCGCACAGAAATGCGCGCAGCACGGGGTGCGGATCGAAAGCGGCGTGGAAGTGACCGGCTACGACGTGACCGGCGGCCGCGTTGCCGCCGTCCAGACCAACCGCGGCACGATCAAGGCCGACTGCGTGATCCTCTGCGTCGGCGCCTGGGTCGGCCGCCATTGGGAATGGCTGGGCGAGCCCATGACCCTCACCAAGCGCTACGCCGACGGCACCGCGATCGAGGGTGCCGACATGTGGACCTATTGGCGGCTGCGGGAAGGCGAGGTCTACCACGACCGGCCCTACCGCACGGCCGACGACCGCGACCCGCCGGTGCTGCACGTCGAGCTGTTGGACACGCCCGTGCTGCATCCGGAGACCGGCGCGGTCCTGGAGGAAAGCCTCTACGTCTACTGGAAGAACGGGGCCGAGCGCATGGACCGGCCGGGCGTGCAGGGGGGCGGCGTGCCGATCCGGCTGGGCGCGGAGGCGGCGGTGGAGCCCTACGGCCACGCCAACGACCGCTATCAGGCGGAGCCCGAGTTCGCCGACGTGCTGACGGCCGCCATGGGCCAGCTCATGACCCGCTTCGAGGGCTGCCGCGGCCAGTTCCGCGAGCGGCGCAACGGCGGCATCGGCGCCTTCACGCCCGACAACATCCCCATCTTCGATTGGGTGAAGGACAACCTCTACCTGATCGCCGACAGCAATCACGGCTTCAAGATGATCGGCGTCGGCAAGCTGGTGGCGGAGCACCTCGCCGGCGGCGCAACGCCGAAGGACCTCGCCCCGTTCGCGCTCGACCGCTTCGCCCAGGGCGGCACCTTCGGCAGCCACAACTCGAAGAGCCCCTGGGTCTGAGCCCGAAGCCCTAACCGGCGGCGATACGCGCCAGGGCCTGAGGCACCGGGCCGCCGCGGGCCAGCGCCAGCACCTCGCATTCCCAGACCACGTGAACCCTGAGCCCCAAGACCAGGAGCGCTGCGGTCTTGGCGTCGTCGCGGGCGCGGTTGGCGGCGATCTTGGCGAGCCAGAAGTCGCGGTTGCGCTGGGGCACGGTGGCGCGCGGGCAGCCGGCGTGGCCGTGCCAGAAGCAGCCATGCACGAACAGCGCCCAGCCGCGCCGGCGGTTGGCGAGGTCGGGGCGGCCCGGCAGGCGAGCCGGAGCGATGCGGTAGGCGACGCCCCGTTCACGAAGCCACGCACGGACGATCAGCTCCGCCTTGGTGCCGGTTTGGCGGACGGTGCGCATCCGCTGGCGGGTGGCCTCGTCGCTCGCCGGCGGCGGTCTCACGTCCAGCCGTGCGACCAGCCGCGGTGGGTGAGCGCCATCGGCGTGCCCAGCGCATCGAGCACGGTGACGCCCTCGCCCCGCTCCACCCGGCCGATTCGCGTCAGCGGCAGGTCGAGGTCCCGCGCGAGCGCGTGGACGCGGAACCGCGACGCCTTGGAGGCGGTGAAGACCAGCTCGTAGTCGTCGCCGCCACCCAATGCGAGCCGCAGTGCGTTCGGCGCACCTTCGGCCGCTTCGCTGCGAGGCACGGCCGCGGCCTCGACGACGATCGCGACGCCGGAATGGCCGGCAATGTGGCCGAGGTCCTGGACGAGGCCGTCGGAGACGTCCTGGCAGGCATGGGCGAGGCCCCGCAGCGCCTGGCCCAGTTCCAGGCGAGGGCGCGGGATGCGGTAGCGGTCGACCAGATAGGCCATCGCGTCCTCGGACGGCGGCGCCCAGCCGCCCTTGAACACCTGCAAGCCCAAGGCGGCGTCGCCGAGCGTGCCGGAGACCCAAACGTCGTCGCCCGCGCGGGCACCGTTACGGCGGAGCGCCATGCCCGGCGGCACGCGGCCGAGCACCGTGATCGAGAGCACCAGCGGGCCGGGCGTCTTGACCGTGTCGCCGCCGAGTAGGCTGAGGCCGAAGCGTTCCTGATCGGCCGCGAGACCGGCGGCGAACGCCTCCAGCCAAGCGTCGTCCACGGCCGGTGGGCGCACCAGTCCGAAGAGATAGCCCTCGGGCACCGCCCCCATGGCGGCGAGGTCGGAGAGATTGACCCGGAGCGCCTTCTGGGCCGTGGTGCCGGCGGGATCGGTCGGCAGGAAGTGGACGCCCTGCACCAGCGCGTCCTTGGCGAGCACGAGGTCGTCGGTCCCGACGGGCAGCACCGCCGCGTCGTCGGCGAGGCCGAGGGCGCCCGGATGCGTGGCCAAGGGGCCGAACAGATCGGCGATGAGGTCGAACTCGCCGCGCCGCCGTCGGCTCATCCGGCCTCCGGATCGACGAGATCGGCGAGCGAGGCGGGCGGCCGGCGCAGGGTGGGGGCGGCATGGTCGAGGACGGCGTGGATGAAGGCCGGCTCCTTGCCGTCGAAGAAGCCGCGCGCCAGCTCGACATATTCGCTGATGACCGTGCCCACCGCGGTCGTCGGCCGCATCTTCAGCTCCCAAGCCCCCGCCCGCAGCATCGCCCGGAGCGTGAAGCCGCAGCGCTTCAAGGACCAGCCGGCGGCGAGATGCGCCGCCAGCACCGGGTCCAACTCGTCCTGCCGCGCCACCACGCCGAGCACGATGTCCTGGAACAGGTCGCGGTCGACACCCTCGCTCTGGCCACCCGTCTCGTCGAGCACGAACAGGTCGTCGAGCCGGTGCCGCTCGAACTCGGCGACGGCATCCACGGCGGGCTGGCCCGTCATGTCGATCTGATAGAGCGCCTGGATGGCCGCGTAGCGCGCGGCCCGGCGCCGGTCCATCGCATGGGGGTTGGCCTTAGGCATCGACGAGGAATGTCTCCGCGAGCTTCAACAGCGCCAGGGCGGCACGGGCGGCATCGCCGCCCTTGTCCTTGCCGTCGGGATCGGAGCGGACCAGCGCCTGGGCTTCGGTGTCGACCGTGAGGATGCCGTTGCCGATCGGGCAGCCCCGGTCGATGCCGAGTGCCGTGAGGCCGCGCGCGCTCTCGTTGGCGACCACGTCGTAGTGGGAGGTCTCGCCGCGGATGACGCAGCCCAGTGCCACGAAGGCGTCGAAGCGGTCGCTGGCGTCGGCAAGCGCGATGGCGGTCGGGATCTCCAAGGCTCCCGGCACGGTCACCACCTCGTAGGTCGCCTCGGCCGCCTCGAGCACCGCCGTCGCACCTTGGAGCAGCCGGTCGGCGATGTGGTCGTAGTAGCGCGCCTCGACGACGAGGACGTGGGGGCGCTCGGCGCCGTTTTCGTTCATGACCGAGGTCTTTCGCGGAGCTGGCGCGCCACGTAGCGCGCGAGCATGTCGACTTCCAGGTTGACGAGGTCACCGACCAGCCGTGTCGCCAGCGTGGTATGTTGCCACGTATAGGGCACGATGGTGAGCCCGAAGCGGTCGGCGGCAAGCGTATTCACGGTCAGTGAAATGCCGTCGACGGCGACCGAGCCCTTGACCGCGACCATCGACGCGAGGTCCGGCGGCAGCGCCACCTCCAGGCGCCAGCAGTCGCCCTCGGGCGCGATCGTCAGGATCTGCGCGGTGGCGTCGACGTGGCCGAAGACGAAATGCCCGCCCAACTCGTCACCGAGTCGGAGCGAGGCTTCGAGGTTGACGCGGTCGCCCGCGCGCCAGCGGCCGAGCGTGGTGCGCGCCAGGGTCTCGGCCGACGCTTCGACGACGTGGCGGCCGGCCTCCTTGGCGACCACGGTGAGGCAGATGCCGTCGTGAGCGACCGAGGCACCGAGCGCCAAGGCGGCCTCGCCGAGGTCGCTCGCCACCGTGAGCCGGCGCCCGTCCGTGCCCTCGACGCTCAGGATGCGTCCCTGGTGGGTGATGATGCCGGTGAACATGCCGCCTCGCGTTGCCGGGCCCAGAGCTGCAGCCGGTCGTTGCCGCAGACGTGCTCGCTCATGTGGCGAAAGCGCGGGGCGGCGGCAAGGGCGGCGAGGCGTAACGGCCCGACGGCCGGCAGCGCATCGCCGCCCAACACGGTGCCGGCGGTGAAGACGTGGAGCCGGTCGACCAGATCGGCGCCGAGCAAAGCCGCAGCCAGCCCCGAGCCGCCTTCGACCAGGACGCGGGTGAGCCCGAGGCCGCCCAGGGCCTGCATGGCAGCCTTGACGTCGACCTGGCCCGACGCCGTCGTCGCCACCGCGATCACGCGCACACCAAGTGCTGCGAGGGTGCCGGCCCGTGCCGCGCCGGCGGCCGCGGTCAGGAGCCAGACCGGCACCTCGGCGGCGGTGCGCGCCAGGGTCGAGGCAGGATCGAGCCGGCCCTTGCCGTCGACCACCACGCGCACGGGCGAGCGGTCGTGGAGGCCGGCAAGGCGGCAGGTGAGCGCCGGGTCGTCCGCGGCGACCGTGCCGCTGCCGACCATGATGGCATCGTGCGTGGCGCGCAGCAGATGGCCGCGAGCACGGGCGGCGGCACCGGTGATCCACTGGCTTTCGCCCGTGGCGGTGGCGATGCGGCCGTCGAGCGTCTGGGCGAGCTTGAGCGCGACGAGTGGCCGGCCCGCGCGCACGCGCATGAAGAAGCCCGCGTGATGGGCGTCCGCCTCGCCACGGCCGACACCCTCGACGACGGCGATGCCGGCCGCACGAAGCTGGGCGTGGCCCTGACCCTGGACGCGGGGATCGGGGTCGCCCGCGGCGGTGACGACGCGCACGACGCCGGCTGCGATCAACGCCTCGGTGCAGGGCGGGGTGCGGCCGGTATGGGCGCAGGGCTCGAGGCTGACATAGGCGGTGGCCCCGCGCGCCGCTTCGCCGGCATGGCCGAGGGCCACCACTTCCGCGTGGGGCCTGCCGCCGACCTCGGTCCAGCCGCGGCCGACGACGCGGCCCGCCTTCACCAGCACGCAGCCGACGGCGGGGTTGGGCCAGGTGCGGCCCTGGTTTCTGAGGCCCAAGCGCAGGGCGACGGCCATCCAGCGGGCATCGTCCGCCGCTTGCGCGTCCGCCGTCATCGCCTACATGTCCGCCACGCAACGCACGCCCGCGCTGCGTCTCGGTTGGACATTGCGCTGTTGGAGGTCGAGGTGAGCGAACGGCAGGCTTTTGCCGCGGACGTGGGCCGCGTGCTCGATCTGGTCATTCACTCGCTCTACACTCATCGGGAAATTTTCCTACGCGAGCTGATTTCGAACGCCTCCGACGCGTGCGACAAGCTCCGCTACGAGAGCCTGAGCCGGCCGGAACTGCTGGGCGAGCGGCCCGAACTCGAGATCCGCATCGTCGCCGACGCGGCCAAGGGCACGCTCACCGTCGCCGACGACGGCATC
>JBJHBG010000043.1:0-36634 GCA_050485385.1 Geminicoccaceae bacterium | reverse complement strand
ATCCGGAAACGAGGCACGGCTCGCGCCGCCCGAGACCCCCCCGAACGGCCCGAAAAGCACATCGAGCGCGTTCGCGTACCCGCGCCCAACCCCGCCGCCCCGCTCATCACTCGTTCAACGGCGCCGAGAGCGGGGTAGTTCGAGGTCTCCATTTGGTGACGCTGGCGCGGCGCCTCCAGCGCTTGCCTGCCGCGCGCCGCAGCGATCGCTGGGCACAACACCGCCTCGTCGGCTGGTTCGAGGCGCGTTGGCCCGGCCTGGAGATGGCGGCCGAGGCCGCGCTGGCGCGGTTGCGGCGGGCCTTGCGCGAGGCCTTGACGTGAGCGCTGGCCGAGCCGCGTGGCTGGTTGCCTACGACGTCGCGTCGCCGCGCCGGCTGGTGCGCGTCCACCGCATCCTGAAGGGCAGCGCCACCGCCGCGCAGTTCTCGGTCTTCGTCGCCTGGTGCAGCCGCCACGACCTCGACGCCCTATTGCAACGGGTGGGCACGCGCATCGAGCCGCGCCAGGACGACGTCCGCGCCTACCGCCTGCCGCCCGCGCGCTGGTACGAAGCCCTCGGCCGCACGACGCTGCCCCGCGGCATCGTCGCCGCCGTCGACGCGTACCGCCTCGACTGACCCACCAGCCCCGCACCCGCCCCGAACGAGGTAACCGGTCTGCTGACGCCCCGTGAACGGCCCCGACGCCGGAGCCACCCGGCGGCCTCACGATGACTGCTCCTGGCGAGGTCCGCCCAAGAGGCGGACCTGACCCTCAGCGGTCTTCTGCTGCGCGCTGCCGCTACGTCGCTGCATCGTTACGTCGCTCGGCTGCCAAACGACAGTTCATAGGCGTGCGCGGCGTTCAGGACGCGCGCGTCGGCCAACGCCGGACCGTGCAGCATGAGGCCGACCGGCAGGCCGTCGGCCGTCGTGCCGGCCGGCACCGAGCAGGCCGGCTCGCCGGTGGCGTTGGCGACGGCGGTGAAGCTGGCCGCGAGGCCCAGCACCGAGGCCGTGCTGCCGCCGACCTCGATCGCGTCGATGCCGTGCGGTGTGGCCGGCAGCGGGCCCGTCGGCGTCAGCAGGAGATCGATCCGGTCGAACAGGGAGCGGAACGCCGCCCGCATCTTCGCCCGCACCTGCTGCGCCTGCAGATAGTCGACCGCCGTATAGGTGGCTGCGGAGGCGAGCAGATCCTTCAGATCCGGACCGTAGTCGTCCGGGCGCGTCTGCAGCCAGCGGCGGTGGAAATGCGCCGCTTCGGCCCAGGCTATGGTCAGGCAGAGATCGAGGCCGTGCCGAAACTCGGGGATCGACACCTCGACCACGCGGCAGCCGAGTTCGCGAAAGCGCGCGCAGCTCGCCTCGAAGACCCGCGCCACGTCGGGATGACAGGCGGCAAGGTCGAGTTCCTCGGGGACGCCCAGGGTCCAGCCGCGGATCGGCTCGCCGAGCGTCGGCGACACGGGCTGGTAGGCCCGCGTCAAGCAGGAGCCGTCCCGCCGATCGGGGCCCGCGATGGCGTCGAGCAGGATCGCCGCATCCTCGACCGTCAGCGACATCGGCCCGGCGTGGTCGAACGACCAGCTCTCGGGAAAGACGCCGTGGCGCGGGACGAGGCCGTACGTTGGCTTGTGTCCGACGATCCCGCACATGTGCGCCGGGATGCGGATCGAGCCGCCGGTGTCGCTCCCGAGGCTGCCCAGACCCTGCCGCGTCGCCACCGCTGCGGCCGAACCGCCGGACGAGCCGCCCGGGATGTAGCCGTGCCGGTGCGGGTTGTGACAACGGCCGAAGAACGGATTGTCGTTGGTCACCCCGCACGCCCACTCGTGCAGGTTCGTCTTGCCGACGAGCACGGCTCCCGCCGCCTTCAGCCGGGCGACGCTCGTCGCGTCGACGTCGGGCACGAAATCCCGCATGATCGCGGAGCCGGCCGTGGTGCGCACCCCGGCGGTAAAGTAGAGGTCCTTCAGACTGAGCGGCACGCCGTGCAGCGGTCCGCGCCAATCGCCCCGGGCGATCTCCGCCTCCGCGATCCGGGCCTGCTCCAGCGCGGCCGCTGCGGTCACGGTGATGAAGGCGTTCAGTTCCGGCTGGCGCCGTTCGATCCGGGCCAGCGTCGCCGTGGCCAGTTCGACCGGGGAGAGCCGACGGGTGCGCAGGAGTTCGCCGGCGCGGGCGATCGTGAGGCCGTCCAGGTCGGCGTCGTTCATCGGCCGGCCTCGTCGCGCTCGAGGAAGGCGTACTCGAAGCCGTCGACGTCCTCGTCGTAGAGGCGCTGCATCCGTTGCCGCTGGGCCTCCAGAAGCGGCTGCAGCCGGCGCGCACGGGCCGCGTCGCAGGGCAGCGCCGCCCATCGCGCCACCACCTCCGTCCCCGCCGCATCGGGGGACTCGCCGGCATCGATCCGCTGCTGGTCGTCGCTCATGGCATCGCTCCCGACGTTCGGCTCACGCAGGTTCCTCCAGGAGTTTCATCTCGGCCGCCCGATAACAGGCCACCGCGCGCCCTTCGCCGGACCACTCCAGGGGCGGATAGGCCGCCCGGCAACCCGCCTCCGCCCAGGGGCAGCGCGCGGCCAAGTGGCACCCCGGCGGCAGGTCGATGGGGCTCGGAATCTCTCCCGCCAGGAGGAACCGCGACAAGCGCCGGCGCGGATCGGGATACAGCACAGAGGACAGGAGCGCGCGGCTGTAGGGATGCAGGGGGCGCTCGAAGATCTGCTCGGTCGTCCCGGTCTCGACGATCTTGCCGAGGTACATGATGGCCACCCGGTCGCAGACCCGGCGCACGGCGGTCAGATCGTGGGAGATGAACAGATAGGCGAGGCCCAGACGCTCCTGCAGCTCCGACAGCAGGTCCAGGATCTCGGCGCGGACCGAGACGTCCAGCGCACTCGTCGGCTCGTCGAGAACGACGATGTCGGGGCGCGTCACCAAGGCTCGGGCGATGCCGATCCGCTGCTGCTCGCCAGCGGAGAACTGGTGCGGATAGCGATCGAGCGCCTGCGGCCCGAGGCGGACCATCGCCAAAGCCTCCGCGATCCGCTCCCGTCGTTCCCCCGCCGTCAGCTCGGGCAGCATCCGCAACGGCTCCGCCATCTGGCCCGCGACCCGCATCCGGGGGCTGAGCGAATCGTAGGGTTCCTGGAACACCATCTGGATGCGCGGGCGGAGTTTCCGGAAAGCGCGTGCGTCGAGGGCGGTGACGTCCTTGCCGTCGAACCAGATGCGGCCGTCTGTCGGCTCGATCAGCCGGACTAGGCCGCGCCCCAACGTCGTTTTGCCGGAGCCCGACTCGCCCACCAGCGCTACGGATTCGCCGCGGCCGATCGCGAGCGACACGCCGTTGATCGCCTTGACCTGGCGCGTGCGGTCAATCGGGAACCACTTGACCAAGTCCTGAACGTCGACCAGGGCTGGAGCGGTGGTCATGCGCCAACGGGCTCCGCCGCCGCCTCGTCGGCGCGCAGGCATCGCACGGTGCGGCCGTCGGCCCGTGCCGTGATGGGTGGCACGCTCGCTCGGCACGACGACAACGCCAATCCGCATCGCGGCGCGTAGGCGCAGCCCGCGGCTGCCGGGGGCAGCATGGCGCTGGCTCCGGCAGCGCCCCGACTTCGGTTGCGCGCGGCGGTGGCGGATGCCAGGAGGCGGCGACTGTACGGGTGCAGGGGCCCGTCGAAGAAGGCCTCGACCGACCCCGTCTCCACGATCCGGCCGGCGTACATGACGGCCACCCGATGGCAGTAGTGCGCAACGACGCCCAAATCCCGCGAGACGAGCAGGAGTGCGGTGCGGTGGCCCTGCACCAGATCGTGCATCCGGTCGAGGATCTGGCGGGAAATGGTGACGTCCAGGCCCGCCGTCGGTTCGTCGACGACGAGCAGCTTCGTGCGGTGCGCGAGCGCCATCGCGATGATCACCCGCTGGCACATGCCGCCCGAGAGTTCGTGCGGATAAGCCGCAAGCCGCCGCGCCGGGTCGGGGATCCCGACCGCGGTCAAGAGGTCGACCGCCTCGTCCGTCGCCGCCGCCCGGCTGACGTCGCGATGCGCCCGCACCACGTTGGCGAGCTGCGCCCCGACGGTCATGAGCGGGTTCAGGTGCTTGCGCGGTTCGGGCGTCGTCAGCGCGATGTCGCAGCCTCGGATGCGCCGCCATTCGCCCTCGCTCAAACCGACGAGTTCACGGCCCTCGAAGCGGATGCTGCCGCGCTCCTGTACCAGCGGCGGATCGACGATGCCGAGCAGGGCCCGCGCCAGCACCGTCTTGCCCGAGCCCGATTCGCCGACCAGGCCGAGCGTGTCGCCCGGCGCCAGGGTGAAGGCCACGTCGTCGACCACCGGCCGGACCTGCCGGTCGTCACGCCAGCCGATGGCGAGGTCCGCCACCGCAAGGAGCGGCTGCCCGCTCATCGTCGCCGCACCGGATCAAAATATTCACGCAAGCCCTCGCCCACCAACGCGTAACCGAGGATCGTGATGCCGAGCGCAAGGCCGGGAAAGAGGGCGGTCCACCACTGCCCGGTCATCATGTTCGGCGCGCCGATGGCGATCATCGAGCCCCATTCCGGCGTCGGCACCGGCACGCCGGCGCCGACGAAGCTCAGGCCGGCGGTGAGCAGGATCGAAAAGCCGATGGTCGGCGAGATGTTGGCGATCGGCGCTGTGAGTGCGTTCGGCATGACGTGGACGAAGGCGATCCGCCACTCCGAGGCGCCGGCGCAGCGCTGCGCCTCGACGAACGGCCGCTGCCGGACCTGGAGCACCGCGCCGCGGGTGATGCGCAGGAAGTAGGGGATGTTGAGGAAGGCCAGGGCCGCGATCACGTTCTCGATGCCGGGGCCGCGGAACCCGACCAGCGCCAGGGCGAAGATGAACACCGGAAAGGCCTGGATGATGTCGGCCCCGCGCATGATGCCCTCGCCGACGAAGCGCGCCACCCCGTGGCCGCCGCCGAAGAAGCCCGAGACGACGCCCAGGAGGACGCCCAGAACGAAGGCGATCGCGGTCGAGACCAGCGCGATCGTCAGGTCGATCCGGGGGGCGGCGATGACGCGCGAGAAGATGTCCATGTTCGACACGTCGGTGCCGAAGGGATGCTGCCAGGACGGCGGCTGGAGCGCCGGCCCCGGAAGGGCGGTCTCCGGCGGATAGGGGGCGACCGCGGGTCCGAAGGCCGCCAGGAACAGGCTCACGGCGACGATCACGAGGCCCAGGCGGAAGGCCGGGCGGCGGCGCGTGAACGCCGCCAGTTCGGTCCAGCCCGACCGGCGCCCGGCCGGCAGCGCGAGCGTCTCGCTCATTTGATCCTCGGGTCGATGACGAAGTACGCCAGGTCGACGAGCAGGAACACCAGCATGGTGAATACGGCGGAAAGCAGCACCACCCCCTGCAACGCGGCATAGTCCGAGTTGACCACCGACTGCACGGCGTACTGGCCCAGCCCGCCCCAGGCGAAGACCGTCTCGACGAGCACCGCACCGCCGAGCAGGAACCAGGTCAGGATGCCGGTGACGGTGATGATCGGCGGCAGCGCGTTCGTCAGCGCGTAGCGCCACTGCATGTGCCGTGGCAGGCCGGCGGCCCGCGCATAGGTGACGAACTCCGAGCCCAGCATCTCCTGCATCGCCGACTGCGTGTTCTTCAGCACCAGCGGCATGTAGACGAAGGTGAGCACCGCCACCGGGAGCACGAGCTGAGCGCTGGCCGAGGCGAGCGTGGCCAGGTTCCACGTCAGCAGCGAGTCGATCGTATACAGACCCGTGATGTGCTCGGGCCGCGACGCCATGATGTCGAGCCGCCCTATCGGTCCGGGCAGCCAGTCGAGGTGATAGAAGAAGACGAAGATCGCCAGGAGAGCGAACCAGAAATCCGGCAGCGAGCCGGCGGTCATGCCGTAGGCGAACACCGTGCGGTTGAGGATGCCGCGGTCGTGGATCGCCGTGTAGACGCCGAGCGGCACCGCGATGGCGATGCTGAGCAGCACCGAATAGAGGATCAGCTCCAACGTCGCCGGGAACCGCTGGCGGATGTCGTCGAGGACGGGACGCGACGTCCGCATCGACATGCCGAAGTCGCCGACGAGCACCCGTTCGACGTAGCGGACGTACTGGGTCAAGATCGGCTCGTCGAGGCCGAGTTGCCGCCGCACCTCTTCTACCCGCTCCTGCGTCGCATAGGGTCCGGCGTAGAGATAGGTCGGGTCGCCCGGCATCGCCCGGACGAGAAAGAAGACGATCAGCGATACGATCAGCAGTTGCAACGGCAGCAACAACAGCCGGCGGCCGACATAACGCAGGACTCGCAACGAGCTCGCTCCCAGCGGTTGGCGACGGGACGGCGCCAGCGCCGTCCCGGCCGATACCGGCTATTCGACCTTGTACAGCCGCTCGAAGTGGACGTTGTTGTCCGGATACCACGTCGCCCCATGCCAGCCGGCCTTGAAGGCCTCACGCCAGCCGGGGTTGACCAGAAACACCCAGGGCACCTCCTCGGCGACCAGTTCCTGGATGCGACGGTCCATCGCCGTCCGCTCCGGACCGAAGCCGGTCTGGAACATCCGCGTCGTCAACTCGTTGAGCTCGCTCTCGTCGTTCCGCACCGCATTCATCACGTTGTCGTTCGGGTGCGCGAGGTACACCCAGGCCGTGTAGCCGGTGTCGGCAATCCACGGCCACTGGAAGTTGTCGCAGTGCGCCATCTGGTTGCGCTGGAACTTGGTGTCGGAATAGACCGCCGAGGGCAGCCCCTGCAGCTGGACGCGAACCCCGATCTGTTCGAAGCTGCTTTTGATCAGGGTGCACACCTCCTCCATTTCCGAGATCGAGCGGTCGTAGGAAATGGTCAGGTCGAAGCCGTTCGGATAGCCCGCTTCGGCCAGGAGTTCCTTCGCCTTCCCCAGATCCGTCGAATAGTTCCAGAATTCGTCGGTCGAATTGGGGAAGATGGCGGGCGTGATGGATTTGATCAGCTGACCCTGGTTGAAGTAGACCTTCTCGTGAATTTCCTCGTACGGCACCGCCCAGGCGAGGGCGCGGCGCACCTCCGGTTTCGCCATGATCTCGTTGGTCTGCACCATGCCGAAATAGGGAATGAAATTCGCCGGATGAAAGGACAGTTGCAGGGCCGGGTCCTGCCGCACTTCGTTGTACTCGCGCTCCCGCAACCGCATCGCGTAGTCAACTGACCCCCGCTTCAACAGGGCGAGCCGGGTCGCCGAGTCGGGAACGATCTTGATGATGACGCGCTCGACCTGCGGCTTCGGCTCGAAATGCGGATTGCGGACCAGGATCAGCTCGTCACCCGGAATATGCGAGTCGACGTGGTAGGGTCCGAAACCGGCAGTATTGCTCTTCAGCCACTCCTTCGCCCAAGGGTCCGATTCCGTCGCCATCTCCTTCGCCTTCGTCGAGTCGAAAGGTCCACCATAGTAATTCATGGCGAGCAGCTGCAGGAACAACGGATTGGGCGCGGCCAGATCGAAGCGGATCTGCTGCGGGCTGGGGCAGGTGATGCTGTCGATCGATTCGATGTTCATCACGGTCGTGAAGAAATACTTGACCGACCGCATCTCGTAGGCGCGGCCCCAGCTCCACCGCAGGTCCTCGCAGGTCAACTCGTTGCCCCAGTAGCTGCGGATGCCCGAACGGAGATCGAACGTCCAGCTGAGCCGATCGGCGCTCTCCTCCCACCGCTCTGCCCAGCGGCCCGTGACCTGGTCGGCGCCGCTCTGGTTCACGCCGGCGCCGCAAATCCCGAACTCCTCCCACCACACTGGCCGATACTGGACGACGTCGCCGCTGTAGACGTTCGCCATGATGTTTTCGACTTCCATCGTGAAGGCGGTCTCGTCGAAGGACGGCGGGCTGGCGGCGTAGGCCGCAAGCAACGTCACGTCCTCAAGATTGGCCGGCGGCGCCGGACACTCGGCCACTTGGGCCTCGGCGAGGCCAGCCAGCGAAACCCCGATCAAACCACCGATCATTACGCGTACGTAGTTAACGTGCGAGCGCATCCCCATCGTCGAGCCTCCCGACGGTTTGAACTTGATGAATTTTGCAGCAAGGGCCGTGCCAAGTCGGTGCCGTCCGGCGTGGCGCCGCCACTATCAACTCGGTAACGTATCGGAAGGTGAAGGCTTAGGGGCTCATGCTTTTTCGTGAAGGCCGACATTCCGTGACGTCACGGCTGTTGCCTCTGCCTGGGCGGCGAGCTGGACTGCTCGAAAGCTAGCCAGTCGAAGACGAAGTGTAAGCAACCGGCAGATGCTACGGCCGTAACGGTCGACGGCGCGGGTGCGTTGGGGTTGTGATCGGCGCCATGAAGCTGGACGAGGACAATATTGACGAGGTGGTGCTGGCGCTGTTTTGGTTGACGCTGCACGACGAGCGCCGGGCCTGGAGGGGGTTCGATCAGGACGCGCTGGACCGGCTGCATCGCAAGGGCCTGATCGCGAAACCCGTTGGCAAGGCGAAGTCGGTGGTGCTGACGGACGCGGGGCTGGAGCGCTCGGAGGTGTTGCTGGAGGCGCTGTTCGCAAAGCGACCGACTGGCGACTGAGACCGGTCAGGCGCGAGGCGTGGCCTTGGGCTGATGGGGACGGGAAGCCCAACGGCGGGCGAGCCGATCGAGATCCGCGAGGACCCGCTCAAGACCGGGGTCGTTCGGATCGAAGGCGCCACCGCACCAGGTGAGGTTGAGCTCCTGCTCCTCGTGCTCGGGATCGGCGATGGCTTGGAGGACCTCGGCTTAGCCGGGCGGGCCGCCGACGTTCTGTGGTCGACAGCGGCCTGAAACGAAGTCCTGCGCGAGGCGCTCGGACGCAACCGCCGGCGTCGGCTGACCGTCCTGAACACCCGCGACGCACACGGCATCATTGCGCCGGGCTGACGCCCATCGGCCGACTGCGGCGGCGGTCGAGGGTCCGGGCGCCGATCTGCCCGAGGGCGTGCGGAATATCGACCGGCTCCTGCTCCAACAGATCGCCTGGCTCGACGAGAGGATCGCCGACCTCGCGAAGGAGCTTCGAGTGGCTGCTGCCGAGGACCCCGAGGTGCGCGGACTGATGACGATGGCGGGCATCGGTCCCGTCGCCGCCATGGCGATTTCCGCCGTTGTCCCACCGCTCGCGAGCCTCCGGAATGGCCGGCATGTTGCGGTATAGCTCGGCATCGTGCCGCGTCAGCGCTCCACTGGGGGAAAAACGCGTCTCGAAAGGACGCCCGGCACGTCAACGCCGACTTGAAGGCCATGCTGGCGATACCGACCGCAACCACGCGGCGCCCCCACGCGGCTGCCGAGCGCGATGCTGGACGACCGGCATCGCCCGCTGGTCCAGACCGGCTGGTGCAGCGCCGGCGAAATCGTCGCCGACGAGTTGGCCCCGAAGCCGGACTTCGCCAACCTCGTCGAAAGTCCTCTCGCCGTGCGGGCGAAGATCGTCGAGCGATTCGCGACCAGCGACAAGCCAAGTTGGAGCTCGACGGGCGTGTAATGCACCGATAACGGACCCCGTCGGCCCAATAGGTGGGGATCTCGCCATGGCCGCTTCTGGCGAGATTGAGGCGTAGCAGTAGCCCTTCGTGTCGGCGGTCTTGCCCGAGGCGGCCCAGCATCCACGGCGGAGTGTCTCCAGCGTCCGAACGCGCGACACCTACAGCAGAGAAAACCAGGTTGCTTCACTGCGGGACCAGCATTTCTGTCGCCTTGCCTCCGCCAACGTCGTAAAGTGCTGTCCACATTGTTGTTATAGTAGATCGTCAGCGCATTCAAGAAGCGAGACTGCGGCTGTCGTGGCACCCATTCAGTTCCAGGAAAGGAGCAGATGCCGATGACGAAACGCGGGCATGCTCGCAAGGAACAACCGACCGATCCTGCTGACGACCCTTTCGAAATGAAGGGCTCGTTCAAGCAAATCGGCGGTTCTCAGTCGGACGTGTGGAACACGAGGCTCGCCGATCAAACCGTGCGCGCAATGGCGTTGCCTACGTCGGACCCGCCGGAACAGGACCGCCAGGTCCGCGCGTCTTTTGCGGCGCTGCGCGGCCTTGCGCCGAATGACGAACTGGAGGGCATGATGGCAGCGCAACTGATTGCAGCCCACAACGCGGCGATGGACTGCTACCGCCTTGCAGCGCTCCCTCGGCAGAACTTGGAAGGACGGCGCGAATATCTCAATCAGGCGAACAAGCTGTCGCGGACCTGGGCGACGTTGCTCGACGCTCTCAACAAGCATCGCGGCAAAGGCCAGCAGAAGGTGACGGTCGAGCACGTGCACATCCATCCCGGCGGACAGGCCGTCGTGGGGATGATCGAGAGACCCGGGGGAGGGGATCGCGGAAAATCGGAGGAACAACCCCATGCAAAGCGACTTGCCCATGCACCGCAGCCGACGTTGCGGTGCGCGGACGAAGAGCGACACGCCGTGCCGGTCGCCGGCGATGACGAACGGCCGCTGTCGCATGCACGGGGGCGCCTCGCCCGGCGCACCGATCGGTAACGCCAACGCCCGCAAGCATGGACGCTACGGTGCCCGCGCGATCGAAAACAGGCGCAAAGTGGCGTTGCTGATCCGCGCCATGCGCAGCTTGATCCATGACGTCTGGTAACCGAAGCTCCTCGTCCCGAGGGCTCGGTCGATCGCCACGCACGCCCGATGGATCGGCACGGGACGGACATCCACGGCGGATAGGATCGGATCGCCAGCACCGCGCCAAGGTCCGTCTCAGGGACACGATCCGCGCGAACGGGATCGCCCTCGCGTCGCCGTGCGCTACGACCGGGCGACCCTCATCTGGTGACTATATGGTGACCCTACCAAGAACGCCGCGATCACGAAACGCGCTAACTTATTAAAAATATGGTGGGCGGTGCTGGGATCGAACCAGCGACCCCTACGGTGTGAACGTAGTGCTCTTCCGCTGAGCTAACCGCCCGGTCCAGGTCGGTGGCGTATTAAGCGGCAGGTGCCGGGGCGTCAAGCGGACGGAAACGGTGGGCCGCCACCGCCTGTAGCGAGGCCCGGAAGGGCGGCGCATCGGGGGGTGTCAGGGGATCGTCACGTTCCCCGTGTTTCCGGGTTCCTCGCGCACGGGGCTTGCGGTCGGCCCCCCTAATGTCGATGACGGCGGGAGCGTCGCGCATCGGGGAGCCCGTCCGTGCCTGCCAACTTCACCGCCGTCGTCCTCGCCGCCGGGCAGGGAACGCGGATGCGTTCGGCCCGTCCGAAGGTGCTGCACGAGTTGGGCTTCGAGCCGCTGCTCGGTCACGTGCTGCGCGCGGCGGAAGCCGCCGGGGCGAGCGACACCGTGCTGGTGTTGGCGCCGGGCATGGCGGCGGTCGCGGCCTTCGCGCACAGCCGCATCGCGACGGTGACGGTCGCCGAGCAGCACCCGGCGCTGGGGACCGGCCACGCGCTGCAATGTGCAGCTCCGGCCTTGCCGGCAAGCGGCACCGTGGTGGTGCTGTTCGGCGACACGCCCTTCGTCGGCCCCGCGACGTTGCGCGAGCTGGTCGAGGCACGCGCGGCAAGCGATGCCGCCGTCGCGGTCCTCGGCATGGAGCTGGCCGACGCCGGGGCCTATGGCCGGCTGGTGACCGAGGGGTACGAGCTGGCCGCCATCGTCGAGGCGGCCAACGCCGACAGCGAGATTCGCGCCATCCGCATCGCCAACAGCGGGGTCATGGCCTTCGACGCGGCACGCCTGCCGGCGCTGCTGCAGGACTTGCCCGAGCGCCGAGCGCGGGGCGGAGCCGCCGAGTTCTACCTGACCGATACCGTGGCGCTCGCCCGCGAGCGCGGCTGGGGTTGCGTGTGGCGCCCGTGCAGCGAGGTGGAAGGGCTCGGCATCAACGACCGGGTGCAGCTCGCGGCCGCCGAAGCGATCCTCCAGGCGCGGCTGCGCACGGACGCCATGCGCGCGGGCGTGACCATGCTCGACCCCGCCTCGGTCACCCTCGCCGTCGATGCCCGCTTCGGCCGCGACGTGACGCTCGAGCCCCACGTGCTGATCGGCCCGGGCGTCACCCTGGAGGACGCGGTGCGCATCCGTGCCTTCTCGCACCTGATGGTCGACGCCCCCAAGGAGACGCGGCCGATCGTCGTGCGCAAGGGAGCGGTCGTCGGCCCCTTCGCCCGCATCCGCAGCGGCGCCGATCTCGGCACCGACGCCCATGTCGGCAACTTCGTCGAGATCAAGAACGCCCGGCTCGGCGAGGGGGCGAAGGCCAACCACCTGACCTATCTGGGCGATGCCGACATCGGTGCCGGCACCAACGTCGGCGCCGGCACGATCACCTGCAACTACGACGGTTTCGGCAAGTACCGGACGGAGATCGGCAAGGACGTGTTCGTCGGCTCGCATGCGACGCTGGTGGCGCCGTTGACCATCGGCGACGGAGCCTTGATCGGCGCCGGCAGTTGGGTCGGGCGCGACGTACCGGCGGGTGCGACGCTGGTCGCGCGCGGCGCTGCGGACCTCAGGCCCGAGGCGGCGGCACGGCTGCGCGAGCGCCTCCGCCGCCGCGCCGGCAAGGGTTGAGCGGCGGTTGCACCCAGCTTCGACAGGACCCATCTGCCGGTCGTCGGCACGTTCGGTCGTTTACGCTGGACGGGACTGACGCTATCAAGCGCGTGCGCGCGCGACCGAATTTCAGGATATCCACGGAGACGACGATGGACCGGCCCTTGATGCCGAAGGCGACCGCCGTCTGGTTGGTCGAGAACACCAGCCTGACCTTCACGCAGATCGCCGAGTTCTGCGGCCTGCACGTGCTGGAAGTGAAGGGCATCGCCGACGACGAGGTGGCGAACGGCATCCGCGGCCTCGACCCGGTCGGTGCGGCCGTGCTGACGCGCGAGGAGATCGTCCGCTGCCAGGCAGACCCCAAGGCGCGCCTGGAGATGGTCAAGCCCAAGGCCGAGGTGAAGGCACCGAAGAAGAAGGCGCCGCGCTATACGCCCCTCTCGAAGCGCCAGGACCGGCCGGACGGCATCGCTTGGCTGTTGCGCAACCACCCGGAGTTGACCGACCAGCAGATCTGCAAGCTGCTCGGCACGACCAAGACCACGGTGCAGGCGGTACGCGACCGCACCCACTGGAAAAGCCAGGAAATCCGCCCGCGCGACCCGGTGCTGCTCGACCTTTGCTCGCAGACCGACCTTGACGCGGCCATCGCCAAGGCGCGCTCGATGCGCACCGACGCGGCGGCGATGACGCCGAGCAACGTCGCAAGCTGAGACACGGTCGGCCTTCCCGGCCCGCCCGCGCCCCCGCCACTAGGAGCACACGCTATTCCGCCGGCGGGCGCGGCGCCGGCGGCGGGTAGAGGCGCACCACGGTCGCGGAACCGGCCGTGCCCCGCTCGTGGTCGGCGACGAGGTGGAGCCCGTCGCGGCGGGCGCCCGCCAACGACAGGCGCCGCTTCAGGTCCGTGTCCTGGTGGTTGAACATCTGTCGGGCATCGCGCAGCGCCTGGAGATCGCCGCGTTCGAGGGCCGTGCGGACCCGGTGGTACAGCAGCGCGTCGCGCCCGAGCTTGGCCTCGACGGCGGTCAGAAGACCGCCGAGAAACGTCCTGAGACCGCGCAGCTCCCCCGGATATCGCTCCTCGCTCATGCCTGCTCGGCTCCCCGGTTCATCCCCGTTTTCCACATGCTCCCGGCGGCGATCCGTCACGGGTCACGGCACGGCGCCCGGGTGTCGCTCAGCGACCATCGGATCCGTGAGAATTGAGGAAACGTTCGGCCAATCGCACCCAATAGCTGACGCCGACCGGCAGCGCTTCGTCGTTGAAGTCGTAGTGCGGGCTGTGGAGAACTCGTCCGCGATCCCCCGACCCGTTACCCATCAGAATATAGGCACCCGGTTTCTTCTCGAGCAGGAAGGCGAAGTCCTCGCCACCCATGCTCGGCGTGGCCTCGCGATTGACACGCGCGGCGCCAACGATCGCCTCGGCGACGTCGGCACACAGGTCCGTTTCGCGGTCGCTGTTGACGGTCGGCGGATAGCCACGGCGATAGTCCACCTCGACGACGCAGCCCATGCCCTTGGCGATGCCGGCGACCGTCGCCTCCAGCCGCTCCTGGCAGAGCTTGCGCAGCTCCGGCGTATAGGTGCGCACCGTGCCCCAAAGCTCGACCGCTTCGGGAATGACGTTGTAGGCGTCGCCGCCGGCGATGCGCGTCACCGACACCACGGCCGACTCCTTCGGCGGCACGTTGCGCGCGACCACGCCCTGAAGGCCCTGGACGACGGCGGCGGCCGCCAGCACGGGGTCGACCGCGGTGTGCGGCAGGGCCGCATGGCCGCCCTTGCCCTTGATGGCGATGGCGAAGGTATCGGTCGCCGCCATGATCGGGCCCTTGCAGATGGCGAAGCTGCCGACTGCCGCTCCCGGCCAGTTGTGCAAGCCGAACACCGCCTCCGCCGGGAAGCGCTCGAACAGGCCCTCCTCCACCATCGCCCGGCCGCCGGCGAAGCCTTCCTCGCCTGGCTGGAACACGAGATAAACCGTGCCCTCGAAGTTTCGGGTCTCGGCCAGATAGCGGGCGGCACCGAGCAGCATGGCGGTGTGGCCGTCGTGGCCGCAGGCGTGCATCCGCCCCGGCACGGTCGAGGCGTAGGGCAGCCCGGTTCGCTCCTCCAGCGGCAGGGCGTCCATGTCGCAGCGGAGCGCCACCTTGCGGCCGGCGCCCTCGGCCCCCTTGGCGCCATGGATCACCGCGACCACGCCGGTCTTGGCGATGCCGGTGTGGACCTCGTTGCAGCCGAACGCGCGCAGCTTCTCGGCGACGAACGCCGCCGTGGCCGTCTCCTCGAAGCCCAGTTCCGGATGCCGGTGCAGATGGTGGCGCCAAGCCGTGAGCTCGCCATGGTACTCGGCGATGCGGTTGATCACGGCCATCCGTGCGTCTCCTCCATCCGTGCCTGCCGTATCCCCCTGGTTACGGGGGTGACGGGTCTTGGGCAAGCGCCGGCTGGTGATTGCGGCGGATCGGACCTCGGTCTATGGACGGAGCCATGCAGCAAACGGCCGACGAACCCTTCGGGTAACGGCCTTTCCGGGAGAGCGATCATGCGCGGAACGCGCCTTTGGAGTACGGCTGCGGCGACCCTGCTGGCCGGGTCCGTCCTGGCCGCCCCGGCCAACGCCGAGGGGCTGCGGCTCGGCGCCCTCGTCCCGCTGACCGGCGGGCTCGCCACCTACGGGGAGAGCAGCCTCAACGGCATGCGGCTCGCGGTCGAGGAGGCCAACGCCGCGGGCGGCGTGCTGGGCGGCGAGGTGCGGCTGATCGTCGGCGACACGCAGACCCGCTCGCAACCTGCGGTCGACGCCGCCATGCGGCTGGCGACGGTCGAAGGCGTGTCGGGCATTCTCGGCGCCCTGTCGTCGGGCAACACGATCCCGGTCGCCACGAGTGTCAGCGCGCCCAACCGCATCCCGCAAATCTCGAACGCGTCGACGGCACCGGCGATCACCACCCTCGACGACGACGACTTCCTCTTCCGCACCACGCCGTCGGACGCGCAGCAGGGCGTGGTGTTGGGCAACCTCGTTCACGGCAAGGGCATCGGTTCGGTCGCCATCCTCTACGTCAACAACGACTACGGCCGCGGCCTCGCGGAGAGCTTCGCCGCCTCCTACGAAGCGGCCGGCGGCGCGGTGACGGGCAATTCGGCCTTCGAGCCCAACCAGGCCTCCTACCGCGGCGAGTTGCAGAGCCTCGCCCGCGCCGAGCCGGATGCGCTGCTCCTGATCGCCTATCCCGACGACGGCGGCCTCTTGATCGTCCGCCAGTCGATCGAGGAGGGCTTTTTCTCCAACTTCATCTTCACCGACGGCATGAAGGCGACGCAGGTCGCCTCGGACTTCGGCGACTTCCTCGAGGGCGCGTTCGGCACGGCACCGCGCGCCGAGGAGACCGAGTTCGGCGCCGCCTTCGCCGCCGCCTACGAGGCGAAGTACGGCGAACTGCCGCCCCTGCCCTTCATCGACAGCGCCTACGACGCGGCAATGATCATGATGCTGGCGGCCGAAAAGGCCGGCTCGGCCGACGGTACGGCCATCCGCGACGCCCTGCGCGAGGTCGCCAACGAGCCCGGCGAGATCGTTGGCCCCGGCGAGTTCGCCCGTGCCAAGGAGCTGATCGCGGCCGGCACCGACATCAACTACGAGGGGGCGGCCGGCTCCCACGAGTTCGACGAGAACGGCGACGTCGGCGGCACCTACGAGCACTGGGTGGTCACCGGCGGCACGCTGGAGACGGTCGAAATCCTGCGCTGAACGACGACGGACGCAGGGGGCTTTTGGCCCCCTGCGTCCCCATGAACCATCAGGATTGGGGGGCACGGGGGGCCAAAACCCCCCGAACCTTTTGCCTCGTTTTCCTTCAGCCCTGCGCCAGTTCGCCGCGCACCATCGCCGCACCTTCGACCATCGCCTGCAACTTGCCGAACGCGACGTCGCGCGGCAGGTACTTCATGCCGCAATCGGGCGCGACGACCAGCTGGTCGGCGGCGACGTGCGGCAGGGCCCGGCGGATGCGTGCTGCCACCGTCGAGGCGCTCTCGACCGCGTGGTCCGCGAGGTCCAACACGCCCAGGATGACCGTCTTGTCGGCGAGGTGGCGCAGCACGCTGCAGTCGAGGTTGGACTGCGCCGTCTCGACCGACACTTGGCGCACCGAGCTTTCGGCCAGTTCCGGCAGGAACGAATAGCCCTCGGGCCGCTCGTGGATGATGGCGGCGTAGCCGAAGCAGATGTGCAGCGCGGTGGTGCCGTCGATACCGTCGAGCGCCCGCTCCAGGGCCGCCACACCATAGGCGCGCGCCGCGTCGGGCCGTGCCTGCATGTAGGGCTCGTCGAGCTGGACGATGGCGGCCCCGGCGGCGAACAGGTCGCGGATCTCCTCGTTCACCGCCGCCGCGTAGTCGAGCGCCATCGCGGCTGCATCGTCATAGGCGTCGTTCTGTGCCTGCTGCGACATGGTGAAGGGGCCGGGCACGGTGATCTTGATCGGCCGCTCGGTGTGTTGGCGAAGGAACGTCACGTCGCGGACCCCCACCGGGTGCTTGCGGCGAATTTTGCCGACGACGCGGGGCACCGGGTTGGGGTGGCCGCTGCGGTCGAGGGCGGTGCCGGGGTTGTCGATGTCGACGCCCTCCAGCGCGGTGGCGAAGCGGTTGGAGTAGCTCTCGCGCCGCATCTCACCGTCGGTGACGATGTCGAGCCCGGCCCGTTCCTGATCGTGCAGGGCGACCAGCGTGGCGTCGTCCTGCGCCTCCTCCAGCCACTCGGGCGCGATGCGCCAGAGCTCCTGGGCACGGACCCGTGGCGGAAAGCGGCCGGCGAGCTTGGAGCGGTCGATCAGCCAATCCGGCTGGGCATAGGAGCCGACGAGGGAGGTGGGCAGAAGCTGCATGGTCGATGCCTTCCGAAGTGGATGGACGTTGTGGGCCGGCAGCTCAATCGGCCGGCGAAGCGGCGCCGATCTTGCGGGCACCCGGACCCCAGTGTTGCCAAGCGAGCACCAGAGCGACGACGGCGAGGCCCACCGCGTCGGTCACCGCTTGGCCAGAGATGAGGAGCAGCGCTGCGGCCAGGAGGGCGATCCGCTCGTACCAGGCACAAGGGCGCAGCAGGTAGCCGATGGTCGACGCCGCGAGGGCGATGATCCCGATGACGCCGCTGCCGGCGGCAAGGGCGATCTCCAAGGTCGTGCCGTTGCCCAAAAGCGGCGGGTGGTAGACGAACATGTAGGGGATGAGGAAGCCGCCGAGGGAGATCTTGGTGGCCGTGAGCGCCGTGCGGAACCAGTGCGAACCGGCGATGGCACCGCCGATATAGGCGGCGAGTGCGACTGGCGGCGTCACGCCCGAGAGGATGGCGAAGTAGAGGATGAAGAGGTGCGCCGAGAGGTTCGGGATGCCGGCCTCGACGAAGGCCCGCGCCACCACCGTCGCTGCCAGCATGTAGGCGGCCACCGTCGGCAAGCCCATGCCGAGGACGATGGCGACGACCATCGCCAGCACCAGCGTGGTCAGCACGTCGCCGCCGCTGACGCCGAGGATCAGGGAGGAGACCTTGAGGCCGAGGCCGGTCATGCTGATGACCGAGGCGATGACCGCGACCGAGCCGATGATGACGGCGATCAGGGCTGCCGTCAGCGCGCCCGCTTCCAGGGCCGCCGGCAGCGACTTCAGCCGCTCCCACAGGGTGCCGGGGCTGCGCCAGGAGAGGAGGTAGATCAGAACGGCCGTGACGTAGGCGGCCAGCGCCGACGTCGTCGGCGTGTAGCGCATGACCAAGAGCGTCACCAACACGGCGATCGGCAGGAACAGCGTCTCGGCGCCGACGAGGCCCAGGCGCAGGCTGGTCCGCTCGGCCGGTGGCAGGGGCGCGAGGCCCAGCCGCTTCGCCTCGAAGTGCACGCTCATCCAGATGGCGAGGTAGAAGAGCAGCGCCGGGATCAGCGCGGCGCCGATGATCACCAGGTAGCTGGTGTTGATGACGTCGGCCATGATGAAGGCGGCGGCCCCCATCACCGGCGGCAGGATTTGCCCGCCGGTCGAGGCCGAGGCCTCGGTCGCGGCGGCGAAGCGCGGCGAGTAGCCGTTGCGCTTCATCAAGGGGATGGTGAAGACGCCGGTGGTGGCGACGTTGGCCGCCGTGCTGCCGCTGATGCTGCCGAACAGCGCGCTGCACAGGGTCGCGGCCTTGGCCGGGCCGCCGGTGAGCCCGCCCGCCAGCGCCGACGACAGGCGGATGAAGCTCTCGCCGCCGCCGGTCGCGACCAGGAGTGCGCCGAACAGGATGAAGATCACGATCACCGTCGACGAGATCCGCATCAGGCTGCCGTAGATCCCGGTCGGGCTGAGGTAGAAGGTGGCGACCAGATCGTCCCAGCGGAAGCCGCCATGGCCGAAGGTGCCCGGTATCAGATGGCCGAAGGCGGCGTAGCCGATGGCGATCAGGGTGAGGATCGGAAAGGCGAGGCCGATGGTCCGGCGGCAGGCCTCCAAGAGCAGCACGACCGCGGCGACACCGAAGGCAAGGTCGAGCGGCGTCGGCATCAGGTAGCCGAGGTCGTAGATGACCCGGTCGAAGTTCAGAACGTAGTAGACGCTGATGGCGACGCCGAGAGCGACCAGCACGAGGTCGCTCCACGGCAGGCGGGCGCGGTCGCCGCCGCCGCGGGCATAGGCGAGCAGGATGATGGGCAGGGCGAAGGTGAGGTGGGCGGCGTTCTGGAAGGTCACCGGCCCCGTGGCGGCAGTGTAGAGATGGAACAGCGCCATGGCGACGGCCGCCGCGCGCAGCACCCAGGCGGCAAGCGTCGGCAACTGCCGCCGGCCAGCACCTTCCGCATGCTGCTCGACGACCGCCTCTGCCCGTGCCCCTTGCATCCGTCGACCTCTCCCCTTCCGGCCGTTGGCAGCCGCCCCGCCGCGCTGCCCGGAGCCGCGCGGCGGAGCGCTCCGTCAGCCGGCCTCGGGCGGGACCAGCTCGTCCGGGATCTCGATGCCGAGTTCCCTGTAGTAGCGGATGGCCCCTTCGTGCAGCGGGAAGGTGGCGGTGGCCACCGTCTGCTCGGGGGTCATGCCCTCGGCGGCGGCGAACGAGGCGGCCACCTCGGCATGGTTCTCCCAATAGGCCTTGGTCATCTCGTAGACGACGTCGGCCGAAAGGCTGGCATTGGTGGCCACGCCCATGAGGATGCCGAGAGTGCTGGCCTCGGGCACGCCACCGTAGGTTTCCGCCGGAATCACCGTCGGGGTGAGGAACGGCAGTTCGGCCACGACCGCGTCGAGCTGGTCCTGGTCGAGCGACAGGAGGCGCAGGGGCCGCGAACTATGCACCTCGGTGAAGAGCGGGATCGGCGGCACGCCGTTGTAGCTCAGGCCGACGAGGCGCCCGTCCACGACGCCTTCGGCGGCGTCGTCGATGCGCATGCGCTGGAAGTCGGGGCTGACACCGAGCACGTTGAACACCTGCTCGGTGATGTATTC
The DNA here is from genome assembly GCA_050485385.1 of Geminicoccaceae bacterium. GTDB lineage: Bacteria > Pseudomonadota > Alphaproteobacteria > Geminicoccales > Geminicoccaceae > RECO01. The sequence goes on along the minus strand of JBJHBG010000043.1, from coordinate 16,635 downwards.
GCCGCCACCGCCGAGGCTGCTCGGGTTGAAGCGCCGGCCGTTCAGGTCCTCGAAGCTCTCGATGCCGGTATCGGCGCGCACCGCCCAGTGCATGGTCGACGGCGCGATCCAGTAGAGCAGGCGCACCTGATCGTTGGGCGTGTCGGCGAAGCGGCCGATGCCGTTGTAGAGCTCGTAGCCGACCAGGGCCTCGGTGAAGGCGAGGTCCAACTCGCCGCGGGTCAGCCGCAGGGCGTTCTCGCGGGTGCCGCCGGTCTCGCGCACGGTGATCTCGTAGGGTGTGTGCTGGCTGATGGTCCGCGCACCCTCGGCGATGCCGAAGAACCAGCCGGTGGCGGCGGGCACGGCACCGAGGTTGAACGAGGTCTGGGCCGTGGCTGGCTTGGCGCCGAGGGCCACGGCAGCACCGAGGGCCAGCACCGGCAGGGCGAGGCGAAGGGCAGGCAAGGACGTCATGACCGTTACTCCCAGATGGCGTGGCGCTGCGGCCACTGCGTCGACGGCCGGCACCGGCTCGACCTACGGAGCCGAGGTGCGGAGACCGCCGGGGAGGACCAGTTCGAGAGGTTCGGGCTCCGGCCGCCGGCGGGCATCGTCGTGCCCGACCGAACGTCGCTGCGCTGGCCTCCCTGCATGGCCCCGTTATTGACTAAACGGTTAGTCTGCTAAAGCGTTAACCGATCGCACGGCCGGAAGCAACCGGTCGGGCGTCGCACCCACCCGCCACCGGATGGAGCCGAGTTGGACGAAGCCACGGACGACAGAAGGGCACGCCGCGCCAAGCGCCCGCACGATCCGGCCCGCTCGCGCCGCGTGATCCTGGAAACCGCCACGGCCGAGTTCGCCGAACGCGGCTACGCCGGCGCGCGCGTCGACCGCATCGCCGCCGAGGCCGGCGTCAGCAAGAACCTCATCTATCATTACTTCGCCAGCAAGGAGGCGCTCTATACCCAGTGCCTGCACGACGCGCTGGCCGATCTCCGCCGCGCCCAGGACGACCAGGAGGTGCGCTCCATGCCGCCGGTCGCCGGCATGCGGCGGCTGGTCGACCTCACCTTCACCTACTTCCACGAGCACCCGGACCTCATCCGCCTCCTCGTTTCGGAAAACATGCTGAAGGGCCGCCACATCCGCCACTCGCTCGACATCATCCAACTCTACGATCCGTTGCAGACGACGCTCGGCGAGCTCTTGGCGGCGGGGGCCGCCGAGGGCGCGTTCCGCCGCGACGTCGACCCGCGCGATCTCTACATCTCCATCGCCGGACTCTGCATTTTCTACTTCTCGCACCGCTACACGATGGGTGCGGTGTTCCGGGTCGACCTGCTCGATCCGGTGATCCTGGCGGCACGCAAGCGGCATGTGATCGACATGGTCATGGGCTATCTCCAGAGCCCGGCGATGGACGCGACGGCACCGCACGAATCGGGTGGTGCTGCCGCCGCCGCGGCGGCACGATCCCGCCATCGCCCGCCGGAGACCAAGCCGTGACGCCGCATCCGAGCATCGCCAAGACCATCGCCTTTCTCGCCGCCAACTGGCAGGACCAGCCGTCGCTCGCCGAGACGGCGGCCGTGGCCGGGTTGAGCCCCTCGCATTTCGAGCGCGCCTTCAAGGCCGCCTGCGGCATCACCCCCAAGCGCTTCGTCCAGCACCTCACGCTGGCCCGCGCCAAACGGTCGCTCCGGGAGGAGGCGAGCGTCATGGCGGCGGCATTCGACGCCGGGCTGTCCGGCCCCTCGCGGCTGCACGACCTGTTCGTCGCCGCCGAGGCCGTCACGCCCGGCAGCTTCAAGGCCAAGGGTGCCGGCCTCGATCTCGTCTGGGGCGTCCACGAGGGGCCGTTCGGGCCGATGGTCGTGGCACTCAGCCCGCTGGGCCTCGCCTGGCTCGGCTTCGCGGCGGACGACGACCCCTTGGCCGCGGCGCGCGCGGACTATCCGCTCGCCCGCTGGCGCCGCGACGACGCCGCCACCGCCGAAGCGGCGGCGCGGGCCTTCGCCTGGGCGCTGGGGGAGACCGTGCCGCTCAGGCTGGAGGTGCGTGGTACGGCGTTCCAGCTCAAGGTCTGGCAGGCGCTGTTGGCGCTGGAGCCCGGCCAGACCGTCGGCTACGGCGCGCTCGCCGAGCGGCTGGGCCACCCGCGCGGTGCGCGGGCGGTGGGCAATGCCGTCGGCGCCAACCGGCTCGCCCTGGTCATCCCCTGCCACCGCGTCCTGCGTGCCTCCGGTGCGCTGGAGGGCTATCGCTGGGGTACGCCGCGCAAAGCCACCGTCCTCGCCTTCGAGGCCGCCGCCGCGTCCTGACGTCCCCTTGCCGAACGGCGCCGGGCGCACCATTCCTCCACGGTCCCCGTCGGAGCCGGCGTCCCACGTTGCAGGTCGATCCCTTCCACCCCCGCTTTCCCTGGTACGGCCGGCACCTCCAGACGATTCGCAACCCGCTCCGGCCGGCACCGAAGCTGGCCGGCGGGCCGGGCGAGCCCCTGCGGCTGCCGCTCGGTGACGGCGACGTCCTCTCGGCCCGCCTCGACCGGCCGCGCGAGGCCGCCCCGCGCCGCCCGCTCGTCGTGCTGGTGCACGGCCTCGGCGGATGCGAGACGAGCAGCTACGTGCTCGCCGCCAGCGCCTTCTTCACCGGTCGCGGCTTCGCCGTGGTGCGCCTCAGCCTGCGCGGCGCCGGACCGTCGCAGGCGACCTGCCGCGGCTGGTCGCACGCCGGCCGCTTCGGCGACCTGGAGGACGTGCTGCCGCACCTTTGGGCGGGCACCGCGGGTATCGCCCTGGTCGGCTTCTCGCTCGGCGGCAACCTGCTCGCCAACTACGTGGCCCGCGGCCGCGTCGACCGGCGCGTGGCCGCCGCCGTCGTCGTCTCGGCGCCGATCGACATGGCGGCCGCCGCCGATGCCATCCATCGGCCGCGGAACCGGCTCTACCACGACTATCTCCTGCGCGCGTTGAAGGCGGCCTATCTCAACCCGCACGCCAGCCTGAGCGTCGACGAGTGGGCGGCGGTGCGCCGGGCGCGCACCCTCTTCGCGGTGGACGACGTCTTCACGGCCCCGCATCACGGCTTCGCCGGTGCCATGGACTACTACGCCAAGGTCAGTGCGGCACGGCACGTGGCCGAAGCGCAGGTTCCCACACTCCTGGTCCACGCCGTGGACGATCCCTTCATCCCGGCCGACGCCCATCGCCGGCTCGCGGCGGACGGGCGGATCGCCGTCGCGCTCGCCGAGGGGGGCGGCCATCTGGGCTTCCACGACCGCCAGGGGCCCTGGCATCTCCGTCATGCCCTCCGCTTTCTCGACAACTGCGGCCGGCTCCCTTAAGCCTCCGCACGCATGCCCGCGGCGCCACCGAAAGCCAGGGAAACACCACGGCGACCGGGCGGGTTCGGGAGCAATGAATCGATGAGCGACAACCTGTTCGACGTCTTTGGCGGCCGTATCGTCGATCCGGACGCGCCGTTGATGGAGACGCCCGACGGCCGACGGCTGACCCATGCCGAGACCTTCGCCATGGCACGGCGGTTCGCTGCGGTGCTCGCCGACCTCCAGGTCCAGCCGGGCGACCGCGTCGCCGCACAGATCGAGAAGTCGCCCGAGGCCATCGCCCTCTATCTCGGCTGCGCCGCCGCCGGTGCCGTGTTCCTGCCGCTCAATACCGGCTACACGCCGGCCGAGGTCGCGTTCTTCGTCGGCGACGCCGAGCCGCGCGTGGTGGTCGCCTCGCCGGAGCGCGCCACCGCGCTCGGCCCGATCGCCGCCGCCAACGGCGCCTGTCTCGAGACCCTGGGGCAGAACGGCGACGGCAGCCTCGCCGACCGCATGCGCGCGGCGGATGCGGCCTTCGCAACGGTCCCGCGCGCGGCCGACGACCTGGCGGCGATCCTCTACACCTCGGGCACGACGGGCCGCTCCAAGGGCGCCATGATCAGCCACCGGAACCTCGTCGCCAACGCCCTGACCCTGGTCGACTACTGGCGGTTCACCAAGGCCGACGTGCTGCTGCATGCCCTGCCGATCTTCCACACCCACGGGCTGTTCGTCGCGACCAACGTCACGCTCGCGGCCGGCGGCTCGATGCTGTTCCTGCCCGGTTTCGATGCCGAGACGGTGCTCCGCCTGCTGCCGCGCGCGACGGCGATGATGGGCGTGCCCACCTTCTACAGCCGCCTGTTGGCGCGACCGGAGTTCACGGCCGAGCTGTGCCGCCACATGCGGCTGTTCATCTCGGGCTCGGCGCCGCTCTCGGCCGAAGTGCACAAGGCGTTCCGCGAACGCACGGGCCACGCCATCCTCGAGCGCTACGGCATGACCGAGACCAACATGCTGACCTCCAATCCCTACGACGGCGACCGCCGGCCGGGCACGGTGGGCTTTCCCCTGCCCGGCGTGGACCTGCGCATCGCCGACAAGGAGACGGGTGCCATCCTGCCCCAGGGCGAGGTCGGCGTGATCGAAGTCAAGGGGCCGAACGTCTTTCAGGGCTACTGGAAGCTGCCGGAGAAGACCAAGGAGGAGTTCCGCGAGGGCGGGTTCTTCGTCACGGGCGATTTGGGCCGCGTCGACGACGAGGGCTACGTCCACATCGTCGGCCGCGACAAGGACCTCATCATCTCCGGCGGCTACAACGTCTATCCGGCCGAGATCGAAGCGCATATCGACGCCATTCCGGGCGTGGCCGAAAGTGCGGTGATCGGCCTGCCGCATCCCGATTTCGGCGAGGGCGTCACCGCCGTCGTGGCGCTGAAGCCGGGGGCGGCCTTGACCGAGGACGCAGTGAAGGCGGCGCTTGCCGGTTCGCTCGCCAAGTACAAGCAACCCAAGCGGGTGTTCTTCGTGCCGCAACTCAAGCGCAACACCATGGGCAAGATCCAGAAGGTCGAGTTGCGCCGAGACTACGCAGGCACCTACGCTTGAGGGCGCTTGCCCTGCGCCGCCAAATCGTCGAAGCGTCGTGTTCGCCACCGCAACACCGGATCGAGGACCGCAGATGCCCCTCCGTCTCCCCCGCCGCGCGCTCCTGAAGGGCGCTGCCGCCACCTCCGTGTTGGCCGCCACCGGCCGTCCCGCCTTCGCCGACGAGCCGCTCAAGATCGGCTTCGTCTATGTCGGGCCGGTGGGCGATTTCGGCTGGACCTATCGCCACGACGTCGGCCGCCGCGACGTCGAGGATCACTTCGGCGACCGGGTGGAAACCACCTACGTCGAGAGCGTGAGCGAGGGTCCGGACGCCGAGCGCGTCATCCGCCAGCTCGCCGCCGCCGGCCACCAGTTGATCTTCACCACCTCCTTCGGCTTCGGCAGCGCCACGCTCCGCGTCGCCAGCCAGTTCCCCGACGTCCATTTCGAGCACGCCACGGGCTATCAGCGCGCCGACAACGTGGCGACCTATGCCGGCCGCTTCCACGAGGGCCGGGCGGTGGTCGGCACGCTCGCCGGCATGCTCACCCGGAGCAATCGGATCGGCTACATCGCCTCGTTCCCGATCCCGGAGGTCATCCGCGGCATCAACGCGACCGCCATCCATGCCCGCAAGGTCAACCCCGCGGCCGAGGTCGTGCCGATCTGGGTCAACACCTGGTACGATCCGGGCCGGGAATCCGAGGCCGCAGCCGCCTTGATCGACCAGGGGGTCGACGTGATGACCCAGCACACCGACAGCCCGGCGCCGGTGCAGACCGCGGCCGAGCGCGGCATCCCCGCCGTCGGCCAAGCGTCCGACATGCGTCGCTTCGCGCCCGAGTTGCAGATCACCGCGCTGATCGACACCTGGGGCCCCTACTACGTCCGCCGCGTGCAGGAGGTGCTCGACGGCACCTGGGCGTCGACCGACACCTGGGACGGCTTCGCCGACGGCATGGTCGAGTTGGCCGAGTACGGACCGATGGTGACCGACGAGATGGCGGCCGCCGCCGACGCGGTGCGCGACAGCATCGCCGACGGCAGCTACGATCCGTTCCAGGGTCCGGTCATGGCGCAGGACGGCAGCGTCATGTTCGCGGACGGGCACGTGCCGAGCGACGAGGAGTTGCGCGGCATGAACCGCTACGTCGAGGGCGTGGTCGGCTCGATTCCGGGCTGAGTCCGAGCGGCGGCGGTACGGCCCGCCGCCACGCCCACCACCAACCGCGGGAAGCTCGTGGACGCCAACGCCCGCCGCCTGATCGCCCGGTTCTATCGCGACTGGGTCCATGTGCATTGGCGCCGCCTCGCGCTGGCGATCGGCCTCATGCTGGTGGTGGCGCTGAGCACCGGCGCCTATCCGCTGGTGATCGATTTCGCCTTCAACCTCCTGACCGAACGCGATCCCCGCATCGTCTGGCTGCTGCCGCCCTTGGTCCTCGCCGTCACGGCCATGAAGGCGACCGCCCTCTATTTTCAGGTGATCACCATTCAAACGGTGATCCGCGCCATCGTCGTGGCGATGCAGAAGCGGATGTACCGGGCACTCCTGGAAGCCGACGTCGCCCGGGTGCTGGCCGAGCCGACCGGACGCCTCGTGGCCCGGTTCTCGGTCGACGTCGGCATGGTCGCCGGCAGCGCTAGCCGGGCAGCGACCAACCTGGTGCGCGACCTGTTCACGGTGCTCGTGCTGCTCGGCGCGATGATCTACCTCGACTGGGTACTCGCGCTGGTGGTCTTGGTGGTCTACCCGATCGCCGCGTGGCCGATCGTCAAGCTGAGCAAGCGGCTCAGGAAGGTCGCACGGTCGGTGCAGCGTCAGGCGGGTGGCGTCATCGCCTTTCTCCACGAAGGCCTCGCCGGCATCCGCATGGTGAAGGCCTACCGGCTGGAGGCTTACCAGCACCGGCGTGCCGCCCAAGGCTTCGAGGAGATGGCGCGCCTGAGCCTCAAGAGCGTGCGCATCAAGGCCGGCATCGATCCGATCCTGGAGGTGCTGGGCGGGCTCGCCATCGCCGGCGTGCTCGCGGTCGGCGGCTGGCGCATTGCCGGCGGCCAAAGCTCGGTGGGCGAGTTCACCGGGTTCATCTCGGCCCTGATCATGGCGGCGCAGCCGGTCAGGGCGCTGGGCAGCCTCAACGTGGCCATCCAGGAGGGCGTGAGCGGCCTCGAGCGCTGCTACGCGCTGATGGACGAGCAGCCGAGGGTGCAGGAACGGCCGGATGCCGAGCCGCTGCGGCTGGCACCGGCACCCGACCGCGGCGAGGTCCGGCTGGAGAAGGTGGCCTTCGCCTATGGCGGCGCCGACCGCCGTCGCAGCGTACCGGCGCTGCGCGGCGTCGACATGGTGCTGGAGGCCGGGCGCACCACCGCGCTGGTGGGACCGAGCGGGGCCGGCAAGACCACCGTCTTGAACCTCATCCCCCGGTTCTTCGACACCACCGAAGGCCGCATCCTGATCGACGGCCAGGACGTGCGCGACGTGACCGTCGCGTCCCTGCGCGACGCCATTGGACTGGTCAGTCAGGACGCGGTGCTGTTCGACGACACCATCCGCGCGAACGTGGCGTTCGGCGACCCCGAAGCCGACGACACGCGCATCGAGGCGGCGTGCCGTGCCGCCGCCGCGTGGAGCTTCGTCGAAGCCATGCCGGCGGGCCTCGACAGCCCGGTCGGCGACCGCGGCGAGCGCCTGTCGGGCGGTCAGCGGCAACGGCTCGCCTTGGCCCGCGCCATCCTCAAGGACCCGCCGATCCTGCTGCTCGACGAGGCGACCAGCGCGCTCGATGCCGAGAACGAACGCCAGGTGCAGGAAGCGCTGGAGCGGCTCAGCCGCGACCGCACGACATTGGTGATCGCGCACCGGCTGTCCACCGTGCGCAACGCCGACCGGATCGTGGTGTTGGACGAGGGCCGCGTGGTCGAGGCAGGTACGCACCAGGACCTGCTCGCCGCCAACGGGCTCTACGCGCATCTCTGCCGCATCCAGTTCGTCGACGATTCCGCCGTCGAACGGGCCACGGCACGGGCCTGAACCGCGCGCGACACTGGTGGACGCAAGGTGCGTACCCGAAGGCGACGGCCGGCGGAACGCGTCCCCTGGCCGACCGCGAATCCCTAGGCTGCATCCCTGCTGCCGAAGGATCGTGTCATGCCGTTTCGTCGCCGGCCGCGTCCCGCATCAGCCGTCCCCGGGCCGACGGCGGGCTCGCTTCTGGCCCTTGCCTTCGCCTACGGCGCCGACGCGGCGACGGCCTCGCGCCACGTCGAGCATGCGACGGCCGAGGCCGCGGAGCCCGCCGCGCAGCGCCGCCGCCTGCTGAGCCGTCTGCGCCAGGATCGGAGCCTGACGACGCCACCGGTCGGCCGGATCGACCGGCTGGCGCCGCCCGCGCGCGGCGCCGACGAGCCGGCCCATGTCCTGGAGCGATTGAACGACGCGGAACGGACCGTGCTGGTCGGCGCGCTGCTCGACGGCCTCGACGCGACGGCCCTCGCCCATGCCACCGGCACCACACGCACCGGAATCAAGGGCACGGCGCGGTCCCTTCTGGCCAAGCTCGACGGCACGACCGAGGGCGAGCAGACGCTGGCGACCGTGGCCTCGCTGATGGCTGGCGAGTATGCGCTGGGGCTGCTGCATCCGGACGGCCAGCGGCTGTTCGAACGGGGCCTCGCACTGGACGCAGACCTCCAGACCGAGGTGGACCGGTGGGATGGCCGACTGGCCGAGTTGACCCGATCGGCTCGGGTCGCCGTCGCTACGCCGCCGCCGCCCGCGGCGGCGGTCGAGCGCCATCGCTTGCGCCCCGCCCTGATTGCGGCGGCGTTCATCGCCCTGATCGTGGGTGCCGTGGCTTGGCCGTCCTCGCCCGGTACACCCTACGTCCCGACCCCTCGCACGACCGCGGCGGTGGTGCCGGAACGCACCGCACCGGCACCCGGCAGGGCGGCCGAACTGCGGGCCGTCCCGGCGCGAGCCGCTCTACCCGCCGCGACGGTGCTCGCCGCCTCGTCCAGCGATCTGCGGGTGCCGATGCACGCCGACTACCTGCGCACGCCGACGGCAACCCGAGCGCGGTTCGTGACCGCGCGCGAGCAGCCGGCGCACACCGAGGGTGCGAGCATCATCGTCCACGCCCACGATCCCGCCGCCGCCGATGCCCTGCTCGACCGCATCCGCGCCGCCGGCGTCGCGGTCCGCGACGTGGTGACGATCGACCTCGCCATCACCCGCGACCGGGTCCGCTACTTTTTCCCCGAGGATCGGGCCGTAGCCGAGGCGGTAAGCGCGGGCCTGCCGATGGCGACCGACGTGCAGGATTTCACCCACTACGTTCCCCGCCCCACGCCGGGCACGCTGGAACTGTGGCTCCGCGCCGAGGCGCGCTGAACCGGCGCTACACCGCCTTCGACCTTCGTTCGCTGGTCGGGACCGGAGACGAGTGGCACTACTGCCCTTTGGCCCCCAGCGCTGCCGCCCGCCCATGCATCTGAACACGTTCACGAATTACGCCATCCGGATCCTGATGTACTGCGCCCTGAACGGTGGGCGAACGACGCGGACGCACGACGTGGCCGTCGCCTTCGGCATCTCCGAGAACCATCTCACCAAGGTCGCGCAGCAGCTTGCCGGCGCCGGCTTCATCAAGACCTACCGGGGCCGCGGCGGCGGCCTGAGGCTGGCGATGCCGCCCGAGGAGATCGGCATCGGCCGGGTGGTGCGCGTGACCGAGGGCAACCTCGCCCTGGTCGAATGCTTCGACCCGGCGAGCAACACCTGCCCATTGATCAGCGAATGCCGCCTCAGCCGGATCCTCCATCGGGCGCTGGAAGGCTTCTTCCTCGTCCTCGACGGCTATACCCTGGCGGACCTCGTGGCGGAGCCGGGCAGACTCCACCCGCTCTTGGGCCTGCCGCCGCGCGAGGCGACGGCAGCTACGACCTGACCAGGTCGCGCAGCCGCGCCACCGCGCGCTCCGGGTCCTCGCCGTGGGTGATGTGGCTGACATAGGCGCCGTCGCGGTCCATCAAATAGACCATCGTGCTGTGGTCCACGGTGTAGTCGCCGTCGTCGAGCGACACCTTGCGCGCGAACACGCGATAGGTCCGCAGCATCGCCTCCACCTGGGCGGGCGAGCCGGTGAGGGGCACGATCCGGTCCGTGAACGAGTCCACATAGGCGCGCATGACCTCGGGTGTGTCGCGCTCGGGATCGACCGTGACGAAGGCGAAATGAGCGGCGTCGGCATCGTCGCCGAGGCGTTCGATCCAGGTGGTCATCTCCCACAAGGTCGTGGGGCAGATGTCGGGGCAGTGGGTGAAGCCGAAGAAGACGACGAACGGCCGGCCGCGGAAATCTGCGTCGGTCACCGTGTTGCCGTCGCCGTCGACCAGGGCGAAGGGGCCGCCGATGGCCGCGCGTCCGCTCTCCATCACGGTCACCGCCGACTGCGTCTGCGCCCACCACCAAACGGCGAGCAGGGCGACCAGTACGCCCCCCGTCACGCCCCAGAGCACCCAGCGCAGTCGCTGCAACCCCGTCATCCCAACCTCGTCAGGCCGTTCGTGCGTCGAACATGGGGCTTCGCGACGTGAGCGCAACCCGCACGAGGGACGATGTCACCGGAAGGTGAAGGGGACTTCGGCCACCTCCCTTGCTCGTCCCTAACGACCGGCTTGGCCGCGGCGGAGCACGACGTAGAGCGCACCTTCGCCGCCGTGGCTGGGGCCGGCCTCGGTGAAGCCGACGACGTGGCGGGCGAAGCCGGGCTCGGCCAGCCAACGTGGCACCGAGCGCTTGAGCACCCCGCCGCCGGCGGCACCCCGGCCGGTGACCACCAGCACGTACCGGTGCCCGGCCGACCGCGCACGCTGGAGGAACCCGAGCAGGGCGCCGTGCGCCGACGCCTGGGTGTGGCCGTGGAGGTCGAAACTGGCGTCGATGGGAAAACGTCCGCGCCTGAGCCGCTGCGCCGTCCGACGATCCAGTCCCGGCACCGTCACGGGGCTGGGCAGCGTGCCCGTACGCCGGACGACGGCGGGGGCGGGCGGCGCCGGCGCTGGCGGCGGGTCCGGCGGCGGCTCCGGCGCGGACTCCGCTGCCTGCCGCAGACGCTCCACCATGCGGGTGGCGTGCGCCCAGAGTGCGCGTTCCTCGGCGCTCAGCGAACGCCGTCGCATGGGCCTCGTCCTTGGTCGTTGATGCCGCTGCCCCGCAACATGGCCAAGGCGGCCCGCCTTGGCGAGCCCCGGGTTCAGCCGTCCCCGGCCGGACGGCGGTCCTTGGCGATCAGGAACGTTTCGGAGCTGTCCTTGCGCGTGGCGGGCGGACGCACGAATCCCACTTGGCGAAAGCGCGGCAAGGCCCACGCCCGGGCCACGGGCTCGGCCCCCTTCACCAGCTTGATCAGGCAGTCGCCGCCGGGCCTGAGCACCTCGTCGGTGAAGGCGAGCACCAACTCGGCCAGTTCCTCGGCCTTCAGCCGGTCGACCAGCCGCTGGCCGGTGGCGTAGGCCGCCATGTCGCTGAGGACGAGGTCGACCGGCCCGTCGAGCGCGGCACGCAGGCGCTCGGCCACGGCATCGTCGCGGAAATCGCCGACCAGCGCCGTCACCCCGGCGAGCGGATCGATGGGCTCGAGGTCGAGCGCCACCACCGGCAAGCCGCGCCGGGCGCAGACTTGGCTCCAGCTGCCGGGTGCGGCGCCGAGGTCGACGACGCGGCGGCCCGGTCGCAAAAGGTGGTGCTTGGCGTCGATCTCGAGCAGCTTGTAGGCGGATCGGGCGCGGTAGCCCTCGGCGCGCGCCTTGTGGACGTAGGGATCGTTGAGCTGGCGCTCCAGCCAGCGCGTGGAGGACAAGGTGCGGCCGCGAGCGGTGCGCACGCGCTGCTTGACCTCCCTGGTCCGGCTCATGACCGGACGATCTCGCACACGGCCGCAGCGCCGTCGAGTTGACGGTCGAGCGCGCTGTCCAGCCGCTCGCCGACGAGGGTGGCAAGGATGCCCTCGCGCAGACCGCGGTCGGCGACCCTGAGGGCCTGGAACGGCAGGCGCGCGTGCAGCGCCTCGACGATGGCGCAGCCGGCCACGACCAGGTCCGCGCGGCCGGCGCCGATGCAGGGATGCAGCGCCCGTGCCGCCGTGTCCATCGCGCGCAGCCGTTGCGCCGCGGCCGGCAGCGCCTCCGGCGGCAGCCAGATGCCGTCGATCAGGCGACGGTCGTAGCGCGGCAGGTCGAGGTGCATCGCCGCCAGCGTGGTCACGGTCCCGGACGTGCCGATCGCCTGGAGCCGTTCCGGGCACAGACGATGGGCGAGGCGGGCCATCGTCGGGTGCGCGTCGAGGGCTGTCCAGACCGCCGCCTGCATCGCCCGGTAGCCCGTCTCGTCGGGATCGGCGCCGTAACGCTCGGCGAGCGTCACCACACCCAGCGGCAGCGACAAGGAAACCATGTCGTGGCCGCCGCCGGGCCGACGGCCGATCCAGGCGATCTCGGTACTGCCGCCGCCGACGTCCATCATCAAGAACTGGTCGTACGCCCGGTCGGCGAGCGCCAGACAGCCGAGCAGCGCCAGTCGCGCTTCCTCGTCGTGATCCAGGATCTCGAGACTCAACCCGCTGGCGAGGCGGGCACGGGTGACGAAGGTCGTGGCGTTGGCCGCGCGGCGGCAGGCCTCGGTGGCGACGCACCGCGCCTCGGCCACGGCATGGCGCGCCATGATGCGCGCGCAGATGCGCAGCGCCGCGATCGCGCGTTGGATGGCCGCCTCGGCCAACTCGCCCGTGCGGTCGACCCCCTCACCCAAGCGCACGATGCGCGAGAAGCTGTCGACCACGGCGAAGCCGTCGCCCTCGGGTTTGGCTACCAGAAGGCGACAGTTATTGGTCCCCAAATCAACCGCTGCGATGGGCTGAACCGTCGGATCGGGATGATCGCCCGGCGTCGGCCAAGCCGGGGGCCTTCGTGTACCGCGTGCATGCTCCATGGCGTTAGCCTAATGGTGCCGCGCCGAGCGGCAAGGGATTTGCTGGCCCCTTGCGGGCAACCGCCGGGCGCTCTAGCACGGCACCAGCGTTGCCGAACACGGGAGCCAGCCGATGGACACCCCCGACATCCCGCAAAAGGCGCCCTTCGCCGTCGCCGTCGAAGCGGGCAAGGCCTATTGGTGGTGCGCCTGCGGTCGCAGCGCCGCTCAGCCCTTCTGCGACGGCAGCCACAAAGGCAGCGCCTTCCGCCCCGTGAAGTACGAGGCGGGCAAGGACGGCAAGGCGTTCTTCTGCGGCTGCAAGCACAGCGGCAATCAGCCGCTGTGCGACGGCAGCCACAAGCAGCTCTGACGCCGATGCGCCACATCCTCGCCATCGCGTCCCTCGCCGTGCTCGTCGCCGCCTGCGGCGGCACGCGCGAAGCCAGCTTCGTCTGCCCTCGCGTTGCCGCCGTGGCCGGTCTCGACCGCCTCGAATACGCCTTCCAGGGCGCGCCGCGGCCGGTCCGCGCGCAGCTCGACGTGCTCGACGCGACGTGCGTGCTCGACGGCCCCGACGCGTTCCTCGTGCGCAGCGTCATCGCCATCCGCCTGGCCCCGGATCGGCCGGCTGGCGAGTTCCGCGTGCCCTACAGCCTCGCCATCGACACGCCCGAGGGCACCGAGTTGCAATGGGCGGAGTTCGCCGTCATCCCGAGCGGCAGCCAAGGCATCGTCGAGCGCTACGAGCATCGGGTCGAAGGGGTCGACCCGACGGCCGGCGCCCGGGTGCGTCTGCTCTACGCACTGACGCCCGACGACGCGGCCCTCCAAGAGATCGCACGCGATCGGCCGCGCGGCGGCTGAGCCCGCCCGGGATTGACGCTACCGGCCGCGGCTCGCACCCTTGGTCGACTGAAGAAGCGGGGAGGCTCCAGTGCGGCGGGCGCTGAACGATGGACGTTGACGGCTTCGCCGGTGCCGGCGATCCGGGCGCACTCGATGCGCTCTACCGCCGCTTCCTCGAAGACCCCCACGCCGTCCCGCGCGACCTCGCCCGCGCCTTCGCGGCGCTCGGGGCGGGCGCGGTCGACGGTCACGCCGAGGCGCGACTGCGCGAGGCTTGGCGCCGCGACGGCCACCTCGCGGCCGACCTCGACCCCTTGCGCTTCGCGCCCCGCCAGCGGCCGGCGAGCCTAGAGGCCGCCGCCTACGATTTGCCGGCGACGGCTGCGGCACCGCTGGAGCAGGCCTATGGCGGCACGCTGACGGCCGTCTTCGACCACGTTGCCGACACCGCCGCCCGCGACTGGCTGGCCGAACGCCTGGAGGCCCCGGCAGCGTCGCCCACCCCGGCCGAGCGGCTGGACCTGCTCCTCGAACTACGCCGCATCGAGACGTTCGAAACCTTCCTCCAGCAGCGCTTTCCGACCTCCAAGCGCTTCGGCAGCGACGGCATCGAGGGTTTCGTCCTGGCGATCGAGCTGTTGATCCGCCGGGCGGGCGCGGCCGGGCTCGACCGCGTCGTCGCGAGCGGCATGCACAGGGGCCGGCTGACCGTCATGGCGCTGCCCTTCGCCATGGACGCCAAGGCGCTGCTCCACGCCATGGCCGGCGGCTCGCCCTTTCCCGCCGAGCTCGACGCCGCGGGCGACGTTCCCTACCACCTCGGCCACGAGGGCGAGCGCCGCTTCGGCAACCATCGCCTCCGCCTCTCCCTGTCGCCGCACCCCTCCCACCTGGAGGTGATCGCCGCCGTCACCATGGGCCGCGCGCGCGCCCGCATCGCCCGGGGCGAGCGGGTGCTGCCGCTCGCCATGCACACCGATGCGAGCTTCGCGGGCCAGGGCATCGTCGCCGAGACCTTCCAACTCGCGGACCTTCCGGCCTTCAGCGTCGGCGGCACCATCCGCGTCGTCGCCAACAACCGGCTCGGCTTCACCACCGAGCCCGAGGAGGGCCGCAGCGCTCGCTTGGCCACCGACGTCGCCCGCCTGACGGGCGTGCCGGTCGTGCGCGTCAACGCCGACGACCCCGAGGCCATCGCCCGGGCCGCCGCCCTCGCCTTCGACTGGCGCCAGCGCTTCGGCCGCGACGTGGTGCTCGACGTCGTCGGCTACCGCCGCCTCGGCCACAACGAGTTCGACGAGCCACGCTTCACCCAGCCGTTGCGCTACGCGCGGATCGACGCCCACCCGCCGGTGACGGCGCTCTACCACGAACGGCTTAAAGCGCTCGGCCTGGACCTTGCCGAAACGGAAGCGGCGACCGCACGCTTCAGGGCAACGCTGGAGGCGGCCTTCCAAGCAGCGGGCGAGCACGAACCTCTGGCCGACCGCTTCGGCGGGGTCTGGCAAGGGCTGAGGCGAGGCGAGACGACCGACCTGACGACCCCGACGGCGACCGGTCTCCCGCACGAAACGCTCCAGGACCTCGGCAACACCCTCACCGCCGTACCCCCGGACTTCGCCCTGGAGCCCAAGGTCGAGCGCTTTCTCGCCCAGCGACGGGAGAGCCTGGCGACGGGCGAAGGCCTCACCTTCGCCACCGCCGAGGCCCTGGCGCTCCTGAGCCTCCGAGCCGAGGGCTTCGGCGTCCGGCTCGGCGGCCAGGACACGCCGCGCGGCGCCTTCACCCAGCGGCACCTGATCCTGCACCATCAGGCGAGCGGCGAGCTTCACCCGGTGCTGGGTGACGCCGAGGTCTTCAACTCGCCGCTCACCGAATACGCGGTCCTCAGCTTCGAATACGGCTACAGCCTGGAGGCGCCGCACACGCTGGTGGCGTGGGAGGCGCAGTTCGGCGACTTCCTCAACCTCGGCCAGGCGACGATGGACCAGTTCGTCACCTGCGGCGAGGATCGCTGGCTCCGAAGCTCGGGCCTCGTCCTGCTGCTGCCGCACGGCCTCGACGGCGGCGGGCCGGACCACTCCACCTGCCATCCCGAACGGCTGGTCGCCGCCGCCATGGGCGGCGAACTCCAGGTGATCCACCCGTCCACGCCCGCCAACCTCTTCCACGCGCTCCGCCGCCAGCTCCACCGTCCGTTCCGCAAGCCGCTCGCCGTCCTCGCCCCCAAGGCCCTGCTCCGCCACAAGGACGCCGTCTCGCCCCTTGCCGACCTCGGCCCCGACACGGGCTTTCGCCCCCTGATCGCGGAGGACGCGCCGGCAGCCCGACGCCTGGTCCTCGCCAGCGGCAAGCTGGTCTACGAACTGATGGCCGAACGCGGCGCCCGCGGCCTCGACGGACACGTGGCCATCGCCCGCCTGGAACAACTCTGGCCGCTGCCGACCGACGACCTTCAGACCCTCTTCGCCCGCCACGCCGCGGCCGAGCTGGTCTACGCCCAGGAGGAACCGCGCAACATGGGCGCGTTCCTCGTCCTCGACCGCGAGCTGGAACGCCTCGCCGGCCGCCGCCTCCGCTACGCCGGGCGGCCAGCCGCCGCCAGCCGGCCCAGCACCTCGTCCAGCGCGTCCGGGCGGATGCCCTCCTCGTCGAGCGGGGCCGGGACCACCTCGACCCCCAGCGATGCCAGGCGCGAAAGGGCTCCCGCATAGCTGTATTCCTCGGCCACCACCACGTCGCCGCGCTCGAGCAGCAGCCTGTTGACGAGATCGATGCCCTGCAGCGAGCCCGAGGTGATGAGCACGTCCTCGGCCGTCACCTCGATGCCGCGCGTCCGGGCGAGCTTGGCGACCACGACGTCACGCAGGCCCTGGTGGCCGAGCGGGCTGCCGCCGAGTTCGTAGAC
>JBJHBG010000042.1:0-36691 GCA_050485385.1 Geminicoccaceae bacterium | reverse complement strand
TTGGGCACGCCCGTCAAGAGGACGCCCCCGACGAGCGCGCCGACGCCGCCGAACAGCATCTCGTGCGGCTGCCAGACCAGCGGGTCGAGCCGACTGGCGGTGGGACGGCCGGTGGCCAGGAGCCACAGCCAGAACGGCGTGGCAAAGCCGAGCCAGAGAGCGGCGCCGAGGAAGAACGGCCGAAAGCCGTTTTCCAGCAGCGGGACGGCCGGCGTGCTGCGGGTGGCAGTGGACATGGACGGGCTCCAGGGCGGCGCTGGACGTTGTCTAGCGCGACCCGGGGGCCGTCGGCTTGACCGCCGTCAAGCGGCGGCCACCGATGCCGCCCTGCACCCCTGCCCCGCGTGGAAATCGGTGGCCGGGGTCATGCGTGACGTTGACGGCCCCGCCCGCGCCCGACAGCATAGGATCGCAACGAAAAAAAACAGGGAGGATGACATGCGGAAGTTGATGCTGCTCGCCGCGAGCGTTTGTCTGCTCGCGGCTCCGGTGGTGGCGCAGGACGTGACCACCATCAGGTTCGGCTTCTCGTCGGTCGCCGACCTGGAGAACGACAACGGTGCGGCGGCACTCATCTTCAAGCACTACGTCGAAAGCCATACCGACGACCTCGTGGTCGAAATCCGCGGCTCCAGCGAGCTCGGCACCGATGCGGACGTCATCCAGGCCCTGCAGCTCGGCGCCGGGGCGACGATGTACTTGGGCGGCACGGCCACCTTCAACACGTTCATCGCCAAGGTCGGCGTGTTGGATCTGCCGTTCCTCTGGCAGGACTACGGCCACGTCGCCCGCGCCCTCGACGGCGACGTCGGCGAGGCGCTGAAGGCCGACTTCGAGGCCGCCGGCTTCAAGGTGCTGGGCTACGGCTTCAGCTGGGGCTACCGCAACGTCGTCACCCGCGGCGCGCCGGTGAGCGAGCCGGGCGACCTCGCCGGCCTCAAGCTGCGCACCATCCAGTCGCCGATCTACGTCGCCGCGCTCAACGCCATGGGCGCGAACGCGACGCCGATGTCGTTCGCCGAGGTCTACACCGCCCTGCAGACGGGGGTGCTCGACGGTTTCGAGCACGCACCGTCGATGGTCTACTCGGCCCGGTTGTTCGAGGTCTCCGACCACGTAGCGCTCACCCGCCACCTGTTCGGCCCGACGGCGATGACCTACTCGCTCGCGCTCTGGAACCAGCTCACGGCCGAGCAGCAGGAGCTGATCCAGAACGCGGCCGACTTCGCCCTGGAAGTGGCCCGTGCGATGGCCCCCGGCCGCGAGCAGGAGGCGTTGCAGAAGCTGATCGACGAGGGGATGACCATCTCCGAGATCGACACCTCCGCGTTCGTCGAGGCTGCGGTCCCGCTCCAGGACGAGCTTGCTGCCGGCATCGGTGCGACCGACCTGTTGGCCGGCATCCGCGCTGCGGCGCACTGAGGCCCTGGGCGCGGACGGTTCCGGCCGCCCGCGCCCGCGCGCCATGGGCACCGCCATCCGCCGCTCGATGTGGGCGATCGACCGCGCCGTCGAGGTGCTGGTGATCCTCATTTTCGCGGCGATGATCGTCGTCGGTGCGGCCCAGGTGTTCAACCGCTACTTCCTCAACATGTCGCTGAGTTGGAGCGAGGAGTTCCAGCGCTACGGCCAGATCTGGCTGGTCTTCCTCGCCGTGCCGATCGCCTACCGGCGCGGCATGCACATGGGCATCGACGGCTTGCGCGGGATCCTCAGCGACGCCGCCCGCCGCTGGTTCGTCCGCCTGATCGACGTGCTGTGGATCGTGCTGGGCACGGCCATTGCGGTCGGCACGCAGCGCTTCATGGGCATCTTGGGCACACAGCGCAGCGCCGGCCTCGGCCTGCCGATGGACTGGGTCTATGCCGGCATCCTGATCGGCGGTCTCTACATGGTGCTGGTCGGCGTGCGCCGGATCGCCGCCTCCTTCGCCGGGATCGACGTCGACACGCCCGGCCAGGGCGCAGACCAACCATGATGATCCTCGTCATCTTCGTGGCCCTCCTGGCGATGATCTTCGCCGGCTTCCCGATCCTGTTGGCGATGGGGCTGATCGGCTTGGCGGGCTTTCTCTCGGTGCCGCAGCTCGTGCTGCCGCTGTTCCCGCAGAAGATGTTCTCGACGCTGGACTCGTTCAGCCTCCTGGCCTTGCCCTACTTCATCCTCGCCGGTGAGTTGATGTCACGGGGCGGGATCAGCCGCCGGCTGGTGCACTTCGCCACGGTCGTCGTCGGCCACCTGCGCGCCAGCCTCGCGCATGCCAACGTCGTCTCCTCGATGGTATTCGCCGGCGTGTCCGGCTCGTCCACCGCCGACACCTCGGCGGTCGGCGGGGTGCTCATCCCGGCGATGAAGCAGCAGGGCTACAAGCCCGGCTACGCCGCCGCCCTCACCGCCACCTCGTCGACCATCGGCGCCATCATCCCCCCGTCGATGACCATGATCGTCTACGGCGCGCTGGCCAACGTCTCGATCGGCGGCCTGTTCCTCGGCGGCATCATCCCGGGCATCCTGGTCGGCGTGGCGATGATGACCGTCGTCTACTGCCACTCGCTGAACGCCGCCAAATACCCCGAGATGCAGGCCCGCGGCCGCTTCGACCTCAAGGCCGCGGCGCGCGCGCTCGTGGAAGTCTGGTCGGCGCTCTTGGCACCGTTGATCATCGTCGGCGGCATCCTCGGCGGCGTCTTCACCGCGACCGAAGCGGGCATCGTCGCCTGCGTCTACTCGTTCCTGATCTCGGTGGTCTTCTACCGCACCATCAAGCTGCGCGAGTTGCCGCAGATTCTCTTGGGTGCGGCGCTCACGACCTCGATGGTCGCCGGCATCATCGGTATCGCCGGCGGCTTCGGCTGGCTGTTGGCCTATCTCAACTTCAACCAGTTGGTGCTGGCTTGGATCATGTCGGTGACCAGCGAGCCCCTGCTCGTGTTCGCCATGCTCGTGGTCACCATGCTGGTGCTGACGATGTTCATCGATTCGATGGCCGTGCTGATCATCGCCGTGCCGATCGCCGTGTTCATCGGCCAACGCTTCGGCATCGACCCGTTCCAGCTCGGCGTCGCCCTGGTGATGGCGACCCAGATCGGCTCGACGACGCCGCCCGTGGCGGTGCTGCTGTTCGTTGCCACCTCGATCGCCAAGTGCCGCTACCACGAGACGATCCGCTATGTCTGGCCGTTCATCGGCGCCGAGATCGTCGTCCTGGCCCTGGTGATGCTGATCCCGGCGCTCGCCACCGCCATCCCCCACTGGGCCTTCGGGTGAGGGGCGTCGCCCCTACCGCCTGAGCATCTGTACGCCGCGCCAGAGCACCGGGGCGAAGAGGGAAAAGGCGGCGACGCCCAAGAGGCTCGCCGAGATCGGCTTGGTGACGAAGACGCTCCAATCGCCGCCCGAGATCTGCAAGGCACGGCGCATGTTCTCCTCCATCAGATCGCCGAGGATCAAGGCGAGGATCAATGGCGCCACCGGGAAACCGTTGAGCCGCAGGACGAGGCCCAGCACGCCGAAGCCCAACAGCAAATAGAGGTCGAAGGCGGAGAACTTCACCGCATACACGCCGATCATGCAGAACAGGATGATGCAGGCCAGCAGCAGGGCCCGCGGCAGTTCGAGGATACGGGCCAAGAGCGGGATCAAGGGCAGGTTGAGGACCAGGAGGAACACGTTGCCGATGTACATCGAGGCGATCACGCCCCAGAAGACGTCCGGTCGCTGCTGGAGCATGGTCGGGCCGGGGGTGACGCCCATGACGAGCAACGCCCCGAGCAGCACGGCGGTGGTGCCGGAGCCTGGCACCCCGAGCGTGAGGAGCGGCACGAACGAGCCGCCGCAGGCGGCGTTGTTGGCGGCCTCGGGTGCCGCCACACCCTTGATGTTGCCCTTGCCGAAGCTGGCACCGTCCTTGGCGATGCGCTTCTCCATCGAGTAGCCGAGGAAGGATGCGACGGTGGCACCGGCGCCGGGCAGCACGCCGACGAAGAAGCCGAGCACCGAGCTTCGGCCGATGGGTCCGGCGATCTGCCGTACCTCGCCCCTGTCGAGCCGAAGCGAGCCGATGACCTGCTTCTCGCCCTGGTTCTGCGAGCCGCCGCGCAGCAGGAGGGTGAAGACCTCGGCGAGCGCGAACACGCCGAGCGCCACCACCAGGAAGTCGATGCCCTGGAGGAGATGCGCCTCGCCGAAGGTGAAGCGCTGGGTGCCCGTTTGCAGATCGATGCCGACGATGGAGATCATGACGCCGAGCACGGCGGCGATCAGGCCCTTGACCAGCGCCTGGTCGGAGAGACTGACCACCGCGGTCAGCCCCAGCACCATCAGCGCGAAATACTCGGCCGGGCCGAAGGCGATGGCGACGCGCGAGAGCGCCGGTGCCACCAGCATGAGGAAGACGACGCTGAGCGTGCCGCCGACGAAGCTGGCATAGGCGGCGAGCGCCAGAGCCTTGCCAGCCTTGCCCTGGCGCGCCAGCGGGTAGCCGTCGAAGCTGGTGGCGACGGTGCCGGCGACCCCCGGCGCGTTCAACAGGATCGACGAGGTCGAGCCGCCGAAGATGGCGCCGTAATAGACGCCGGCCATGAGGATCAGGCCCGAGGCCGGGTCCATGCCGAAGGTGATGGGGATCATCAGGGCCAGCGCGCTGATCGGCCCCAGGCCCGGCAGCATGCCGATGATGGTGCCCGCGAATACGCCGGCGAAGACGTAGACGAGGTTCATCGGCTGCAGCGCGATCTGGAAGCCGTAGATCAGGTCGGCGAAGGCGTCCAAGGCGCAGGCCCTCCAAGCTTCAGAACGGCAGGACGCCCGCCGGCAGGTTGATCGCCATCAGCTTGGTGAGGGCGAGGTAGAACGAGAGCGGCAGACCGATCGCCACGGCGAGCAGGATCGGTACGTTGCGATAGCCGTAGAGCACCGAGAGCCCGACCACGAGCAAGGCCGAGGCGAGCACAAAACCGAGCGGCCGGAGCGCCCAGGCGTAGACGCCGATGGCAAGGGCGGTCATCACGACCTCGAGCCAGGGGCGCACCGGCGGCCGCTCGCGCTCGCCCGTGTCGGGCGTGGTGTGCAGGAACAACAGGCCCGAGAGCCCGAGCAACAGGAAACCCAGCACCTTCGGGAAGAGGTCGCTGTCGATCGGTCGCGGTAAGGGAAAGCGCCGGATCTGGAAGGCTTCGGTCAGGTACCAGACGGCGAACACCGCCAGCACGATGGCCAACACCTGGTTGGCACCGAGACGAAAGCGGCCTTGGAACATGGGCACCGTCTCCCCCGAACGGCGAGGGGCGGGCACTCGGCCCGCCCCCGGAGACTCACATCAGGCCGAGATCGGTCAGGATGGTGCTGAACTGGTCCTTCTGGTCGTCGAGGAAGGCGCCGAAGTCCTCCGGTCCCTGCCACGCATCGAGCCAGCCGAGTTGCTCGCGGGCGGCGAGCCAAGCCGGGCTTTCCACCATGCGGGCGTAGAGGTCGGCGTAGTAGGCGACGGCCTCCTCCGGCATGTCCGGCGTGCCCATGATGCCGCGCCAGATGTCGAAGGTGAAGTCGATGCCCTGCTCCTGGAAGGTCGGCACGTCGGGCAGCGCGTCGATGCGCTCGGGCGACGACACCGCGAGGGCGCGGATGTCCCCACCTGCAAGCTGCGCCACGGCCTCTCCCGCACCGGTGGCGACCGCCGCGACATGGCCACCCAACAGCGCCACCATCGCCTCGCCACCGCCGGAGAAGGGGATGTAGTTGAGGGTGGCCGCATCGACGCCCGCGGCCATCGCCGCGCCGGCGCTGGCGATGTGGTCCATCGAGCCCGGCGCCGAGCCGCCGCCGACCGCGAGCGCCGGGTTCTCGCGAATCGCGTCCATTAGGTCGTTGATGGTCTCGTACGGGCTGTCGGCGCCGACCAGGATGATCGAATAGTCGGTGATCAGGCGCGCGATGGGGGTGAAGTGGGTGTGGTCGTAGGCCGACTGGCCGGCCAACGGCACCAGGATGATCGGCGGGCTCACCGCGAACAGCTTGTGCGGGTTGCCGGCATCGGCCGCAATCTGCGCCCAGGCGACCGAGCCGCCGCCGCCGGGGATGTTGATCGCCGCGAAACTCTGATTGCTCAGCCCCTCCTCCTGGATCACTCGCGCCGTCGTGCGGATCAGGGTGTCCCAGCCGCCGCCGGGATTGGCCGGTGCGATGTACTCGATGGCCCGGCTGGGCTGCCAGTCGGCCTGGGCCGCTGCCGGCAACAGCGCCAACGCGGTGCCCAGGGCGAGACCCGTGGAAAGGGCGCGGAGCATCGTCTTGCCTCCTCCGTATTCGTTGCTTGGCGGAACCCTAGCCGCAGTCTTTCGCACTGAACAGTCGCGTGTTGGCTCCCACTGAAGACGGGCGATACGGGTCAGGAGGCCGGGCAAGGGTGCGACGCTCGACGGTAGCAACGAGCAAGGGATGCGCGGCCCCGCGATCTCACCGCCTGCCTAGCCAGCGCGCCTCTGCTCCTCGGCGACCAGCGCCGCGAAGCGATAGAAGCCGTGGACCATCTTGGTGAAGGGCGTGAGCAGGAAGAAGGCGAGCACCGCGCCGAGGTGCAGGGCCAGCAACGCCGGCACCAGCGACGTGCCGGTCGCGGCGTAGAGCGCGAGGCCGCTGGCGGAGACGAAGAAGAGCAGGGCCACGAAGGCGAACTCGCCGCCGAGCACGCGCCGCACCCCGAGATCCGGATCGGCCAGGAGCTTGAGGCGCATCAGCCCCACCGTGCCGACGCACATCAGGATGCCGCCCGGCACGCCGAGGAGCTTCGGCAGACTGAACGGGCCGTAGGGCGCTTCCATGCCCATCCCATAGTGCATGATCGTGCCGGCCGAGGTCGCGCCGAAGGCGAGGAGAAAGCCATAGAGCACCATCTGATGCCAGCGCCTTCGCCAGTCGGTGAAGCGGTCCTCGGCCTCGAAGTTGCAGCCCTGCCCCTGGCCGCCGTCGAGGTTCTTCAGGCTGGCGGCAGCGCGCGCCGCACCGACCAGATGCGGCCAGCGCACCGGCTCGCCGCCGACCTCCTGCCAGTAGTCGCGGAGCGAGAGGCCGACCAGCGCCAGCGGCAGCACGAAGGCCGGCAGGAAGATCGCCACCATCGCGCCGTGCGAGAGATAGGCGTAGAAGCCCTCGCCCGTCTCCGGCCGCAAGGCGCCGAGCGCCGCGAACAGCAGGGCGAAGCCGAGCACGAGCGCGACGGCCACCGCCATCCCGCTACGGTGGAAGAGGTCGGCGACCACGCGCGGCCGGGCCAGCCGCTCCCAGCTGTCCTGGCGCACCTCGGCCAGTGCCGCCGGCAGGTTCAGCGCGAACTCGTGCGGCGGAGTGTACTGACAGGCGTAGTAGCAGCCGCGGCAGTTGTGGCAGAGATTCGCGAGTTGCGTGACGTCGCCGGCGGAGAAGGCACGCAACCGCGTCATCGCCGGGAACACCGAGCAATAGCCCTCGCAGTAGCGGCACGCGTTGCAGATCTCGAGCTGGCGCGCCGCCTCGGCGATGTGGGCGTCGTGCTCAGGCGACATGGGCGGCGGCCTCCCGTCCCGCGATGCGTCCGAAGACGGTGCCGATGGTCATGCCGAAGCCGGCCAGATAGCCTTGGCCGAGGATCGAGCCGGCCATGATCTCGCCGGCGGCCCAGACGTTCGCGAGCGGACCCTTGGGCGTCCGTACCCGCGCGGTGGCCGAGACCGCGAGCCCCAGATAGGTGAAGGTGACGCCGGGCCTGAGCGCGTAGCCGTAGAAGGGCGGGGTGTCGAGCGGCCGGGCCCAGTTGGTCTTGGCGGGCTCGAGGCCGGTCGTGGCGAGGCCGTCCAGTTCCGTGGGGTGGAAGGGGCCGGGGCGGCAAGCGGCGTTGAAGGCGGCTACCGTCTCGGCGAGGGCCGTGCCCGGCAGACCGAGGGCCTGGCCCAGTCCCTCGATGGTGTCCGCCTCCACCGGCGGGAAGACCGACGGCATGAACAGGTGGCGCGACTTGGCGTCGATGATCGAATAGGCGACCTGGTCGGGCTGGGCTGCGACCAGCCGGCCCCAGATGGCGTAGCGCTTGGGCCAGACGTCCTCGCCCTCGTCGTAGAAGCGCTCGCCCTTGCGGTTGACGACGACGGAGAAGGGCACGCAGTCGAGCCTCGTGACGATGCCGCCGTCGAACTTGGGGGCGCGGCCGTCGATGGCGACGGCGTGGCACTGGGTGGGATCGCCTACGCTCGATGCCCCCTGGTCGAGCATGTCGCGCAGCACCACCCCCTTGTTGTACGGCGTGCCGCGGATGAGGAAGTTGCGCGCGGCCGGCCCCCAGGCCCGGGCAAGCCAGTCGAGATCGGCCTGAAAGCCACCCGAGGCCAGCACCACTGCCCGTCCCTCGATCGTCTCCTCGGCGCCGTCCATCGCCGCGACGACGTGGGTGAAGCGGTTGCCGTCCAGGTGGACGTGACGGACCTCCGCCTCGTAGCGCACGGTCACGCCCAGATCCTCGGCGGTGGCGTAGTAGGCGTTCACCAACGCCTTGCCGCCGCCGAGGAAGAAGGCGTTGGTGCGCGAGAGGGAGAGCGTGCCCGAGAGCGACGGCTGGAAGCGGACGCCGTGCGCCTCCATCCAGGGCAGACACGCCTCGCTCTCGCGGATGGTCATGCGCGCCAGCGCCTCGTCGGTCTCGCCCTTGGTCACGCGCAGGAGGTCGTCGAAGTACTCGGCCTCGTCGTAGCTGTCCGTGAGCACCGAGAGCGGCCCCCGGTGCATGCAGCGGAAGTTGCGGGTGTGGCGCGAATTGCCGCCGCGATAGGCCTTCGGCGCGCTCTCCAGCACGCAGACCCGCGCACCCGCTTCCGCCGCCTCGATCGCGGCGCAAAGCGCGGCGTTGCCGCCGCCGACCACGATCACGTCAAAGCGCATCGTCGGCCATGGCCTCCCGCTGCTGGCGGAGCCGCACCCGCTGTGCCGCCTCGATGTGCGCACGCATCGCCGCCTCCGCCGCCGCGCCGTCGCGCGCCTCCAGCGCCGCCATGATCGCCGCGTGCTCCCGCACCGCGGCGTCGGCGCGGCCGGGCTCGACCAGCGTCGAGCGGCCGAGGATCGACAAGGTGCGCTCGAGCGTCGCCACGGCACTGACCAGAAAACGGTTCTTCGCTGCGTTCAGCAGCGTGGCGTGGAAGTGGCGGTTGAGCCTCGAGGCCAGCGCCGGCTCGGCCGTGACCGCAAGGTCCTCGTGGATCGCACGGAGATCGGCCAGTTCCACCTCGGAAGCCGCCCGCGCCGCCAGCCGCGCCGCCGTACCCTCCAGCACCGTGCGCATCTCGTACAGCTCCATCACCTCCCCATGGTCGAGCCGGCGCACGGTGGCGCCGAGACGCGGCTGATGGACCACCAGCCCGTCCGCCTCCAGCCGGTGGATGGCCTCGCGCACGGGTGTGCGCGAGATGCCGAGCCGCGCGGCGATCTCGCTCTCCCTGAGCCGCGCGCCCGGCAGCAGCAGACCGCGCCGGACGTCGTCGAGCAGTGCCCGATAGGCAGCCTCGCCCTGCGGGCTGGCGGTCTCCGACGTTGGCGACGCGTGCGCGATCATGGCGTATCCAGTCGTATACGAGAGTATACGACTGTCAACGGCTACCCTTCAGACCGTGATCGTCACCACCCGCTCCTCGGTCATCTCGTGCACCGCGTAGCGCGGTCCCTCGCGACCGAAGCCGCTGTCCTTCGAACCGCCATAGGGCATCATGTCGACGCGGGCGCTGGAGGTGTCGTTGACGTGGACACCGCCGACCACCAAGCGCCGTGCTGCCGCCAGCGCCTGGTCGAGCCGGTTGGTGAAGATGCCGGTGGCGAGACCGTAGGGGGTGGCGTTGACCCGGCGGATCGCCGCGTCGAACTCGGTGAAGCTCTCGATGCACAGGACCGGGCCGAAAATCTCGTTGCAGCCGACCCGCATGGTCGGCGCCACGCCGTCGAGCAGCGTCGGCGGCACCACCGCACCCTGGCGCGGCCCGCCCGCGAGCCGGCGGGCACCCTGGGCCACCGCCTCGTCGATCCAGGCCTCGATGCGGGCCGCCTCCGCCTCGCTGATCACCGGACCGACGAAGGTGTCCTTGCCGCGCGGATCGCCATAGGCGAGGCCCTGTACCCGCTCGGCGAGGCCGCTCGTCACCGCATCCCGCACCCGCTCGTGCACCAGCAGGATTTGCACCGAGGTGCAGACTTGGCCGGCCTTGCGGAAGCTGGCGTTGACGATGCGCGGGAGGGCCCGGTCGAGGTCGGCGTCGTCGTTGACGATGGTAAACGCGATCGAACCGAGCTCCATCTGCGTGCGCCGCAAGGACGCCGCCCCCTGAATGACGCGGCCGACCTCCGTACTGCCGGTGAAGGCGAAGAAGCGCACCCGTGGGTCCGCCAGGAGCGGGGCCACGTCGGCGCCGGCCGCGTGCAGCACCGAGAGGAAGCCAGGCGGCAGCCCCGCGTCGAGCAGGAGTTGGGCGAAGAGACAGGCGGTGCCGGGGGTGTAGCTGGCGGGCTTCAGCACCACGGCGTTGCCCGCGGCGAGCGCGGGCGCCACCTTGTGCGCTACCGTGTTCAGGGGTGCGTTGAAGGGCGTGATGGCGGCGACGATGCCGAGCGGGACGCGCAGGGTGAAGCCGAGGCGGCCCGCCTGGCCGGGGGCGCCTTCGACGGGGATCATCTCGCCCGTCAGCCGCCGCGCCTCCTCGGCCGAAAGCTTCAGCGTCTCGACCGCGCGCATCAGTTCACCGCGCGAGTCGGCGCCGGTGAAGCCGGCTTCCCCCTGCATGGTGTCGACGAACGCGTCCTGGCGCTCGACCAGCAGACGCGCCGCCTCGTCGAGCACTGCACCGCGATCGTGCGCCACCGGAGCACCGGCCCGGTACGCCCGATCGGCCGCGTCCAGCATGGCGCCGATCTGCACGGGCGACGCGGCCGTCGCCACCGCGCGGGGGCGAAGCGAGAACTTGTCGAGCACGACGATATCGCCGCCTTCGCCGCGCGTCCACGCCCCGTCGATCAGGAGTCGATGCTCGAGCCGCTCGCCCTTGGCCGTCGTCATCTCGGTCACGTCGTCCTTCCTTTCGTCGTCAAAGCCAGAGGATCTTCTTGCGGTAATCGAGGTCGGCGAGCAGGGCTGCGGCCGGTCCCTCGTGGAACACCCGGCCCTGCTCCAGCGCGAACACCCGGTCGGCGAGGGCGAGGACGAGGTCGAGATTGTGCTCGACGATGACGATCGCGACGCGCTCGCGCAGGCGGTCGAACACGGCGAACAGCTCCTCGACCACCGTCGGCGCCAGGCCCTCGAACGGCTCGTCGAGGAGGAGGAGCCGGACGTTGCCCGATAGCGCCCGGGCCACCGCCAGCATCTGCTGCTCGCCGCCGGAGAGAAAGTCGGCGTGGGTGCGGTAACGCTCGCCCAGGCGGGGGAAGATCTCCAGGATCTCCCGCTCGCTCCAGACGAAGCCCGCCACGCCATCGGTCGCCCGCGCGAGGCGGCCGAGGGCGAGGTTGTCGGCCACGCTCATGCCGGCGAAGAGGCCCCGGCCTTGCGGCACGTAGCCGACGCCGAGCCGGGCGACGTCGGGCGCCGACAGCCCCGCCAACTCGTGGCCGTCGA
Source organism: Geminicoccaceae bacterium (assembly GCA_050485385.1). Taxonomy (GTDB): domain Bacteria; phylum Pseudomonadota; class Alphaproteobacteria; order Geminicoccales; family Geminicoccaceae; genus RECO01. The sequence continues at coordinate 25,071 of JBJHBG010000042.1, read as the reverse complement.
AGCGGATCGAGCCCGAACTTGGCGGCGCGAGCCCCATCATCGACTTCAAGAAGGTCGACTTGCCGGCACCGTTGCGGCCGAGCAGTGCGACGATCTCGCCCGCCCGCACGTCGAGCCGCGCATCGTCCAGGATGTGGCTCTTGCCGTAATGCGTGTTGAGCCCCGCGACGACCAGGAGCGGCGCCGCGTCGGCGGTGGTTGCGGCCGGGCGGCGGGTGACGGCGGGCGTGCCGGTCCCGGTATAGATTTCCTGCACCTGGCGGTCGGTTCGGATCGTCTCGGGCGGTGCGGTGAGCAGCACCCGGCCCTCGTTCATCACCGTGACCCGCTGCGACAGGCCGAGGACGCGGTCGACGTCGTGCTCGACGATCAGGACCGGTACGTTGGCGGCAACGATGCGCACCAGCCGCGCTACCCGCTCGCGCTCGGCGGCGGCCAGCCCCGCCAAGGGCTCGTCGAGCAGGAGCACCAACGGGCGCGAGCCCAGCGCGATGCCGAGGTCGACCAGCCGTTGGCCGCCATAGGAGAGATCGCCCGCCTTCACGTCCTCGATGCCCTCGAGCCCGAGGAAGGTGACCAGTGCGGCCGTGTCGGCCTCGACGTCGGCGTAGCGCTGGACGTCATGCCAGCAGTCGAAACGGCCCGGATGCCGGCCCTGCACCGAGAGCCTGAGATTCTCCCGGATGGTGAGCCCGTCGAACAGGCTGGTGATCTGAAACGAACGGGCGAGGCCACGGTGGCACATGCGGTCGGGCGAAAGGCCGGTGACCGGCCGGCCGCCGAGTTGCACCTTGCCGCCATCGGCGCCGTAGAGGCCGGAGACGACGTTGAAGAGCGTGGTCTTGCCGGCGCCGTTCGGGCCGATCAGCGCATGGACCTCGCCGGCTCGCACGGTGAGCGCCGCGTCGTTCACCGCCTGGATGCCGCCGAAACGCTTGAAGATGCCGCGCACGTCGAGCACGTCGCCCGCCAACGGCGGCGGCCGCAGGCTCGCCGGCAGGGGCAGGCCCTCGTAGATGCGGCGCCGGCTCATGGCCGCACTCTCGGTCGGCGGCGGCGACCAACGGCGGCGGACGAGTCCCCAGATGCCGACGAGGCCGCCCGGCGAGTACATGACGAAGCCAACGAAGACGAGGCCGAACCAGAAAAGCCAGTCGGCGGTCCAGATCGAGAACAGCTCGCGGAAAAAGACGTAGAAGACGACGCCGAGCGTCGGTCCCAAGAGGTCGCGCATGCCGCCGATGAGGACCATCGCCAGAAGCTCACCGGACATCTCGATCGAGGTGGTCTCGGCGGTCACGATGTAGTGGAGAAAGCCGGAGAGCCCGCCGGCGAGCCCGGTCACCATCGCGGAGAGCACGAACACGGCGAGCTTGTAGCGCTGGACCGCGTACCCTTGGAACTCGGCGCGCGTCTGGTTCTCGCGGATCGCCACCAGCACGTGGCCGAAGGGCGAGCGGACGACGCGCAGGAGCAGGTAGAGGACGAGAAAGCCCACGCCCGCCGTGAACACGTAGTATGTCAGCGAATCGTGCAGGTCGAACGGTCCGATCGTGCCCCGCGTCAGGCCCCCGAGGCCGTCCTCGCCGCCGGTGACGGCGGTCCAGCGAAAGGCGATGGTGTAGGTCAGGGCCGAGAGCGCGAGCGTCATCAAGGCGAAGTACACGCCCCGCCGCCTGAGCATCAGGGCACCGACCAACGCCGCCAGGAGGCCGACGAACAGCGCGCCCAGGAGCAGCGGCACCACGACATGGCCCGCCAGGAGGTGCTTCTGCGCCAGGGCCGCCGCGTAGGCGCCGATGCCGAACCAGGCGCCGTGGCCGAACGAGACGAGGCCGGTGAAGCCCATCATCATGTTCAGCCCCATGGCGGCGATGGCGAGGATCACCACCATCGTCGCCGTGTGCAGGGTGAGACCCACCAGCGGCAGGACCAGCGGCAGCGCCGCCAGCGCGACGGCGCCGATCAGCAGCGGCCGGTAGCGGGCGCCCGCAGCGGACCTCATTTGTCGAACTTCTCGATCGATTCGCCCAACAGACCGCGCGGACGGAGCAGCAGGACGAGGAACATCAAGGCGTACATCGAGGCTTCGCTGGCGGCGGGGACGAAGTGGACGGTGACGCCGCGCACCACGCCGACCAGGAGCGCCGCCGCGACCACCCCCCAGAAGCTGCCCAGCCCGCCGATCACCACGACGACGAAGGCGATGGTCAGGATTTCCGAGCCCATTGCCGGATGCACCGTGGTGATGGGGGCGAAGAGCGCGCCGCCGAGGGCTGCAAGGCCGACGCCGAGCATCACCACCGCCGTCATGTAGGGCTGGAGGCGGATACCGAGGGCCGCCACCATGTCCGGCCGCTGGATGCCGGCACGCACGACCCGCCCGAACGACGTGCGATGCAACAGGAGCCAAAGGCCGACCAGCACGGCCGTGACGACCGCCAGCATCAACAGCCGATAGCGCGAGAAGAGGAAGTCGCCGACGATGACCGGGCCGCGGATACTCTGCGGGATGGTGGCCGGCAACGGTGCGGCCCCCCAGATCATACGGATCACCTGCTCGCCGATGAGGGCGATACCGAAGGTGACGAGCAGGCTGAGGATCGGGTCCTCGCGGTAGAACCGGCGCAGCACGAAGCGCTCGAATGCCATGCCGAGAAAAGCCACCAGCACCGGCGAGATCATCACCGCCGGCGCGAAGCCCACCACCTTGACGAGCTGCACCGACACGTAGGCGCCGAGCGCGTAGAAGGCGCCGTGCGCCAGATTGACGATGCCGCCGACGCTGAAAATCAGCGAGAGCCCCAAAGCGATCAGCAGATAGTACCCGCCGAGCACGAGGCCGTTGACGACCTGCTCGGCCAGAAAGATCCATTGCATGCGGCGGCGTTTCTCGGCCTTGCCGGGGGCAGGTCAGGGTGCAGGTGTTCTGCTCGGATGTGGGATAGATCACCTCGAGCGACTGGTCGGCGGCCGGCACCGCCGGACCGAGCTGAAGCATGTCGTACTCGTCGGCGTACGTGCCGTCGGGCTTCACGTCGAACGAGTAGGCCTCCTGGATCAGCTGGTGGTCCCAGGCGCGGAAATACGCCGGGCGGTGCTTCAACAGGTCGAACTCCGCGCCGGATTCCAGGTACTCGACGAGGTCCGGCGTCCCCGTCGACCGGGTTTCCGCCATCGCCTGCGCCATCATCTTCATCGAGACGTAGGTGATCCAGGCGTGGTTCTCGGGCAGGCGGCCGAAGCGCGCCCGGTACGCCTCGACGAAGGCCTTGGAGCCCGGCGTGTCCAGGGTGTGCAGCCACACCGTGGGCCAGGTGCCCCCGAGGTTCCCCACACCCGCGGCCCAAGCATCGGCAGTGTTGAGGTTGAAGCCGACCGTCGGATAGTCGAGCCCGAACTCGGCGTACTGCTTGACGAAATTGGTGACCTGATTGCCCGCGAGGTTGCAGCAGACCACGTCCGGGCGGGCTTGGCGAACCTTCAAGATGAACGGGCTGAAGTCGGTGACGTCGGTGGCGATCAGCTCGTCGCCGATCAACTCGGCCCCGTTGGCGTCGAAGAAGTTGCGCGCCGCCCGCAACAGGTCGTGGCCGAACACGTAGTCGGCGGTCAGCGTGAAGAAGCGCTTGCCGTCGACCATGCCGTCCCGCTTCAGCGCCTCGCCGACGGCGTTGACCATCACGGTGTTGGGGATGTCGGTGCAGAACATGTAGCGACTGCAATGCTCGCCGCGCAGCACGTCCGAGCGCGGACCGAGGGCCAAGAACAAGCGTTGGTTGCGCTCGGCGACCTGGGCGATGGCCAAGGCCGAGGCCGAGCTGATCTCGCCCATGATGTACTCGACCCCGTCGCGCTCCAGCATGCGCTGCGCCTTGGTCGAGGCGTTCTCGGGGTTGATCGAGTCCTCCGAGCGGACGTCGAGCATGCGCCCGCCGACGCCGCCGGCGGCGTTGATCTCCTCCACGGCAAGCTGCATGCCCCGCACCGAATTCTCGCCGAGCGTGCCGAGAAAGCCGGTCATCGGCGTCAGGTGGCCGATGCGGATCGGCCCCGACTGCGCGCGCACGATGGCCGGCATGCCGATCGCCGAGGCGGCGACGAGGCCGGCACCGAGCCGGATGGCCTGTCGCCGATCCAGCGTTCCCGCCGAAGCGGGCTTCGGGTTCTGGGTCATCTGGGCTCCTCACCCTCCCTGATCCGCCGGCGCCTTCTGCCACTCGCCGTTTCACGGCGCCGTGCGTGTTGCTTGCGCGCAATCTACCGCGCCGCCCGAACCGCGAGAAATACGGTTGTGGGCCTATAGGTATAAGCTTGACTTATGGCCCGGCGCCGTGGCTCGCTAGCGGCATGGACATTCGCCAGCTCCGCTATTTCGTCCGCATCGTGGAGTGCAGCGGCCTCTCCAAGGCCGCGCGGGAGCTGAACGTGGCCCAGCCCGCGCTCAGCCAGCAGGTCGCCCGGCTGGAGGAGGAGGTTGGCCGGCCGCTCCTGCACCGCAGCTCGCGCGGCGTTGTGCCGACCGAAAGCGGCCTCGCGCTCTACCACCACGCCCTCTTCCTGCTGCGGCAGTTCGACCAGACGCTCGCCATCGCCCGCAGCGAGGCCGCGACCCTTCGCGGCATGGTCTCCCTCGGCCTGCCGGCGACCACCGTCTCGGCACTCGGCCTCGCCCTGGTCCGCCGCATCCGCCGCCGCTATCCGGGCATCCTGCTCAACGTCGTCGAGGGCATGAGCGGCCACATCGCCTGGCTGATGACCCAAAGCCAGCTCGACCTCGCCGTGCTCTTCAGCCCCGACGTCGCACCCGACCTCGCGGTCGAGCCGCTGATGGAGGAGGAGCTGTTCCTCATCGTCGCCGCCGACGGTGGCCTGGTACCGCCCGAGCGGACCGAGATCACCATCGCCGAGTTGGCGAAGGTGCCGCTGATCCTGCCCACCGCCTCCCACGGCCTGCGCAAGCGGATCGACGCCGGCTTCGAGCAGCAGAACCTCGCCCCCACCGTGGTCGCGGAGATCGATTCGCTGGCGCTGGTGATGACCTGCGTCCACGACGGCCTCGGCGGCACCATCAAGCCGACCGGTGCCGTGATGCAGGAAGGCCCGCGCGGGCGCCGCTTCGACCGGCTCGCCATCGCCGACGTCCGCTTCAGGCGGCGCAATTACCTCTACGCCCTCGGGCCGGCACGGCAGACCACCGCCGCCGCCGTGGTCGCGGCCGAGCTGAAGGCCACGGCGCGGGAACTCGTGCTCGACGGCGCCTGGACCGGCTTCGCCCCGCTCGAAGCCGAGGAGTTGGCGGCGGCCGGTTAGGAAGGAAAAGAGCAAGGGGCCGTTGGCCCCCCCCCGCACCCCCGAAACCGTGGCGCAGGCGGCGCCTGCGCAGGGGGGGGTCGGGGGGGGACCATCAAGTCCCCCCTTCCGCCCTTCCCGCCGCGTGGCGTGCCGCGAGCCAGCCGAAGGTCATGCCCTGGCCGAGCTGGCCGCCGGCGCCGGGATATTCGCCGCCGAAGGCCGACTGCATGTCGTTGCCGCAGACGTAGAGGCCCGGAAGCGGCCGGCCACCGCCGTCGAGCGCGCGGGCGTGGACGTCGGCGACGAGGCCGCGGCTGGTGCCGAGCGGCGTCGGCTCCAGCCGGACGGCGTAGAAGGGCGGGCGCCGAAGCGGTCCGAGGCAAGGGTTGGGACCGACGGCCGGATCGCCGTTGCTCCGGTCGTAGAGGGTCTCGCCGCGGCCGAAGTCCGCGTCCCGGCCGCTTCGGGCGAAGCCGTTGAAGCGGAGGACCGTCGCCTCCAGCCGGTCCGGCGGCAGGCCCAGCCGGGTCGCGAGCGTGCGCAGGTCGGGCGCCTCGGTGAGATAGCCGCTGCGAACGTGACGACGGAGCGACAGTGCCCTGGGCCGAATCAGGCCGAGGCCGTAGCGGCGCACGAAATCGGCGTCGCAGAGCAGCCAAGCGGGTACGTTCTGGCCCGGCCGATTGGCGCCGTACATGGCGCGGACGAACTCGTGGTAGGAGACCGCCTCGTCGACGAAGCGTTCGCCCGCCGCGTTGACCACGAGCCCGCCCGGCTTGGCGCGGTCGAGCACGATGTGGGGATAGACCGCCGTCGTGCCGTCGGGACGCCGGGCGATGGAGCTCGGAAACCAGAGCGCGTTGTCCTGCCCGGCCGGCCCGAGCACCGCTCCCGCATCCAGTGCCAGATCAAGGGTGGAGCCGTCGCAGCCGGGAGCCGCCGGCGTGTGCTCGGCCACCGGCTCCGGCAGGTGCGCGCGGCGCCACTCGGCACTCGCCGGAAAGCCGCCGCCCGCGAGGACGACCCCGCACCGCGCGCGAATGGGGGTGCCGTCCGCCAGCTCGACGCCCGCGATGCGCCCGTCCTCGACGAGCAGCCGCTTGGTGGCGACGTCCGTCGTGACGGCAACGCCCTGGGCGCGCAGGCCGGCCCACAGACGCGCGACCAGGGCATTGCCCAGCACCAGCCGCGTGCCGCGCCGATGGCGCAGGCGATCCTTGGCGTAGCGGGCAACCAGGCGAAGCCCGAGCATCGCCGCCGAAGGCGAGCGGTCGGCCCGCAGGAGCTGCATCGCCTCGCCGCGCGTGATCATCATGCCGCCGAACAGCATCAGCTCCGGCAGCGGCCAGGCCAGGCGGTCGAAATCCGGGCCGAGGCGACCGCCGTCGAACGCCAAGGGCTCCAGGGGGCGCCAGCCCGACGCCGCCCCCGGATGGTCCTGGCGATAGTCGGGCGCGGCCGGAAACGGCCGAAAGGCGAGCCCGCCCCGCGCCTCCAGATCGCCGATCATGCGCGGCGCCGCGTCGAGGAACGCTTGCCAGAGTTCCACCGGCCCCCGGTCGCCGACGAGCGACGCGAGATAGGCCTCGGCCTTGGCCCGATCGTCGACGATGCCGGCCCGGCGCAGGTGCGGATTGTCCGGCACCCAGACGGTGCCCGACGACCGCGCGCTGGTACCGCCGACGACCGGCTGATGCTCCAACACCCGGCAGCGCAGACCCTCCAACGCGCCGGTCAACGCCGCCGTCAAGCCGGCCGCACCGCTGCCGAGGACCAGTAGGTCGACAGCAGGTGCAGGGGGCTCTTGGCCCCTGCCGCCATTCACCGGGGGGTTCCAGGGGGGACCATCAAGTCCCCCCTGGCCCTGCCGTTCCCTTTCGCCACCTAGATCACGACCGGCTTCGCCGCGCCGTCCATGGCGATGTTGACGCCGGTCAGGTAGCTCGCGCGAGGCGAGGCGAGGAACAGGACCGCCTGGGCGATGTCGTCGGGCTCGGCGAGCCTGCCGAGCGGAATACGTGCCGCCTGTGCCGCCTCGGCCTCCTCGACGGTGATGCCGCGCGCGCGTGCCTCGGCCGCCGCCCCCTCGCGCATGCGCTCGGTGCGGGTGACGCCGGGGCTGACGCCGACGACGCGCACGCCACGCCCGGCATATGCCGTAGCGAGGCCGGCGGTGACGAGGCTCAAGGCGGCGTTGGCGGCGCCGCCCGGCACGTGCAGGGGCGAGGGCACCTTGCCGCCGATGCCGATGACGTTGACGATCACGCCCCGGCCGCGCTCCGCCATGCGCTTGATCACCGGGTCGATGACGTGGACGTAGGTGAAGTACTTGGCGCGCATGGCGTCGTGATAGGCCTGGGCAGTCAGCTCGTCGGGCGGGCTCCGCCGCGCGGCACCGGCGCTGTTGACCAGCACGTCGATGGGGCCGACCTCGGCCTCCACCCGCTCGACGAGATCGCTGGCCGCCCGCGCATCGCCGAGGTCGGCCGTGAAGCCGTGGCCGCCGCCGAGCGTCCTCAAGGCGGCGTCGACGTTCGCCCGCTCGCGGGAGACGATGGCGACGCGCGCACCCTCCGCGGCAAAAGCCTGGGCGCAGCCGAGCCCGATACCCTTCGAGCCACCCGTCACCAGCACCGTCCGCCCTTCGAGCTCCAAATCCATTCGACCCTCCTCCCTAGGCTGTGTGGACGGCCCGCTCGTCGGGCCAGAACCACCATGTCCGGTCCACGATCCATGTGGCAACGTCGGCCCGGAAAGCGAGGTAATGCTCGGATTCCCGATGCGCGGCCAGGGCCGCATCGTCGGTATAGACCTCGATCAGCAGGAACAAGGTCGGATCGTCCCGTTCCTGATGCACGTCGAAGCGATGACAGCCGGGCTCGCGCTCCAGGCTGGTGGCCGCATGACGGGCGATCCGCGCGCGGAAGGCCTCGACGGCCTCGGGCCGCACGCGCAGATGGGCCGTGTGCAGAAGCGGCATGGCTACGAGCCCGGTAGAGCCAGGGGGCTTCTGGCCCCCTGGGCCCCCGGCTGACGGCCAAGGCCGTCAGCACTCGAGTCTTCGGGGGGTGCGGGGGGCCAAAAGCCCCCCCCTCGTTCCGCATGCGTCACCTTACGGGCTCCCGGGCTCTGCGGGCGGCAGGATGCGGGCCTCGCGGTAGCGGTCGAGCTGCGCCTCGAACATCTCCGCGCTGTCGACGGCGGCACCGAAGCCTGTTTGGCGCAGCCGCGTGAGATTCGAGAGCACGTCCCAATCCTGGCGGAAGACGAAGTCGCCGAAGGCCCAGAGCGCCACCGCGTCCAGCGGCAGCGGGCGAAGGCCGTGCTGCCCGACGATGCGGTCCCAGACCGGCCCCTTGTCCCGCATCCACTCGGCGAGCCGGAGATCGCGCGGCTCGCCGGGGGCGACGCCGAGATGGGAAGCGAGGCGGGGCCACATGTGCCGCCAGCGAAAGGCGTCGCCGTTGGTGACGTTGAAGGCGCGGTTGGCGGCGGCGGGTGCGGTCGCCATCCAGAGGATTGCCCGCGCCAGATGGTCGGCGTCGGTGACTTCGGTGAGCGTGGCGTAACCGGCGGCCGTGCCGGGGAAGTCCATGGGCACGCCGAGCTCGCGGCAGATCGCGGCATAGGCGCCGATCACGGTCACCAGATTGCGCGCCCGGCCAGGGGCGAAGTCGCAGACCACGTTGGGGCGCGAGGCCGACCAGGTCCACGCCTTGCCGCGCTGCATGTCGGCGAGCGCGTCTTCCTGGTCGTAGTAGAAGTTGGGCGGCAGGTGGCGTGGATCGTCCTCACTGGCCGGGCTGCGGTAGGGGCCGAGATGCACCCCGTACCACTTGGTCCCCTCGACCAGATGGACGTGACGCAGCGCGCCGGCCGCCTCGGCGGCGGCCACGACGTTGACCAGCATCGCCCGATTGGCGGCGACGTCCTCCACCCCGCCCTCGCCGTGCGGCGCCCGCGCGGCATAGACGAGGTGGGTGGGCGCGCTGCGGGTTGCCGCGAGCGCTCGCCCTAGTGCTGTCGGGTCGAGCAGGTCGGCCGCGACGTGGTCCCAATCGCCGGCTTGGTTCGGAGCCGTGCGCGAGAGGCCCTGCACCGCCCAGCCGCCCTCGGCGGCCAGGGCGCGGACCACCGCCGAGCCGATGGCGCCGGTCGGCCCGACGACGAGGGCGACGCGCGGCACGACGGGCTCAGCCGTTGGCGCCGTAGCCCATCGCGGCGAGCCGTTCGGCGCTGTCGCGTGTCTCGGCGTCGGCGTTGCGGGAGATGACCTCGAGCACCGGCAACTCGCCGTAGCCGATCTCGGCGAGCACGGGCGGCACGGCCGCGAAGTCGACGTCGCCCAGCCCGACGACGTCGTGGCGGTAGACCTTACGGCCGGTGTCGGAGAAGTGGACGAGTTCGAGCCGCGACTTGACCTGGCGGAGGCCCGCGCACGGGTCCTCGCCGATGAAATGGCCATTGGCGACGTCGTAGATGACGCCCACGTCGTCGTTGCCGTAGCGGTCGAGGGCCGCCATCAGCGAGCCCGCATCGGGCAGGAAGGCGAAGGGCATGTTCTCGACGACGAGCTTCACACTGGCCTTCTCGGCCGCCGGGCAGAGGCGGTCGAGGGCGGCGAAGAAGTGGCCGAGCAGGAGGTCCGTTTCGGGTGCGAACAAGGGGTTGGCCTTGCCCGGCCCGATGACCACGAAGCGCGCGCCGATGTCGCCTGCGAGGTCGACGAAGCACTCCAGCAGGCCCAGCGAGTAGGCGCGCATCTCGTCGGACGCACCGGCGATGTTGAGGTCGATGTTGGGCATGTTGATGGAGACGATGCGCGTGCCGGTGGCAAGGGCAGCCTTCGCCAGATCGGCCCGTGCGGCGGCGCCTTCGGCCGGCCACAGATGGCCCGGATACATCATCAGCTCGAAACCCGGATAGCCCTGGTCGGCCAAGTGCCGGATGCAGTCGCCGGCCTTCATGTCGAAGGTGTAGGAGTAGGTGTTGACTGCGAAGATCGACGTTGCACTCGCCATCGGGGCCATCCGGATCGTTGAAGGGGGTTGCCGGCGCTCAGGAGCGGCGGAAGTCGCGCCAGGTCAGCTTGGGGGCGTAGCCCAGCGTTTCCTTGGCGTGGGTGATGTCGAACACGCCCGCGCACGGGTTCCGCTCGTAAACGTCGCGGCGCACCTCCGGCACGGCACCGAAGCGCTCCGCGATCAGCTCGAGGGTCGGCCGCGTGTTGAGGCCATCGGCGGCACCGACGAAGAAGCAGTCGTAGCGGCCGTCCGCGTGCTCGAGCGCCAGTTGGAAGCCCTGGGCCACATCCTCCGGCGCCACGTAGCCCCAGAGGTGGTAGTTCTGCACGTCTGCACCGCGCGTCTCGATCTCCGGATACTCGGGCTCGAAGACGATGTGGCCGGGACGGATCACCAGGACCTCGACCTTGCCCCGGGCCGCGAAGCAGCGGGCGATGGATTCGGTCACCTCCTTGCTGAGCGAGTAGACCTCGCTGGGCCGCAAGGGGTGCCGCTCGTCGACCGGCAGGTACTGGGGCGCCCAGTCCTTCGGGTTGAAGTGCAGCCCGGTTGCCGAATCGCTCGAGCAGACGACGACGCGCCGCACGCCCGCGTCCTCCGCCGCCTGGAGCACGGCCCAAGTGCCCTGGGTGTTCACCCGAAAGCAGGTCTCGGGCGTGCTGGTGCGCGGGTTGGGCACGGCCGCCAGATGGATCACGGCGTCGACACCGGCGAAGACCCGCTGCAGACCCTGGAGATCGGTGATGTCGACGTCGGTGTGGGCGACGTCGCTCGCTGCCGGCGGCTTGGTGTCGATCACACTCACCTCGTAGTGGGGCCGCAGCCGGTCGACCACGTAGCGGCCGAGCCGGCCGCTGCCGCCGGTCACCGCCACCCGCCGATAGCGGCGCTCCGCTTCGCTCGCACTCATTCCCGGTCGTCCTCCTCGATGCGCACCCGGCGGCCCTCGGCCGCGGCGCGGTAGACCGCCTCCTCGGCGCGCAAGGCGCCTAGATACTCGGCCACGGTGTTCTCGACGGGCGTCCCTTCCCGCAAGTGACGCACCACGTGCATCTGCAAGGCGTGGACGGAATCGCCCGCATAGCCCCGGTTCTCCCAGGCGTAGACGTGCTCGTCCTCGCGGCCACCGCGGCGGCGGCGGAAGATGCGCCCCGCCCCGTCGACGCGCAGCGCGCCCTCGGTGCCCTCGAGCAGCGTCTCGCCCATGGTCAGGCGCGGGTTGTCGGCCTCGAAGTCCAAGAGGCGGTTGCCGTCGAGCACGCCCGCCGCGCCGGAGGCGAAGTCGCACAGCACGAGCCCCGCATCCTCCCCGACGATGGCGGGGTTGAGGCGGCGCAGGTGCGCGCTCACGGCGACGATGCGGCCCATCAGGAAGGTAAACACGTCGATCATGTGAATGCCGGTCTCGTGGACCAGAAAGCGCGGCATCCGGCGGAAATAGGGCTGGCGGTCGAGATAGGCGTCGGCCCCCTGCCCGTCCCCCGGCCGCAGGCGGAAGGCGAGGTTGAGCGGCGTGCCGACGGCACCGTCCCGGACCAGCCGCGCCAGTTCGCGGTTCCAGGGGCGAAAGCGCCAGTTCTCGTGGGCGACGACCAGCGTGCCCGTACGCTCGGCGTCGGCGACGATGGCGCACGCCTCGTCGAAGCTCGGCGCCAAGGGTTTCTGGCAGATGACCGGGATGCCGCGCCGGGTTGCCGCTGCGACCAACACGGCATGGCTCTCGGGCGTGGAGATGACGTCGACCAGATCCGGCTTGGCCGCGTCCAACATCGCCTCGGGATCGGTGTAGACGCCCTCGGCGCCATAGCGCGCGGCGAAGGTCTCCGCCCGCGCGCGGTTGCCGTGCACGCAGATGCCGGCCAGCACCACGCCCTCCATGCGGCACCAACTGTCGTAGTGGTACTGACTGAAGAAGCCGGTGCCGAAAGCGGCTACGCGCATGTCACTCCCTCGGCTGCGAAGCTCAGTGCGTAGAGGTCGTGCTGCGCCCCGGCCCGCAGACTGTCGGGCAGCGATGCGAGGGCAGCGGCGGCCGCCGCCTCGGCCGCTGCCGGGTCGCTGGCATGAACCACGAGCACGGCGGCAACGTGCGCGTCGGCGACGCCGCGCAACCGCTTCTCGTTGCTGGCGATGGCCGAGCGCTCCGCATCCGCCTCCCACACCTCGGCGGCGAGGATGCCCCGCCGCTCCAGCAGGGTAGCGGCATCCCGCCACGCCCAGCCCTCGGTGCCGGCGAGACGCAAGGTCGCCACGACGCCGCCCTCGGCCCGACCGAAGCGAGCAAGCCGGCGGCACACGGTGCGGGAGTTGTTGCGGAACTGCGGCTGCGCTCGCAGCGTCCCGGGAGTAGGTGCGTTCACCCGCGCCAGATAGGCCGCCGAGCCCAGCACCGCCGCATCGACCGTCTCGTAGCGGATGAACAGCCGCGGGCCCGAGCCGAGCGCCGTATAGCGCCTGACGCCGAGGAAGCCCGGCACGTCGAGGCGCTCGAAGTGGTGCTCGCGGTCGTACCAAGCCAGCACCTCGCCTTCCCAACCGGGCGCGATGTCGTGCCAGATGGCCAAGATGCCGCGCGGACGCTCGCTCGTCGCCGCCATGCCTCTCCCTTTCGGTAATATGAGCTAGCATACGGCATTGACGGAGATCAAGCCGCGACGCACGGCGAGCGCCGTCGCGTTCGCGCGCGAACGGCCTATTCGGCGGCGACGCGGAAGCCGAGATCGCGGGAGAGCTGCTCGGCCGTGGCGCGAACGAGCACCTCGAGGTCGTTCATCCGCTGCAGCGTCATGCGCCAGATCGGGCCGGAGACGCCCAACGCCGCCACCACCTCGCCGGTGTAGTCGCGGACGGGGGCGGCGATGCAGCGGACCTCGGCATTGAACTCCGCATCGTCGAAGGCGATGCCGGTCTGCCGCACCCGTTCGACCTCGGCGCGCAGCAGCGTCGGGTCGGTGATGGTGTTGGGGCTCGAGGCCAGGAGCGGCACCGTCTTCAAGAAGGTCTCGAACTTGGCCGGCGGCAACGCCGCGAGCAGCACCTTGCCGAGGCTGGTGCTGTGCGCCGGGCGCACGCCGCCCGACCGCTCGGTGAGCTGGAACGCCCCGGCTCCGGCGACCCGTGCCGCCACGATCACCTCGTTGGCGCAGACGAGACCGAGGTGCGTGGTCTCGCCGGTGCGCTCGGCGAGTTCCTCCAGATGCGGCCGGCCCGCCGCCACCAGTTCGATCTCGTGCGAGGCGCTCGCCGCGAGGCCGAACACCCGGCGGCCGAGGTGGTAGCGCTTGGTCGCCGCGTCCTGGCGAACCGCTTCCAACTCCACCATCGTCCGTACCAAATGAAAGGTGGTACTGGTGTGCAGCCGCACCAGCCGCGACAGTTCGGCGAGCGTGATGCCCTCCTCGCTCTGCGCAATGTGCGTCAGGATGGAGAACGCGCGCTCCAGCGATTGCACGCCCGCGCGCTCCTTGCGCTCCTTGCCTTCGCCCGTTTCCGTCTTCGCCTGCATCGGCACTCCCGTCCACGCCAAGCCCCAAGCATAGGACGCTGTCGAGCGAACGTCATGCAGTGCGGCACCCGTCCCGGCAACGCCGCGTCCGCTCAGCGCATCATCTCGACGCCGCCGCAGACGCTCACCGCTTGGCCGGCGATGGCGGCACCGAAGGGCGAGGCCAGGTAGAGCGCCATGTTGGCGATGTCCTCGCGCCGCACCGTGCGGCCGAGCGCCACGGGCTCCAGCATGCGCCGCTCCATCTCCTCGGGTGCGATGCCGAGCGTCGCCGCCCGCCGTGCCGCAACGCCCCTGAACCTGGGGGTGTCGACATGGCCCGGCAGGATCGCGTTGACGCGGATGTTCTCGCGGCCGAGTTCGACGGCGAGGCTGCGGGTGAAGCCGATCACCCCCCATTTCGCCGCCGCATAGGGCGTGCGCATCGGAAAGGCGAGCCGGCCGGCGACCGAGGAGAGGTTGAGGATGCTCCCGCCGCCGGCCGCGCGCAGCAGCGGCACGGCGCGGCGGGCGCAGTGGAACATGGCCTCGACGTCCACCGCCAGCGTCTGGCGCAAGGCCGCCGGTTCGACGTCGACGATGCCCGCCGTCGGCCCGGCGATGCCGGCGTTGTTGACCAGCACGTCGAGCCCACCGAGCCGAGCCTCGGCCGCATCGAACAGGGCATCCACCGCCACCGGATCCGCCACGTCGGTCCGCGTCGCGCCGATCTCCGGCCGCTCCCGGACGAGCGTCGCCAGCGCCGCCTCGTCGACGTCGCAGACGTGCACCCCGGCACCGGCGGCGACGAACGCCTCGGCGATGGTCCGGCCGATGCCGCTGCCGCCCGCCGTGACGAGGACGCGAAGCCCCCCGAGGTCCACCGGCAGGAAGGCGCTCATCGGCCGTCACCGCAGAACCGTTCGCGCAGGTCGTGCTCGGCGGTGAAGCCCAGCACCTCGCGGCTGGCCGTGAGGTCGTAGAGCGGCGCGAAGGGATGGGCGGCGTAGAGCTCCGGGCGCCGCACCTCGGTCGGCCGGCCGACCACCTTGGCCAGCCGCTCCACTGTCGGCTCGGGGGCCAGGGTGGTCTCGGCGGAGACGAAGAAGCGCTGGAAGCCGGTGTAGGGCATCTCCAGGGCGAGGCGGAAGGCGCGGGCGGCGTCGCGCGGATCGACGTAGTGCCAGCAGGCACCGCCGCCCGCCGACGAGGGGCCGCCCGCGGGCGTGCCGCGATAGGTCTCGGGGGCGGCGGCGCGGGCGGCGATCTCGCCGTACATCTCGGGATAGGCCACGAACACCGGCCGCAAGACGACGACCTCCAGCTTGCCGCGCAGGGCGAAGCTGCGCCCGGCCTCCTCGCCCAAGAGTTTGCTGAGGCCGTAGGGGTCGGTCGGCCGCAGGGGATGGTCGAGGTCGATCGGCAGGTAGTCCGGCGGGATCATGCGGCCTTCGCGCACGGTGAAGCCGACCACCGAATCGCTGGAACAGATGACGACGCGGCGCACACCCGCCCGTTCCGCCGCTTCCAAGAGGAGATAGAGCCCGACCACGTTGACCTGAAGCGTGCGCTCGCCCGTGCCCGACCAGATGTTGGGGATGGCGGCGATCTGGACGATCGCGTCCTGGCCCGCGACCGCCGCCGCGACGGCCGCCGCATCGGTCAAGTCGCCCGTGACCCAGTCGATCGGCGCTTCGCCCCGCCGGAGATCGAAGCCGCGCACCCGGCAGCGCCCCTCCAGTTCGCGCACCGCATGGCGCCCCAACAACCCATCGGCGCCGGTCACGAGGACCTTCTCGAACGTCATGCCGTCCCCCGCATCCAGGCGGCGAACGCCGCCACGCCCTCGGCCAATGGCAGCCGCGCAACGAAGCCCGTGTCGTCCCGCAGACGCGTGCCCGCGAGCGGCCCGCGCATCCGGTTGAAGGTAGTCCACGGCATGGTGCCGGGACCGACCGTGACCTCGGCACCCGGCACCGCCGCGCGGACGGCGTCAGCCACCTCGAAGGTCGTCCAATTGCGGCCGTGCCCCAGGTGGTAGACGTCGTGGTGCAGCTCGGGTGCCGTGGCCGCGGCCAGCAATCCCGCCGCCACGTCGTCGACATGGGTGAAGCTCGCCGCGAAGTCGCCGCCCGCGGGCTCGTCGATGGGGATGCCGGCTAAGGCCTCTCGCAGGAAGGCGACGACCGGCCCCCTTGGCAGGTCGCGCTCGGGCGGCACCAAGGGCGGGCCGTAGACGAACGAGATGCGCACGGTCGCCGCCGACAGGCCGTACTGGTGGCGGTACATGGCGGTGAACAGTTCGCCCGCCGCCTTGGTCGAGCCGTAGAGGGTGCGCGGGCTGATCGGGTGGTCCTCCAGCACCGGCACCCTGAGGTCCATGTCCGCCTGGAAGACCGAGCCCGTGCTGACGTAGACGAAGCGCCGCCAGCCCTGCGTGCGGGCCAGCTCCAGAAGGGCTGCCGTGGCGGTCGCATTGGCCTGCACCGTGGCCCAGGGCATCGGTGCCGCCAACCGGTCGTTGGGGACGGCCGCGGTGTGCACGCAGCGCTCGATGTCGGCAGCACCCAGTGCCGCCGCCGTCTCGAACGCATCGTCCAGCCGGCAGCGGATCCAGCGCACGCGGTCGTGCAGGTCGGGCGCGAGGGCCGGCGGCTCGCCGCCTCGGTGCTGGGCCACCACGTCGAGACCGGCGCGCGCCGCCTGCTCGACCAGCGTGCGCCCCACATGGCCGGTGGCCCCGGTGATCAGGATCGCCATTGCGGCTGCCTCCGAGCTTCCGCCTCAGTCGTCCTGCGGCGGCGAGGTGATGACCAGGAAGACCAAGGGATCCAGCCCGGTATTGTGGAAGGCGTGCTCGACGCCGGGCGGGATGAAGATGACGTCGTGCGCCCGGACCACGCGCGTCGCGTCGCCGTACTCGAACAGCCCCTCGCCCGAGAGGACGTGGTAGATCTGCTCCTGCACGCGGTGGGCATGGCGGGCGACGTAGGCCATCGGCGCGTAGGACGAGATGCGATGGTCGAGGTGCTGGGCGCCGAGCCCCGCCTCGTCGACCAGGGGCTTCGACAAGGCCCCGCCGAAATGGCCGGGGAACTCCTTCCAGGGCACCTCCGCGATGTTGCGGATCACCGCCTTGCGCTCGGCCATCGACCGCCTCCCGTCGTCATGTGGGTTGGTCTCGTTTCGACATTGTGGAATGCTGTATGTCAATGCCGCACCTTATGCCCACAGCCAGGGAGCACCCGATCGATGCCCGCCACCCGCATCCTGATGCTGCAAGGCGCCAACATGACCTATCTCGGCAAGCGCGAGCCCGAGTTCTACGGCACCACCACGGCAGCGGAGCTCGACGCGGCGATGCAGGCGCGGGCGGCCGAGCGGGGCGTCGCCCTGGAGATCGTCTACACCCACGTCGAAGGCGAGGCGATCGGCCACGTCTACCGGGCGGCCGACAGCGGCATGGACGGCCTCTTGATGAACCCGGCGGGCTTTCAATATGCCGGCTTCGCGCTGCGCGACTGCCTCAAGGCGGTGCGCCCCCGCCTGCCCTATGTCGAGGTCCACATCACCCACAATTCGATCAAGGGCGGGCTCCAGACGGTGACCGCCGAGGCCTCGGAGGGCATGGTCCTGGGCTTCGGGATCGAGTCCTACGTCCTTGGCCTGGACGGCCTCCTGCACGTCATCGACCGGCGACGCGCCGCCGGTTGAGCGGTCCTCAAGCACCGGCCCGCCTCGCCGCGACATAGGCCTCGAAACCGCGGCCGAGGTCGTAGCGCGGGCTGAAGCCGAACGCTTCGCGGGCACGGGTGCAGTCGAGGGCGCCCTTGCGCACGGCCGCCACGCCGGGCGTCACCTCGAACGGGCCGGGGGCGATGGCGAGGTCGGCGCCGGGCACGATCCGGCGGATCAGGTCCACCGCCTCGCCGAGGCTGGGAGCCTCGCCCGTGGTCAGGTGATAGGCGTCGTGGCGATGGTCCCGGTGGTCCATGAGGCGGAGCATGCCGTCCACCAGATCGTCGACGTAGATCTGATCGACCCGGTAGTCGGCCCCGCCCGCGAGGTGCAAGGACCGGCCCTCGATGGCCGCGTCCAGGAGGGTCTTGGGCACGCGCGCCCGCGGCAGGCCAGGGCCGTAGACCCAGCAGGTGCGGACGTGCAGCACCTCCTTGCCGCTCTCCTGGGCGAAGTCGCGCGCCAGTTGCTCGACCGCGTATTTCGAGATGCCGTAGGGCTTCACCGGCCGGCAGGGGTGCGTCTCGTCGATGACCGGGTGGGCGAACGGCCCGTAGATCTCCTCCGAGGAGAGGTTCACCAGCCGCGGCACGTCGAACAGGCGCATCGCCGCGAACACGGCAAGGGCACCCTCGACATTGACGCGCATGGTGGCGATCGGGCTGGCGACGCCCTTGGCGATGCCGACCAGGGCCGCGCAATGCACGACGGTCTCCGGCCGCACCGCGGCCACCGCCTCCAAGAGCCCCGGCCAGTCGACGAGGTCGCCAGGGAAGAAGCGGAGGCGGGGAAAGCGCTCCAGCAGCCGCGCCAAGGCCGGCGTGGCACCCAGGTCGAACACGGCCACCTCGTCGCCCCGCGCCGCCAGGGCCTCGACCAACGCCGCACCGACGAAGCCGGCGCCGCCCGTGACCAGGATGCGCGCCACCTCAGGCCGTGCCGTCGGGCAGCACGCGCTGGCCGAAGACGGGCTCCTTGTGCGGGATCGGCGGCAAGGCCCAGGCCCCGGTCGCTGGCGGGCGAATGTCGGCGTCGACATGGACGTCGAGCAGATAGGGCCGGTTGGCGCGCACCGCCTCCTCCAAGGCTGCGGCGAAGTCCTCGGAGCGGGTGACGGTCTTGGCCTCGACGCCGGCCGCCCGCGCCCACATGGCGAAGTCGGGGTTGTAGGGCTGGGCGTTGGCGCCGGCGTAGAAGGCCGTGCCGATCTCGCGGCCGTCGAACAGGCCGTATTGGATGTCGCGGATCGCCCCCCAGGCGAAGTTGTTCCAGACCACCCAGACGACGGGGATGTCGTACTCGACGGCGGTGCAGAGCACGTGCGGGACCATGGCGAACCCGCCGTCGCCGCAGACCGAGATCACCGGCCGGTCGGGGGCCGCCAACTTGGCGCCGAGCGCACTCGCCGGGCCGAAGCCCATGCCGGAGAAGCCCCAGCTGTTGAGCATCGTTCCCGGCCGCCGCGCCTTCCAGAACTGCATGAACCAGTTGTGATGGACGCCGGCGTCGAAGGTGAGGATGGCGTCGTCGGGCAGCACGCGGCGAAGGTCCGCCACCACCCGTTCCGGCCGCATCGGCTGGGCGTGGACCGCGAAGTTTGGGCGGACGAACGCCTCCCATTCCGCAGTCCAGCCGGCGATCTGCTCGCGCCAGGGGCCGAGCCGCGGCTCGCCGCCGACGCCGCGCGCGTCGAGTTCGGCCAGAACCTGGCGGAGAAAGCTCCGGGCATCCGCGAGGATCGGCAGGTCGGGTGCATAGTTCCGGCCCACCTCCGCCGGATCGACGTCGACGTGGATCAGCTTGGTGGTCGGGAAATTCCAGGAATAGCCGGGCATCCACGAGGAGGCCGAGCGGTCGTCGAAGCGGGCGCCGACGGCGAGCACGAGGTCGGCGAGGCGCCCCGCCTGGTTCGCCGGATAGGCGCCGTTGCGGCCGATGAAGCCGAGCGACAGCGCATCCTCCATGTCGAGCGTGCCCATGCCGTTGGGCGAGCTGATCACGGGCACGGACAGGCGGCGCGCCAGGGCCGTCAGCTCGTCGGACGCCTCCGATAGCGTGACGCCGTGGCCGACGAACAGGACCGGGCGTTCGGCCGCGAGCAGCAGGTCGACGGTGCGTGCCACGTCCTCCGCACTGGCGGCGCTGCGCGGTGCATTGGCCCTGATCGCGCCCCCATGCTCGAGCCCGACGTCCGCCTCCTCCTGGAAGACGTTGAAGGGCACGTCGAGATGCACGGGACCGGGCCGCCCGGTGAGCATGGTCGTCATCGACTGGCGCAGCGCCAAGGGCAGCATGTCGACCCGCGTCGGCTGGAAGCTGCGCTTGACCACCGGCCGCATGACGTTGGCGAAGTCGGCCTGGTTGTGGCGGTTCAGCTCCTGGAAGGGGCTGCGGTTGAACTGCGCGGTCGGCACGTTGGCGGTGATGGCGAGGAAGGCCGAGCTGTCGGTCAGCGCCAAGGCCGTGCCCATGACGATGTTGGCGGAGCCCGGCCCGCAGGAGGTGAGCGTCGCCACGGGCTCGTGCTTCACGCGGAAATAGCCGTCGGCCATGTGGGCCGCCACCTGCTCGTGGCGCGGCGAGATGAGCTTGATGTCGTCGCGGGCATCGTAGAGCGCGTCGAGCATGCCGACATTGCCGTGACCGCAGATCCCGAACACGTACGGCACCCCTTGGCCGACGAGGAATTCCGTGATGAGTTCGGCGCCCTTGGCCATGCATGCCTCCTTTCCTCGAGGGAAGGCCGGCTCTCGGGGTGCGACCCCGGCTGGCCCAACATTTCATAATGACGAGCATAGCCTCGCGATGTGGCAAGATCAACGCCAGGCGCAGCCACGCGACTATCCTCCGGCCTGGCTCAGGGCCTTCGCTCACCCGGCAGATCGCCGAATTCCGCGTGCGCGCTGGCGTAGCGCCGATGCCGCAGGTGTGCGCGACACGGTTCCGAGCTATCGTCATCGTGGGATGCTTACTCACGATGCGATATTGACAGCGACGAGATCGGGCCCTTACGTTTTTCAGACCGGCACGAGTGATCGACGATGCTGCAAGGAGGTCAAGGTGCGCGAGCGGCGGGGAGCGATCCCGGCCACGCGTGCGATACGCAGTACCGCATGTTCGCCGGCCCTGACGAAGACCGCTTTCCGGCGCCCTCGCGTCGCCAACGCGGCCGGTCCCGGTTCCGACAGCGACCCGAACGAATGAAGACCCTGGGGAGGAACGAACGAATGACCTACTCGAAAGCCTTGATGGCAGCGATCGCGGTCGGTGCGTTGACCGCCGCGACCAGCGTGCATGCGCAGGACTGGCCGCAGCGGCCGATCGAGATCTCGGTCTGGGCCTCGGCCGGCGGCGCCACCGACATGGTCAACCGGCTGATGGCCGACGCGCTGTCGGAGGAACTCGGCGCCCGCATCAACGTCACCAACCGCACGGGCGGCGGCGGCGGTGTCGCCATGCAGCACGTCTGGGGCCAGCCGCACGACGGCCACGCCATCCTCGGCGCCTCGGAGCACATGCCGATCGTGCCGATCATGGAGTACCACCACACCCGGATGGACGACTGGCGCTGGTACATCGTCGCCGGTTCGCAGGGCGTCATCTCGGTCCGCGAGGACTCGCCCTACCATACCCTCGAGGACCTGGTGAACGCCAGCCGCGAGAACCCCGGCCGCGTCCGCGTCGGCTTCTGCGCCACCGGCTGTGTCTGGCACCTGAAGGCCATGGCGCTCGACGCCGCGGCCGACGCCGGCTTCAACCTCATCTCGTTCGAGGGCAGCGCGCCGGCGCAGGTCGCGACCATGACCGGCGAGGTCGAGGCCGTGGTCTCCGGCGTCGCCGAGCAGGCCGAGTACATCCGCGCCGGGCAGTACCGCCCGCTCGCCATGGTGCGCATGAATTCCTACGACTTCCCCGACCACGGCACCATTCCCGCCGCCGGCGACACCTACCCCGACGTCGGCAACACCGCCGCAGCGCAGTGGCTCGGCATGGCGCTGCCCGCCGACACGCCGGCGCACGTCGTCGAGCGCTTCGATGCCGCGTTCGAGGCGGTGCGCGACCATCCGCGCATGGCCGAACTGGAGGAGCGGCACTTCACGCTCATCTTCGAGCACGGCGACGCGGCGATGGAGCGGGTGCTGCGCCAGCAGGAAGTGCTGAGCTGGGAGCTGTACAACCTCGGCGTGGCGGAGCTGAACCCGGCCGAGATCGGCATTCCCGAGCCGAACTGAACCCTACCCGTCACTGACGGCGGCACGCCGGTCCCCGGGCCGGCGTGCCGCGTCGCAACCGCGAGGGTGTCCCATGCTTCCGGCCCCGGCACGGCGCAAGGCGGACGTGGTGGTATCGGCGCTGTTCGTCGTGCTCGGCGCCTACGTCGTCTACGAGGCGAGCCAGATGCCCTGGGTGCGCGGCCGCCACCAGTGGTACACCTCGC
This sequence comes from Geminicoccaceae bacterium, assembly GCA_050485385.1. Lineage (GTDB taxonomy): Bacteria > Pseudomonadota > Alphaproteobacteria > Geminicoccales > Geminicoccaceae > RECO01. Next base: position 3,092 of record JBJHBG010000042.1, on the reverse strand, counting down.
CCGCCCTCTTCCCGACCATCGTCGGCGCTCTCTTGATCGTCTTCAGCCTCAGGGTGCTCGCGGTCGCCATCAAGGAAGGCGGCCACCGGGACCTCGTCGGGACGTTCGGCCGCTGGCTCGTTGGCCTGCCGCGCAATTTCGGCGTGCATCGCGTCGTGTTCGCGATGGCGTGGATCGGGCTCTATATCTTCGCGGGCCTCGGCAACTACCCCTACCAGCTCGTGAGTGCCTTCTTCCTCGCCGTGTTCATCGGCCTCTTCTGGCTGCCCGGCGCCGGTGCCGCTTGGCCCAAGCGCCTCGCCATCACTCTCGCGGTCGCCTTCGCCGTGCCCTACGCCATCGCCTACGTCTTTTCGACCTTTCTGTTCGTCCCGGCACCCTGATCGGCGATCCGACGCTCCATGATGCTCGAAAGCTTTCTCGTCCAGATCGTTGCGGTCGCCACGCCCATCAACCTCGGCGTCCTGGCGACGGCGTTCGTGCTGGGCGTGCTGTTCGGTGCCCTGCCCGGCCTGACGGCGACGCTCGCCGTGGCGCTGTTGACCACGGTTACCTTCGGCCTGCCGATCGACCTCACCCTCTTCGCCCTGCTCGGCGCCTATGTGGGTGCCATCTACGGGCCGTCGCACACGGCGATCCTGCTGGGCATTCCGGGCACGGCGGCGGGGGCGGCAACCGCCCTCGACGGCCATCCGCTGGCGATGGCCGGCCGCGGCGGCGAGGCCCTCGCCACCGCGACGGTGGCCTCGGCCGTGGGCACCTTCTTCGGCATCGTGGCGATGATCTTGATCTCGCCGCTGCTGGTCCGCCTCGCCCTGAACTTCACGTCGGTCGAGTTCTTCCTGCTCGCCATCTTCGGCGTCTTGATCTGCGGCTCGCTCACCTCGCCGGACATGCCGGCCAAGGGCTGGATCGCGGGCATCCTCGGCCTGCTGCTCGCCTGCGTCGGCATCGAGACCCTGCAGGGCTATCAGCGCTTCACCTACGGCAACCCACAGCTCGCCGGCGGCATCGAGATCGTGCCGGTGATCCTCGGCGGCTTCGCCCTGCCGGCCGTGTTCCGCGCCATGCGCGACCTCGGCCGCCACAACGAGGCGACCGCCCCGATCCGCCGCCTGCGCCCGGCCTATGGCGAACTTTGGCGCACCAAGTTCGGCATCCTCCGCTCGGGCGGCATCGGCGTCGGCATCGGCACCATTCCCGGCGTCGGCGAGGACGTCGCCGCCTGGACCTCGTACGATGCCGCACGCAAGGCCGACCGCGATCCCGAGAGCTTCGGCAAGGGCAACATCCGCGGCGTCATCGCCGCCGAGACCGCCAACAACGCCTGCATCGCCGGCGCCATCATCCCGGTGCTGATCCTGGCCATCCCCGGCTCGCCGCCGGCGGCGATGCTCTTGGGCGCGCTCAACCTGCACGGCGTCCGGCCGGGGCCGATGCTGGCCATCGAGAACCCGGACTTCATCCCGCTGGTGGCCGCCATCCTGTTCTGGGCGACCGTGTGCATCCTGGTCATCGGCCTCCTCCTCGCGCGGGTCTCGGTCTACGTCCTCCAGGTGCCGGCGGCCGTGCTGATGCCGGTGATCTCGTTCCTCGCCGCACTCGGCTCCTATTCGCTTGGCCTCAATCTGTTCAACGTCTACTTGATGTTCGCCTTCGGCCTCGTCGTGTACTTCCTGGAGGAGCTGGGCTACCCGGTGGCCCCGGCGGTGATCGGGCTGATCCTCGGCACCATGGCCGACGTCAACCTGCGCCGAGCCCTCCAGGGCAGCCTCGGCAGCATCGAGCCGTTCTTCACCCGGCCCGTGGCCCTGGTTCTCTTGTTGCTGATCGTGCTGTCGTTGAGCTTCCAGAGCGAGACGGTGCGGGCGCTGCTGGCACGGGCGAAGCGGCGCATCCTGCGGCGGGACGCTGCGTGACGCCTAGGGCCGGCGCCGATCTTGGACAACGGCCCCCGAGCGCGCGGGCCAGGAGGGAGACGATTCCATGAGCGAGAAGAAGGTAGCCCTGGTCTTCGGCGGCTCCCGCGGGATCGGTGCGGCCACGGTCGCAGCCCTCGGCGACGCCGGCTTCGACGTTGCCTGGACCTACGCCCAGGCGATGCCGGCGGGGGCGGATGCGGCGAACGCTCACCAGGTCGACGTGCGCGACCGCGACGCCGTCGACGCGGTGTTCGAGCGGGTGCGGGAGACGTTCGGGGCGCCGCCCCACTGCATCGTCGCCAATGCCGGCATCAACGTGCCGCCGGCCCCGCTCGCCGAGATGGACCCCGCCGTCTTCGAGCGGGTGATGGGCGTCAACCTGTTCGGCGCCTTCAACGTGCTCCAGGCGGCGGCACGGCACTGCCCGGACGGCGGCAGCATCATCGCCGTCAGCACCTCGCTCGTGCGGCATCCGATCCCGAACTCCGGCGCCTACATCGCCAGCAAGGGGGCGCTGGAGTGCCTCGTTCGCTCCCTGCAGAAGGAACTGGCGCCGCGGCGCGTGCGGGTCAACGCGGTGGCCCCAGGCCCGGTCGACACCGACCTCTTCCGTGCCGGCAAGACCGAGGAGGCGATCCGGCGCTCGGCGGCCCTCAGCCCGTTCGACCGCGTCGGCCGACCGGAGGAGGTCGCCGCCGTCATCGCGTTCCTGGCATCCGAGCAGGCGTCGTGGGTCGCGGGCCAGATCGTGATGCCGAACGGCGGCCTGGTCTGAGCGCCGCGTAGCGCGCCGCACCGTCCGAATCACTCCGCCGTCACCCGCCCGACCTTCTCCCGCGGCCGGCCGTTGCAGAGCCACTGGGCGCGGAGGCGGTCGTGCGTGTGTTCCTCAACATGGGCAAGGTGCGGTCGAGTGTGGGTGGCGTGGTCGAGGCCGCCTTCGGTGCGGCTCGGCGGCGCCATCGCCCTTCGCATGCAGCGCATAGTCAGCGATCAGTCCCGGACAGGCCCGCTCGCTCGGAGCCGCATCGATCGCGGCCCAAGGCTTCATCGGCTGCGGGCGACAATAGACATGGAGGGCGGCGGCGAAGCAGGCGGTCGTCGGGATGCCGACGCCAGCCTCGGGTTCTCGGGGGTGGGGGGGGGGGGCGCCCCCCCGTCCGTGGCGTG